>JAVEWA010000648.1:0-3934 GCA_034004785.1 Polyangia bacterium
AGCTGCGCGCCCTGGGACCGGGGGAACGCGCGCCCGCCTTCGAGCAGCACACGCTGGAGGCCGACCTGGTGCGCACCGCGGAACACAAGGGCAGGGACCTAGTCCACGACTTCTGGAGCGTGACCTGCCCGCCCTGCCTCAAGGCGCTGCCGGAGCTCAGCCAGGTGGCGAAGCGCTTCGCCGACGCCCCCGTCACGGTGCTCGGGATCCACATGCAGGGCGGCCCCAGGTGGAGGGGGGCGGTGAGTGCGGAGGTTGCGAACATGAGGCTCGGCTTCCCGGTGCTCATGGACGAGGGGGGCCACGTCAGCGAGGCCTACAAGATCCGGGTGATGCCGACAACAGTGCTCGTGGACAAGCGGGGCCGCATCAGGAAGGTCTGGCGGGGCGCGACCGACATCTCCCGCTTCGAGGCCGAGATCCGCCGGGCCCTCGCGGATTAAACCAGGACAATCTCCTTGGGCCGCTCGATTGGGCCCCCTCTGCCCTCCCCTCTTTGGCCGATTACCCCCTCCGTCCCGAGGCGTGCCTGCGGTTCGAGCAATCCGAGGCGCTTCGACCCTTCTTGAAGGGCTTGCAGAAGCAGGAGCGGATGGGCTCGCCTATCGAGCAGCTCAGGCGGGCCTTGCGGGTGACCTTGTCCTGGCACTGCCAGCACTCCCGGCCGTCGCAGCGCTCCTCGTAGGCGCGCAGGCAGCGGTAGCCGTTCGTGCGAAAGCAGATGCACTCGTAGCGGCAGCTCACGCCCGAGGGGGACATGCCCGCGTCGATGGGCGCGCCGTCGCAGACGAAGAGGCCGAGGAGCACTGAGAGAACAAACGACATCACTGCCCAGTCTGCGGCACGGGGCGAGCGGAGGCAAGGGGCGCGTGGACCAAGACTTGAGCGCGAGCGCACTACGGGCGGGCGGAGGCAAGGGGCGCGTGGACCAAGACTTGAGCGCGAGCGCACTACGGGCGGGCGGAGGCAAGGGGCGCGTGGACCAAGACTTGAGCGCGAGCGCACTACGGGCGGGCGGAGGCAAGGGGCGCGTGGACCAAGACCTGAGCGCGAGCGCACTACGGGCGGGCGGAGGCAAGGGGCGCGCCACGGACGCGAGCTAGACCCGGCGCGACTGCTTCATCTGCTGCCCGCGAGGCAGGGCCAGGCGAGGAGCTCGGTCAAGGATCGCACGGCTGGGATCCCGGGGGGCGGCTCTGCCCTCGGGCTCCGGTGTATGAGCACCCCGTGGAGGCCCGAGCCCCAGGCGCCCTCCACGTCGTCGGTCACGCTGTCGCCCACCATGAGGACATGCTCGGGGGCCAGGCCGAGAGCGTCGAGCGCCATCGAAAAGATCCTGGGCCCGGGCTTTCGCGCGCCCTCGCGGGCCGAGATCAATATGACCCTCATTGGAGCGGCCAGTCCGAGGCCCTCCAGGATCCCCTGGAGCCGGCTGTCCCAGTTGGACACCACGCCGAGGACGATGCCCCGCTCGGCAAGGACTCGCAACGTCGGCCAGGTGTCTGAGAAGACCTGCCAGGTCTCGGGCCGGCCGAACTCGGCGTAGAGCGTCTCGAACCAGGACTGTGGATCGTCGGTCAGGCCCGGGACCCGCTCGGCCACGGCATAGCAGAGCCGCTTCCAAAGGGCGTAGTCGGCCTCGTCCGAGGCCGCGTAGTCGTCGGCGCCCGAGGCCATCCGCTGCCGCTCGGCGTCGAAGAGGGCGCGGAAGCTCCGACGCACCTCCTCGCGGAGCTCGGGGGTGACCGGCCGGCCGGGCCGGGCGTGCAGGGCGTAGATCTGCTCCACCGGGCTCGAGGGCCTGATGAGGGTCTGGCCCGCGTCGAAGAGCACGGCGTGGATGCGCTCGGGCGCGGGCCTTCCCAAGGAGCTGCTTGTCTCGCTCATCGTCCTGGTCTCCTCAGCTCCCAGGGAGGGGCGCGGGAGGCCCCACCTCGGCAAAGATCGCGCCGAGCCGCTCCCTGTCGGCCTCGGCGAGCTCGAGGGCGGCGGCGCCCGCGTTCTCCTCCACCTGGGCCGCGCTGCGAGCGCCCACAAGGGCCGAGGTGATCCCGGGCGCGCCGAGGACCCAGGCGATGGCCACCTGCGCCGGAGTTGCGCCCAGGCGTCGAGCCAGGGCGCGCAGCTCCTCGAGGGGCCCCTGGAGACGCGCGAGAAACTCGGGGGAGAACATGGGCTGGTTCGGCCGGTAGTCCCCCGGAGGGTAGGTCCGCTCCGGCGCCACTGCGCCCGTGAGGATTCCCTGGGCGAGGGGGCTGTAGGCCAGCACCGCCAAGCCCCGCTCCCTGCAAAAGGGCAGGAGCTCGGGCTCGATGCTCCTGTCGAGCAGGCTGAGACGGGGCTGAAGGCTCGCAACCGGGATGAGGCTCATGAGCTCCTCGAGGAGGGGGGCGTCGAAGTTGCTCGCACCAACTGCCCGGATCTTACCCTCCTCGAGGAGGCGCGCGAGGACCTCGGCGGTGTCCGCGAGAGGGGTAGAGGGATCGGGCCAGTGGAGCTGGTAGAGATCGATCTCGTCGGCCCCGAGCCGCCTGAGGCTCGCCTCGCACTCGGCCCTCACAGAGGCGGGCCTGAGGTTGCGATGGACCGGCGTCGGGCGGCCCCGGGCGTCCCGGGTCTTGAAGAAGAAGGTCCCTTCCTCAGAGCCCCAGCGCAGGCCGCACTTGGTGGCGAGGAGCAGCTCGCGCCGCCTCGAGCCGAGGGCGCGAAGGGCCCGGCCCACCAGCTCCTCGGAGTGGCCAAAGCCGTACATCGGGGCCGTGTCCACCGCCGTCACCCCAAGATCCACGGCCCGCTCGATGGCGCCTAGGGCCGCGGCGTCGTCCGAGCCCCCCCAGTACCAGCCGCCGATGGCCCAGGCGCCAAAGGTGATCGGGGGGATCTCCAGACCGCTATTTCCGAGGGGTCTTCTGTTCATGGTCGTGTCTCTCATCCTCGCACAGAGAAAAGCCAGGGGCCGACGACGACGCCCCCGCCTCACGCCGAGCCGCACCGCGACGCCCCCGCCTCACGCCGCGCCGCACCGCGACGCCCCCGCCTCACGCCGCGCCGAGCCGCCTCCAGCTCACGCCCCGCCGCGCCGCGACGCGCCGAGCCGCCCCCGCCTCACGCCGAGCCGCACCGCGCCCAGCTTACGCCGAGCCGCGCCGAGCCGCCTCACGCCGAGCCGCCCCGCCTCCAGCTCACGCCCCGCCGCGCCGCGACGCGCCGAGCCGCCCCCGCCTCACGCCGAGCCGCACCGCGTCGCCCCCGCCTCACGCCGCGCCGCGCCGCCCCCAGCTTTCGCCGCGCCGCGCCACGCCGCGCCGCGCCGCGACGCCCTGCTCACTGCTCGATCCAGAGCCTGCACCAGCCCTTGGCCCCGAAGTGGAAGCGCAGGGCCCCGCCCGAGCCGAGCTCTCCGAGCAGGTCCCGCTGGATGAAGAGCTCCAGCCTTTCGAGGTCGAAGCCCTCGAAGGCGTCGAGAGACTCAGGCCGCCCTAACGACCCGACCGGGCCGTGGGTGGCGCTTCATCACCCGAAGATGATGGCTTGCTTCGAGATGCAGAGCACGCCGCCCCGCTCGGCGATGAACTCCGAGAGCCCTTCGGTCACGAGCCTCGCCGAGCGCCGCTTCTTCTCGTTCGTGGCCAATCGATCACCCTGTGGGGCTTGTTCGCCCCAATGGTCATTCTTGCCCGATCCGCCTCCAGGATGAAACCCTTTCGATGTCCCCTCGGCGGCGAGCGTCGTCGCCTGTAGGCCACCTTGCGCCAAGGGGGGCCACTTCTGACGAGATGGGGGCCGGGAACATAGTCACCTCTCCACTACCTTGCGCCAAGGGGGGCCACTTCTGACGAGATGGGGGCCGGGAACATCGTCACCTCTCGACCACCTTGCGCCAAGGGGGGCCACTTCCGACGAGGAGACCTGAGAGACGGTCCTCGGGGAGATA
>JAVEWA010000045.1:0-18797 GCA_034004785.1 Polyangia bacterium
GGCGGGTGGTCCTGGCGGAGTCGCTTCCTGGCCCTCGCTACCTCGCGCTGGGGGTCCTCCTTGCACCCACCAGGCACAAGGAGCTGGCGTTTATCTTTCTGGAGGCGGGCCTGTCCTACGGAAAGGGCAGGATGTGGCTGGAGCGGGTCAGGCGATGGCTGCTCTGGCAAATGGGCCTCCACGATCAGGCGACCCAGGGAGCTTGGAGGATGGCCGAGCCGACCTCCCCTTGACGAACATCCAAAGGTTCGGATAACTTGCATCCAAGGACGATCTCCTGAGGGGGAGCGAATTATATGGTCAAAGGTCAGCACGGTATTGTGGCGGCGGTATTGGCGATAGCCCTGACAGTCGCTGCCTACCTCCTGGTTTCTCGCGACAGCGACAGGAAGGCCGGGGATGAGGCGAAGGCGAGGACTCAGAGGGGGGTTCACATAGTGAGCGCCCTGCTGGGCAAGGAAGCCGACACGGCAAAGGCGGTGGCTCAGCACTTCGCTGGGCGCGCCGTGGGCTTCTTCACCGCTTCCGAGAAATACGAGGCAACGGTCGCGGCAGAGGTCGCGCGCGCAGCGGATGGTCTGGGGGAGGCTGGGGCTCCGGACTTCGCTGGCATGGTGAGCACGGCGCGAGTGGTGGTGTGGTCGCGCATGGGAACGGCAATCGCCAAGGCGGGAACGACTCCTGGGTACGCGACGAACAGGCTCTTCGAGGCACGTTTTGCCGACCCTGTGTTCAGTGGAAAATTGCCTTTCACCGTGGGGGAGCTGCCATGGGCCGAGGGCCTGGCAGCTCCCACGAGGTGCGTCGCCGTACCCCTATTGGGTGAAGGGAAGAAAGTCGTTGGCGTCGTGATCCTCGCCTGGAAGGGCAAGAGCGACGAGCGGGAGCTGCGAACCTTGGGCGAGCAGTTCAGGGACAAGCTCGATGTGTTGGCCATCCTTGAAACCAGGACGAGGCTAGAGGCAGTGCTGTCCGCCACGTTCTCGGACCAGCTTCCCGAGGAGATCAGTCGCCTCTATGGCGTCAGAGCGTCCTTCGTCGGGCTCCTCGACGCTCAAGGCGTGCTGCTTCAGCGCAACGATCGCTCCCGTCTCTTCGTGGGACAGCCCCTGGTACCTGGCTCGCTGGCGCTTCAGACTGCTCGGGCACAGCGCATGGCCACCTCGGAGCTCTGGCTGAAGGCGTCCGTTCACTACGTCAAGCCTTCCTCTGATCGTGGAGAGGATCTACGCCCGGAGATCTTACGAGTGGGATTTGCGCCCGTGAACACCGACAGAGGTCGTTTTGCCGGTCTCCTGGTGCTGGCCTGGGAACTCGGCGACGTGCACGCCTCGGACACGCGGAGGCTGTCGGGCGCTCACGTTGCCTATCTGCATGGAGCCAATCTCTGTACGAGCACGATCAAGCAGGCCGTGGCTTCGAAGTTGGCCGCGCTTCCTCGAGCAAAATCGGCCATTGGAGATCCTGGGGATCTGCCGCTTGGAAAACTCGAGATCCGAGGAGAGCAATACGTCGCAGCGTCCGTGGTCATGCCCGGAGCTGGGAGTGACGCCTATGTCTTCGTCGTATTGGCCTCCATGGACGACAGGCGAGCCGCATTCGGATACGCGAGGGCGCTAGTCTTGATATTGGGCCTCTGCATGGCAATCACCTTCATCCTGGTTGGATGGCTCCTGCGGCGACACTTCATCCTTCCAATCTCGGAGCTGGAGCGTGGTGTCGGAGACATCGTCGCGGGCAACACCGAGTACAAGTTCGGCGTGGCCTCTCGAGAGACGGAGGGCTTGGCATACTCTCTCAATGTTCTGATGGCGCAGGTATTGGGGAGGCCTGAACCAGGAGACGAAGTGGAAGGAGAGGGCGAGGAAGCGTCCGAGTCGGCGATGCAGTTCGCGCTCGGACCGCTTCCCGACAGGCCCTATCGCCCCGGTGACTCTCAGCTGATCCCGAGGTTGGACGAGTCTCGTGACGCTCACATAGAGCGCATTTTCAAGGACTACATGGCCGCCATGCAACAGCTCGGCGAGGACACTTCGGGGTTCTCCATAAAGACCTTTCGGAGCAAGTTGGAGGTGAACGAGCGCATGATCTGTGCTCGTCTCAAGTGCTCCGAGGTCCGGTTCTCGGTGGTGCTCGCTGATGACGGCGTCGTCCTCAATCCCTACCCCGTGGCCTAGAACCAAGGCTACACAACGTTTGAGCGATGACCACGGTCCAGATCGGCCTTGAGCGCCTGGTGTCCGAGGAACGGCGCTTTCTTTCCGGGCGCCGCGTCGGGCTCCTGTGCAATCCAGTTTCGGTTGACAGTGACTTTCGGCACGCCGCGGATCTCTTGAAGGACCTGTGTGCCGGGGGGCTCATTCGCTTGTTTGGCCCGGAGCACGGCATCCGTGGCGCGGCCCAAGACATGGTTTCCGTTGGGGATGCTCTGGATTCCGACACGGGGCTGCCGGTTGTGAGCCTCTATGGCAAGGATCAGGGGAGTCTGCGCCCGATCCCCTCGACTTTGGAGGACCTGGATGTCCTGGTGTGCGATCTGCAGGACGTGGGTAGCCGGTACTACACCTACGTCTGGACCGCGCTCCTTTGTCTGGAGGCGTGCAGTGCCCTGGGCGTAGAGGTGCTCTTATGTGACCGCCCCAACCCATTGGGGGGCGTCGAGATTGAGGGAGGCAGGATCCTCCCTGGATTCGAATCATTTGTTGGCCTCCACGATGTCCCGACAAGGCACGGATTGACAATTGGTGAGCTCGTCGGCCTAGCGGCCGCCGAGCGGGGAGCAGGAGAGTGCCTCAGAATAGTCAGGATGACGGGGTGGAACCGTGAAATGGACTTTGAGGCTACCGGTCGGCCCTGGGTCATGCCTTCCCCCAACATGCCCACCCTGGACACCGCCTTCGTATATCCGGGGATGTGCCTCGTGGAGGCGACTAGCATGTCGGAAGGGAGGGGCACCACGAGGCCTTTCGAGCTCTTTGGGGCGCCAGGCATTCCTCCGGCTGCCCTCGCAAGGCACATGGAGGCCCTCTCGCTGCCCGGTGTCCGTTTCAGGGCTACCTGGTTCAGGCCAGCCTTTCAGAAGCACGCTGGCAATGACTGCGGAGGTGTGCAGCTGCACGTCACGGATCGCAGGATCTTCAAGCCGCTAAGGACCGCGTTGTCACTGCTGGAGGCTGTCCGGCGCATCGCGCCCGAGGCCATGAGTTGGCGGGAGGCTCCCTACGAGTTCGTGTCGGACGTCCCGGCCATCGACCTGTTGGCTGGCTCTACTGCTCTTCGAGAGGCCCTGGCTTCGGGCGGCGGTGTGGAGGATGTGCTGGCCCTCTGGGACTCGGAGGCGGCGGCGTTCGACGAGCGCAGGGCGCCTCATCTGTTGTATTGAGTGGAGAGTGGGCTTCGCCAGCTCATCCTTGGGAGAAACCTCTCCGCCCGTCGTTTCTTTTCCGAGTCCCCAAGTCTTGACTTTGCCTAGGAAATTTAGTAAGGCATTGCCCGGAGGAGAATTCATGAAAAGCCTTCTCTTTTCGCTGAGTTTGCTACTCACGCTGGGTATGGTGCGGGTTTCGGCCCATGCTGATCCTCTGGACGCCGACCGCGCTGCACTCTGGGGTAAGGACCTCGACCAAGCGGTCAAGGCTGCCCAGCGCTTGGGCAAGGCCAGGCGCGACGGCGCTCTGGACTTGCTGCTCGAAACCCTGAAGCTTGGGGCCCCAACTTCGGTATGCCAGGAACGAGGGAAGTGCACTCCCAACCTCGCCGAGGCTCTGGTGAAGGCCATTGGCGAGCATCAGAGCCCCTCCGCGCTTGGGCTGCTCGAGGTGGTGGCCTCGCACCGGAACGCCAAGCTGCGGGCGGAGGCAGTCCGGGCGATTGGGGTCTTGCGTGAGCCCAAGATTGCCCGCAGGGTTCAGGAGGCAACCAGGAAAGCTCTCGCCGATAGCGACGTCCAGGTGCGAATGGCCGCGGCGTGGGTCGTCGCGCACCGCACCAAGGAGAAGCTCCCCATGCCCGAGTCCGACAAGTTGGAGGGGACTCTCCTCGCGCTCCTCGAGCGTGGGGATACCGTGGCGCCGACGATTGGCTTGGCGGCAGTGGGGGGCTACAACACCGCCCGCTTCCTGGCTGTCAACATCAAGAAGATTCCCGAACGCACCGTGGCGGAGATCTACCGTGCCTTGCTCGTTCGGAACGACTTCGGCCCGGATCCGATCCGGCAGTGGATTGTAATCTCGCTCGCCGGGCTCAAGGGGCAGCACGCAACCGAGGCACTCGCGAACTACGCCGCAAATCCTCCGACGCCAGGGCTCAAGTCGGTCGCCATGGCCAACGAGTTCATGGAGAAATAGCCCATGCGCCGTATTCAGCACACCTTTGTCATTGGGTTCCTCCTTCTGGGCTCGACCATAGCGATTTCGGCCTGCGGCGAGGAGCCCTTCCGCGTCTCGCACCCAACGAACAGCCCCGGGGAGATCAAGCGTGTCGCAAGGCGGCTGGACCGGGCGACGCCCGCGATCAGGAATTCCACCGGTCGTCCGATGGCGTTCATGGTTGCGACGCGTCCGCGCGGAATCGTCGCCTACGACCTCGAGAGCGGCAAGGTGCTCTGGCGAAAAGAGATCGCTGACACGAGCTCGAAGATTGTCGTTGGGCGCAACCACATCTTCCATCGCAAGGGGAGCACCGTGCTACAGGCCAGGCACCTCGCCACGGGGGAGGTCGCGTGGGAGTACACGCTGCAGTACGGGAACGCCA
The DNA here is from genome assembly GCA_034004785.1 of Polyangia bacterium. Lineage (GTDB taxonomy): Bacteria > Myxococcota_A > Polyangia > HGW-17 > JAJRWW01 > JAVEWA01. The sequence goes on from JAVEWA010000045.1 coordinate 4,753, forward strand.
CGGAATTCTACGGCATGGACGCCGACGGCGACGATCTCTACTTCGTGGCCACTGAGATGACCGGCGGGCGAATGTACGCCAGGTTCGCCGACATCGTGAAGGTGGACGCTGCCACCGGGCGAGTAGCCTGGAAGAAGCGCGCAAACGGCCCACTGGGAGCACCGGCGGCGCGAAGCGGGATGGTGTTCGTGCCATATCGCTTCCAGTACCTGACGGTCCTGGACGGCAAGACGGGCATGGAGATCGCCCGGGCCAAGGTTCAACACCCGGTGAAGACCTCGAGCGGGGGCACCAGGAGCTCCCCGATACTGGTGAACTTCGCCTGGGCGACTTCTCATGGGCTGTTCTTCGGAAACGACGCCGTGGGAGCCATACGGTTTTCGGACCGAGTGGAGTCTGGGAACCGCAGCGAGGTGGACTTCGCGGGGATCAGCCTCAAGGAGCAACGCTCGGTGAACGCTCGGTACTTCTGGGACGGGTACAAGCCCAGCATGGTGGCTTACACCGCGATCGACCGCAACCTCTTGCTCTGGAGGTTTGCCGAGAGCGGCTCGGGGTTCGAGAGTGACTCCGCTGTGCTTCAGTACTACCGGTACTTCTTCGGCTTCGAGGCCAGCACGGGGACGCTTCGCTGGGCTTACATGCACCCGGCCACAGAGGTAGTGAGCTCCGCACATATCGGTAAACGGATCATCTATGTATCGCGCGAAGGGCGCTTCGTGATGCTCGACAGCCTCACCGGCGACAAGGTCTGGGAGCAGGACACCGACATCCGGATCCACGGAGTCACGTTCGATGCACATGGCTTCAACCCGCCCGTTGGCAAGGCCGAGAAGAATCCACCGCTGCTCGATGTTCTGAAGGATGTCATCAGAGAGCCGGATCCTCAGTTCCAGGACGCAAAGATCTTCGCGCTCTCTCAGCTCGTGAAGGTCAAGGGTGCGGAGCTGTCGGACATACTCTTGAAGATCGTGAACGACACTCGCACCGAGGTGGAGGTTCGCCGCGTCGCGGGCGAGGTGCTGGTAGAGCGCGCGAACGCCGACTCACTCTCGATATTCTTGCGCGCCCTGGAGGGGCGATACGACTTCCTCTCTGGAACGGCACCGCAGGGAGTTGGAATCATCGCCAAGGCGCTAGGGCGTATCGGCTCCAAGGAGGCGGTGCCAGCGCTGCTGGCGCACCTGCAGGAGCCCCAGACTCCGTATTCTGCCCTGGAGGACATCGTCACCGCCCTCATCCAGATCGGGGATAAGCAGGTCGTGTGGCCCTTCAGCCAGTTTCTCCTCACCTACCGTGGCGAGTCGGACTTCGCGAACCGGATCAACCTCCTGACCAGCATGGCTAAGACCCTGATCGATTGGGGTGGGAGGGCCGAGAGGCAGGTCTTGACCTTCGTCGCCGAGGATCACCATACACTTCCGCAGCTAAGGGAGTACTTGTCTCGGGAGCTGGGCAAGACGGCCCCTTGATCCCAGGTATTCAAGCTGCCTTCCGAGCTCCTTTTGGCCGCAGTTCCGGGCGCGTCCATACTGCTGAATTCACATTGAACTTGTGCTACCCTGGCGATCGGGAGGTCGGAGTTTTTGTGTAATCTAGTAGGAAGGCACGCGGCTTTCACCTGGAGGAGCCTCGCAGCGGTTCACGCCGCGAGCCTGCTCCTTTTCGCCGCGCTTTCCGCGTTCGCTTGCAGTGCCGGACAGGATGCATCATCTGGAGAGAAGTTGGAGTCCGTGAAATCCGAGCTTCGGAAGAGCCAGGAGCGGGAGTCCGCTCTCAAAGAAGAGCTCTCACTGCTGACACGGCAGGTCACGAGGCTTCAGAACGACTTCAAGCTGTATTCCCAGAAGCCCTGTGACTTCGAGCTGGATCCAATCGAGTATACGATCAGGAAGGTCGCCGTACGGCCTGTGGGAGACAAAGGAGAGGCCATGCTTCCCGCCTCCGAGCCTTCTGCTGCCGGAACGGAAGACGTGAACGCCAGGGTCAGGCAATCCCGGCAAAGAATCAGGGCCTGCTACTTGGAGGCGGCCAAGAAGAATACCTCCTTGCAGACCGTCGAGAAGAGGGTTCAGCTTGTCTTCGACCTCGAGCCGTCCGGGCAGCTCTCGGGCATCATGGTCAGCCCACCTGTCGGTTTCGGTTTCGAGGCTTGCGTGAGGAAGCTACTATCGAACTGGAAGTTCACCAAATTTCAAGGGCAGCCACACCGCTTCCGGGCGTGGATGAACCTGCGGCCGCAGTAACTCGAGGGCGACAGATCCATGGGCGACGACCTGAGGCCCAACAAGAAGCAGCTGAAGAAGCTGGTCAAGGACTACACGGCATCTGTCAAGCAGGATCCGAACAACCTGGTTGCAAGGCTGAAGCTCGCAGGCGCCCTGAAGGAGCTGGGCAACGGCCGCGAGGCGATCGAGCACTACCAGGCGGTAGCCAAGGCCTACACCGAGAGCGGAAAGCTCGTGCAGGCCATCTCCGTATACAAAGGCATACTGGAGATAGACCCCAAGGATCAGGGTGCCGAGGCCGCCCTGTCGGAGCTCTCCTCCAAGCGCTCCGAGGAGATCCAGCGCAAAGGTGCTCCCAGGCTTCAGCAGGAGGGGGGACGCTGGGTGCTGCCGACCGATGCCTCCCCCTCGGAGGAGCCGGCGGCATCTGCCTCGCAGGACGGCGCCACACCTTCGCGGCTTCGCTTGCCGTCGCAACCTGGCGGAGCGAGCTCGGTTGGCAGGCGAACGCGACGCAGCCGCCCGTTCCTCCACGTTCCAGAGGACCTCTTGGAGGAAGGGGAAATGCCTCCAGGAAGGGAAGCCGACAGCGCGGAGCAGATCGGGACCAAGTCTCTCCCAGGCGCTGCCAGCACGCCAGGCAGTGCTTCTCCAGGTTGGGCGCCGCCGGCGGTGCCCAGGGTCACCCACGAATCACAGACCTCGTTGCCGCGGCTTTTCAAACGGGAGCAGGAGGAAACAGGGTCACCCTCCGCTAGAGTAGCGCCACCACCACCACCACCTCCTCCAGCCGTAGCTCCCGCTAAGGTACCACTCGCCGAAGGTGCGCCGGTTGCAGGCAGCCCACAGCCGTCCAAGCCTGGCCAATCGGCCCAAGGCGACTTCGTCGAGGAGACTACCTCTCCAGGTCCCAAAACCTATGATGAGATGATTCGCGAGTCCGTGGTGCGTCTGGACCGTGCCCGCCTGGAGCCCGCGGCAGGGGGCTCCAGGGAGGCAAGGCCGAGGCGCACCCTGGTCGGAGTTCCTCCGCACAGCCAATCGGAGCTGGGAAGAGTCGAGCCAGACCTGTCCGTGCATCACCGTCCTACACCGGCAGTGCCGCTCCCCGCGATCACCCTCAGAAAGCTGGAGAGAGGGGAGAGCCCAGAAGAGGAAGTGGTAGTACCCCCCCCTGTCTCGGACAAGGTCACGATGGGGCCAGGGGAGGCCGGTGCTCCAACGGCCAAGGAAACCAGCTTAGACTGGCCACGCCCATCCTCTACCCCAGTATCCTCGGTGGCGACGGTGTCCAGCGTCTTCGATGCGGAAGAGGATGCCTTTTGGGCCGAGATGTCCAAAGGCTCATCGACAGATCCAGCGTCAGTACAGCCCCAAACCATTTCTGGGATCCATCAGGCAGCTGCCCAGGGCCCCTCTCGAGTGGACTCCACGCCACCGGCGGAGGCAAGGCGCCCAAGGGCGACCCTGCCAATGGCGGCAATCCCAGCCGGCTCGGCACCTGCTACGCCCTCACCAGGCCCGCCTCCCACTGCCGCCAGGCGGGAGCTGGAGTCGAGAGCCCCGCTGCCCGTAGTCGAGCCCACGGTCTCCAAGATCGAGGACATCTCGATCTTCCGAGATATTAGCGAGTCATCTCGAGATTTATTGCGCTCCCGAGTCTCCCCGCGGAAGGAGGTGGCCGGGACCGTTGTGGTGCGCGAGGGTGATCCTGGACATGCCCTTTTCGTGCTGGTCTCTGGCCGCGTATCGGTAACCAAGACCGTTGGCGCTGACGAGAGCCTGGAGCTGGCCACTCTGGGACCAGGGTCGTTTTTCGGCGAGTTCGCCCTCCTTTCGGACAGAAAACGCCATGCCACGGTGACAGTCACAGAAGACGCTGTGATTTATGAGATATCCCGCAAGGTGATTGCGGATCTCACCAAGGCTGAGCCAGCTTTTGGCAATACCCTGCGCGCGTTCTACCGAAGGCGACTCCTTGGCACCCTGTTGGCGTCGGCGCCTTTCTTCACGGTCCTCAACGAGACCGAGCGAGAGTCCCTAATGGGGCGGCTTCGGTTCAGGAGGGTCCCCGATGGGACCAAGATCATTTCCGAAGGGGAGCCCGGTGGAGGTTTTTTCCTGATCCTCATTGGTCAGGTTCGAATCAGCAAGGCAGAACCTGATGGCTCGGCTCGCACCCTGGCAACTCTAGGGGATGGGAGCTACTTCGGTGAGATGTCACTGCTGAAGGGGGGCAATGCAGTGGCGAGTGTCACCACGGTCGCACCAACAGAGCTGGTTCAGCTTGCTGCTTCGGAATTTTATCGCATCCTCAGCCACTATCCGCAGATCTGGGAAGAGGTGAACCGCGAGGCCAAGCGCCGTGAGCTGGCCAACCTCCAGATACTTTCGGGTCGAACACGGGGCTCACACGGCGACAGCGTCGTTCTATAGTAGTTTCTCGAGAAAGAGCCGAATGCTACTTGGAGAGGCTGGACAGCTCTGTGTGCTCGAGGGAGGTGCGCCGGCCATCGCGTGCTGGCAGAGGATTCGAGTCATCAGCGTTGGAGTTGGCACAGGCAGGATCGCGGCCCTCTTTGGCGGGGAGAGGGTTCGAGTCATCTGCGGAGTCATAGGGCAGCGGAACGGCGGGGAGGGGATTGGAGTCATCGCGCTCACCCGCGGATACGGCTTCCCCGGAGAGGCGATGGGACGAACCATTCGGAGATTCAGTAGAGCCTTGTCCATTCAGCTTCCCGTCGCCTAGTGGCTTGATTCGGGCCAGCACCGCCAGATCTGTTCTCTGAGCCACCTCCGTCTCGTTTGCGACGCAATCCAACTCGCCGTCCACTGCCAGCACCAGCACTCCGGGCTGCGCAGCGATTCGGTAGATCGCTTCCGACTCTGGCCAGAATTGGAGCTCTCCGTAGAGATCCGCGCATGGGCATAGATCTCCGGGCACCTCATGGGCCTCGAGAGAAGCTCGGGCTTGGCCTAGATCCGGTTGCGGAAGAGAGCAGCCGCCCGCCGCTACGCACAAGGCGACGAACAGAGTGGGTAGATGGTTGGTCTTCATGGCTCAGTCCTTTCCCGCCTGACTCGAGAGACCATACTCTTTGACGAGCTGGCTCAACCTGGGCCTTTTCATTCCGAGCAGCTCCGCAGCCCGGGTGATGTTGCCGTTCGTCTGGCGCAGTGCCTTGGAAATACAGGCTTCCTCAATCCTCTTCTTGTATTCGTGCAGCGAGAGGCCTTCGCTCAGGAGCTTCTCGTATGGGTCTTTGTCTTCCTCTGGGGTCCCGTGCATGGCAGGGGCGGCAGAGTCTAATGGGACCTCGGGTTGCGCTGATGGCTGCGAAGAACTCATCGAAAGAAGGGGAGAGGACGGAAGATCCGCCTTCGAGTCCGGCATGAAGGGAAGCAGATCGGCTCGATGCACCACTTCGCCATCAGCGAGGAGCGAGACCGACCTGATTACGTTTTGAAGCTCCCGAACATTTCCAGGCCAGCTCCACCGAACAAGGAGATTTTCCGCATCGTGACCCAGCCTGCGTGGTGGACACTCCGACGCAGTAACCAGATCCTCGAGGAACCGGCGCGCCAAGATCAGTACGTCATTGCCGCGAAGACGCAGCGGTGGAACCTCTATCTGGAAGGCCTTCAGCCTGTAGTACAGGTCTTCGCGGAACGAGCCCTCCCGCACCATCTTCTCGAGGTCTCTGTGCGTTGCGCACACGATCCGCACGTTCACACGAATGGGCGTTGTTCCACCGACTCGCTCGAACTGCTTCTCCTGTAACACGCGGAGCAGCGCCACCTGGGTGTTGGGGGTGATGTCACCGATCTCATCCAGGAAAATTGTTCCCCCGTCCGCCAACTCGAAGCGCCCGGGCTTGCGGCGCAACGCACCAGTGAAAGCACCGCGCTCGTGTCCGAAGAGCTCGCTCAGAAGGAGGCTCTCGACCAGAGCGCCGCAGTTCACCTTGACGAAAGGCTGTCCCGCTCGACGGCTGTGCTGGTGCAGGGCCTCGGCCACGAGCTCCTTCCCAGTGCCACTTTCGCCTCGGATGAGCACAGTGGAGTCAATCGGGGCGATCTTGTCGATCAGGTCGAGCATCCGCAGCAGATCCTCGTTCTCTCCGAGGATGGCGGGGTGACGCTTGTCATGCCGGGGCGGCCGTACGCGCGCAGCGGCGATGCCAGACGCGACCACATGGCTCGGCGGAGTCGATTCTGCCTGGGTCGGGAGTTCAGCCGCGGCGGGTCTGGGGGTCGGCGCGGCGGCGCCGATGGCAGTCAACAGGCCAGCTCGCTGCGGGTGGTTCAGGTAACCGTCCACGAACTCCTCGGGCACGCTCTTTCGGACTCTCGCCTCGATGCGCCGCGCCTCCAGCAGGGCAGCCTCGCAGTCACGGCTGCGAGATGCGACCCGCGCCACCTCCGCTCGCCGAGCGAGCAGGGACCAGAGCCCGAAGGCGTCACCGAGGCGCTCGAAGAGAGCGAGAGCAGAGCCGATCGTGCGATCGAGATCCTCATGAGCGGCGCCAGATTCAAGTCCTGCTTCCACAAGTATTGCCTGGGCCGCTGCGCGAGTCTTGACGGTTGGCGCGTCGAGCCATTGAAGCGCGAGGGTCTCGGCCTCCGAGGGACGTCCCGTCTGGAGGAAGAGCCTTGCGAGCTCGAGGCTCGTCGTGGCCATCTCGTCTATCTTCTCGGCGCTCATCGCGCGTTCGAGAACCGATCGCAGGATGCCCTCTGCATCCTCGAAACGGCCATCGAAAGCCGCCAGCTTGCCCTTGAGCATGTCGGCGAAGAGCGGGGTTTGGGAGTCGTCCTTTGCGTCCACAAGGGTTTCGGAGAGCTCGAGCATGCTCTGGGCCCTGACCGCATCGCCCAGCTCGAGATACAGATCTCCGAGGTCGAGCGCGAGCCAGGAGAGCCAACTCTTGTGGCCCAGCTTCAAGAAAGTCTGAATGGCGTCGTGGAACAGCTGCAACGCCGACGTGTAGTCCCGTCTCCAGTGGGCCAGCACGCCGAGGTTCTGTAGGCAGAATGCGCGGTGCCTGAAGTCGGCGGAGGATTCAGCCGCTGCCAGCCCAGTGCGATAGCATGCTGCGGCATCCTCGTAAGAGCCCATTCTCAGGTGGGTGATGCCCTGGTTGATCAGGGCCCGAGTTTCCTCCCTGAGGAGCCTCTTGTCGCGGCTTGCCCTGAGGTTTTCGCCAAACAGCTCAGCTGCTACGGAAAACTCCCCACGCTCGAGGCACACCTTCCCGAGGGTGTTGCGAGCCTTTATCGCAGGCTCCGGAGACTCGTCGGTCGCGATGAGGACCTCTGCAGCGCGGCTCCTGGCTGCGTGGTGGTCTCCCTGGAGGTAGGCAAGCTCCGCCAGGTCGCAGAGCACCAGAGCCCGCTCAGCCTTCCACTCGCAGCCACCCCCCTGCATTTCCAGCGCCAACTGCAAGCGCTCCATGGCCGCCGTGAAGTCGCCTTGCTGCAGATGCAGCTGCCCCAGCCGCCGCACGAGAGTGGGATCGGCCGGGTTGCGCTCGATGAGCCGGCCCGTGAGGCAGACCGCCCGCTCATACTCGCCCGTGAGCTCCAAGAGGTCGCACAAGCGGTCCTCGAGCTCTTGTGCCAGGGCCCGGGGAGGGGCATGTTCGATCGCCCGCTCGTAGAGGTCGATGGCTCGCTCGTAGGCGAAAGCCACCTCGAGCCTCTCGCCGGCGCGAAGGACCACGTCCGCAGTGTCTGCACCCCCGGTTCCGAGGAGCAGATGCTCGGCGGCGCAGACATCGTCACCGCGTCGAAGCAGCTCTTCGCCAGCGCGCTGATGGAGGGATGCAAAGAGGGCAGGGGCGAGGCCCGAGAGGGCGACGTCTTGGTCCGAGCTGGACTTGAAGGCGAACTTGAGGTCTCCCTCCTGAATGGACGAGACCAGCACGTCTCCCTTGAGGAGACGCTCGGTGGCCTCGGCCAGCGCGCTTCCCTTGAGACCCGCGATGGCGCCTAGTGTCCGAGGTGATGCAGGCCGTCCCAGCACCGCGAGGACTTGCACCATTGTCCGCGCCGATGCAGGAAGACCTTCAATGCGCTCGCGGAACAGGCCGTCTGCATCCACTCTCGAGTGCTCGATCAGCGCCTCGATTTGACGTGGGTTCCCACCGGTCACTTCGATGAAGCGGTTTACGACCCCCGGCGCAGACAAGAAGGCCTCGACGCCAGCTCGATCTAGCACGTCGAGCTCCAGGAGGGCATGCGAAACCCCTGTAAGGAGACGCTGCGTTGCCTGGCTACGCTCTCCATTCGAACGCTCCGAGAACACGAACAGCCCCTGAAAGCGGGAGTCCTCACGGCGCGATCTGAGAGCCTGGGAGCCCGAGAGTGTGCTGAGCAGATGGCCGAGCAGGGAGAGCGTGCCTGCATCCCCGAGTTGAAGGTCATGCAAGATGACCACGGGGGGCCTCACACGTGCAACGCTTCTGAGCAGCTCTCCGACCGATTCGAAAAGCGCAGCGCGACGGTCCTCCCATCGATCGAAGCGCAGGTTGGAGGTGTCCGCGGACTGGCCTTCGAGGGCCTCGAGGATCTCCATGGTGCGAGCGGCACCGAAGATGTGCGGCGCCAAATCGGCCAGATAGGAGCTGGCCTCCCGGACGATCTCCAAGAACGGCTGGTAAGCCCTTCGATCCTGGCGGCATCGTCCTTCGAGGACGCAGACTCCATCCAGGCGGCACCGCCGCTTGAACTCCTGCAAGAGCCGCGACTTGCCGACACCGGAGGGACCGGACACAACCAGGCAAAGCCCTCCCTCACGGGTGGAACGCTCGTAGAGGGATCTGGCTCGCGCGAGCTCGGCCTCCCTCCCTACGCACAGGGATCCCAGACCTGCTCCCATGGAGACGGTGGATGAGGCGGTGCCGCAAGACGCTTTGCTCTCGTTCTGCTCAACGCTCAGAGCAGACTCACGTAGCTTGCTTTGAATCGTCTGGCTCATCGCAACGGGCTTCCGAGCTATCATACACAAATACAAGGGGAAATACTATGCAATGACCATACCAGTAGCCCGTGCTTGAGCACGGAGCTTGCCCACGGGTGGGGATTAGGCCCACATTGTTTCATATCAGCTTGAACTGCTTACAGTTTTTGAAAACCACTAGGCCGGCGTCGCCAACCGCTGGGCAATCGACCAGGGGTGGGCGGAGTAAAAAAACTGACGGTCCGAGACACTGAAGTCAGAAACCCAAGGTGGCGACGAAGAGTGCTGGTCGCGAACCCAGGGTGCGTACTAGCGCCCGACAAGGGTCTCGTAGGTCTTGCTCGCCTCGCCTAGGAGAGCACCCACCTCCAGGGCCTGAATGCGGCTGTGAGGGGTATCGGCGCAGATCAGACCGATGATCTGCATGCTCACCTGGACGGGCACTAGCAGCAGGATTCCCGGGTCGTATCCGAGCTGCGCTCTGAAGATGCTGTCGTGAGGGTGGCGACCGATGGGGCCATGGTACACGAGACGGGATGACACGGTCTCGCGAAGCGTGGAGGGCTCCGAGAGGCTGATGTCGATCCCAGGGACCCTTTCTGGGTGCAACTTGATGCCGCCACCTCGCCAGCCGAGCAGACGCTGCTGCCGGACCAACATGAGGAAGACGTTCAAGAAGAACGCTTCGAAGTACCTCAGCAGAGCCCTGCCGACATCGTCCGGGTGCTGCGCTCGGCGGAGATCGGCCAGCGCCTGTCCATAGGCCTCGCTTCGATCCTCAGAGCCTGGAATCGCCACGGCAGAGCTCCAGAGCCCCGCGGGGCCAGAGGGTGAAACGCCCGCCTGTAGCCTCGGATATGGGGGGAGCTCAGTGGATGCGCGCACACCCAGCACCTTGCCACGAGGTTTCTCCTCCTCTCGTGAGGGCGGAGCTGCGCCCTTGTATGCTTCCCGTTCTACGATCCGCTGTACTTGCCTCGTTGGCACACCGAGTAGTGTCCCTCGTTTCTTTCTCGCCGCCTTCGTAGCATCTGCCTCTTCCCCCTGCTCCTGCCAACCTTCGCCAGTGACCTCCCTCGAGAGGGCGCTGGAATCCTTGCCCACCCTCGGAGCGGCGGAGGTCGAAGGCCATTCGTCTTCGACTGTGCCCGAGCCCGAAGGGTCTTCGGAGGCTCTTTGCGTCCGGACCTCCTCCAATGTGGACGAACGTCCGGGCACCTTCACCTTGGTGAGGAGCACTATTTCGTCCGTTGGCAGGGCGCCCCAGGGAGGAGTGGATGGGGCGGGCGTCAGGTGGTAGTGCTTCCCAATCGCCCACCGCACGGCGCTGAATGATGCCACGTATCGAACCACGCGCCGCCCCGAATGATAGGTAACCTCGTCAAGGGCGTGTGTGTCTGTGGCGTCAGCCATGGCGAGCAGCAGACCTCCATCCGCATCCTCGCCGCAGGGACAGAGCAGAAACTCCTGGGCCATGGAGGCCGGCAAGGCTGCCAAAGACTCGAATGACGGCGAAGCAAGCATCTCCGGCGTCGCCACAGGTACCAGCAGATGCTCCCGAAACAACTCCACGAGCCGATCCTCGGCAACGTATCCGAGAGCCAGGATTGACGCGATGAGCGGCTGCTCGAGCTCCTCTGACTGCTCCACCGCGGTCAGGTGTTGGGCAGGCGTCAAAAGCCCCAGACGGACCAACAGCGTTCCGAGGCGGCTCCTCAAGAGCGTAGCTCCGGTCCGAATGTGAATGGAGCCAGACAGCTTGAAAAAAACGCCGAGCAGCTCATGGTTTCGATTCTGGCCCGCCAGTGTTGGGCGCCAAAACTTTCGGCCAGGGTTTGGCCCGTGTCAAGCCTCCTCCAACGGAATTCAGCGCAGAAACTACCTTTGCATGTTGAGTATCGAGCAGAAATCGGTGCAGATCCCGACGTACCAGTGCAGAAGGAGAGGGTAGAGCATCGATCTGGTTCGCAGCGCTAGAGCGCCGAACAATAAACCACCGAGGATCGCGGCCATGGTCTCGGACTGAGGCTTGCCTATATGCAGGAGGGTCGAGGGGATGATCTGATACAGCAGCGCGGCGCCGCTGCCCCAGCGCTCCTCTATCAGGAACAGGTTGAAGCCTCGGAAGAAGTACTCCCACGCGACATAATAGGTGAGATAGGAGAGCTCCCAGAGCACGAAGAGATCGGGAGCGCAGCCAGCCAGACGAGTGAGGGGATACTCACGCTGGAGCTCGGGATCGAACGAACCGAAATAGAGCAACGGTGTCAGGATGAGGACGGCAACCACAAGAAAGCGGCAACCGAAGCGCCAGTCTCCGAGCTGGACCCCCTGCGACCTCAGTGTTCGTCCGAGAAGTGTTCGGGACAATATGGCAGGCACTACTCCAAGGAGCAGCAGTGCGGAGAGAAACTGGTAGAGATGCCTGTACCAATCTGTGTACGGGTCATCACCAAAGAACGGTCCTGCCAGATGTTTCGAGAAAAAGGTGTGGTGGCCTTGATAGACATAGATGGCCATCAAGGTCACTCCACCCCCAAGCACCACCCATGGGATACGATCCGGGCTTCGGAGTATGCTCCAGAGTCGTTGCACGAGTACCCGAAACTTGCGCTGCTCACGACCGTCCAGTCAGCCTCACCAGCGGTATCCTTTTTATCCGACGCGAGGACTGCTGAGAAGCGTCATTAGGCTCCGTCATGGCGCTTTCGGAATCCGCGATTGATCATCGGGGGTTGCGGAAGCGGAGTTGCCGATGCTAACATGTAGCCGATGCTCGGGCCAGGACCTGCCGGTGTATCCGCGAGCCCAAGGGGAGCGCCTTTCTTGACCGGGTCTGATTCAAAATGAAGCTATGCCCTTCATGTCGGGCCGAGTATGCGGACCGGGTCCGTTTCTGCCCAAGGGACGGGGCTGGGCTGGTGCCAGTCGGAGCGGCCTCCACGGGAACCCTGGCGCTCTACGACTCCTTGCTCGGGGAGACGCTCGAAGGGCGATACAGAGTGGAAGGGCGCCTCGGCGAGGGGGGGCTGGCGGTTGTCTACTCCGGAGTTCATCTGCTCATAGAGAAGCCGGTCGCGTTGAAGGTCTTGAAGGTGGACTTCCTGGGAGACACGTCGATAGTTCAGCGCTTTCTCCGGGAAGCCAAGGCCGCCTCGAAGCTGGCCCACCGGAACATCGTATCGATCTCCGACTTCGGCAACACTCCTCAGGGCGCTCCTTTCTTCGTGATGGAACGCCTCGCCGGACCCACCCTGGGGGACCTGCTCTCCGGCGGCGCGGCCCTTCCACTCGGGCGCGCTCTGGCTATCGCCGAAGGCATCGGCGCAGGTCTCGCCGAGGCTCACCGGCATGGGATCGTCCATCGCGATCTGAAGCCCGACAATGTCTTGCTCGTCACCGGTGAGAACGGCGAGGAGACGGTCAAGATAGTGGATTTCGGCCTGGCCCAGGTCTCCGACGTGGCGCAGCGTCTGACGCGCTCTGGTCAGGTTCTTGGAACACCTGAGCACATGGCGCCCGAACAGGTGGCCGGCAAGCCAGTGGATTCCAGAGCCGACCTGTTCGCGCTTGGGATATTGCTCTACCGCATGCTGTCAGGCCGACTCCCCTTCACGGGCCGGAGCGCCGTGGAGACGCTCTCTCGTCTGTTGGATGCATCCCCGGAGCCACTTCCTCCTCGCTCGGTTGACGGGTTTCCGTTGGATACGGTGGGGCGGGTGGTGTTCAGAGCTTTGGCAAGAGATCCCTCGGAACGCCCTGCTTCTGCGCAGGAGCTAGTCCAGGCCCTCAGGGATGCTGCCCGACTTTCTTCGATGGATCAGGTTCCCGAGCTGGCGGGCTCGACGCCGCGCATTGTGCCGATCGAATCGCTCACTCAGGAGACGCGCATCACCTCGGAGCTTCTCGGTCGCGAGAGGCTTCGCAAGGTACGCTGGCGCCGCCAGCTGTTGGTTCTCTTCGTAGCGGCCCTGGCAGTGTTGGCTGGAGTATTGCTCGGTAGTCGGCTCATAAGCGGTTCAACGCCTGGCGTCATTCAAGTCGAATCAACGCGGCAATCCCGCTCCCCTGTGATTATCATCGAGCAATCTGTCGAAATGCCCGATACTATGAAGCGTCGCCTGGATGAGCGCCCCTGGGATCACCAAGGGCTTCACGAAGAGTAGGAGCATGGCGGATCACGACAAGAACGCTCAGAAGGCCCCCAAGAAGACCGTGCTCGCGGCGTCTGGCGCCTACCACGAACAGGCCTCCGACAATGCCCCCCCCGGTTCCCGCGAGGAACCAGTCGCTGGCCTTCTCGGTGTCGCCGACACTTTCGTCGCTCCTCGGGGAGTGGACGCCTCGGGGCGCCCCATTACGGCTCCGCCAGCCTCCTCCCACGCCACCGTGCTCGGGGCATCTGGTGCTGCCGCAGCTAAGCAAGGCGGCGCCAGGTTGGCAATCACTGCCCCCGAGATAGGTTCGTTGGCAGGGGGGATGACAGCCTGCGTTCCCGACCTCCCGGATCGTGATCCGTCTGCGCTGGTAGGCAGCGTGGTGGCGGATCGCTATCGTATTCTCAAGCTTCTCGGACAGGGTGGCATGGGTGTGGTCTATCTGGCCGAGCATGTGGTCATCGAGAAGCGTGTCGCTCTGAAGGTGCTGAACGAAGAGTTGACCCATAGCAGGGACGCGGTGTCCCGATTCATCTACGAAGCCAAGGCGGCGTCAAAAATCGGGCATGAAAACATCATAGATATCAATGACTTCGGTACGACGCCAGAGGGTGGCGTCTTCTTCGTGATGGAGTTTCTCGACGGCTCCGACCTGGCCGACCTTCTGAAGGACCAGGGGCGGATAGGTTGGGAGGAGTG
>JAVEWA010000649.1:0-3926 GCA_034004785.1 Polyangia bacterium
GCCGGGGCAGGGAGGTCGCCGCCACGCTTCGCAAGCGGCTCGATAGGGTGGAACGCCTGACTAGGGACCGGCCACGGCGATCCGTGCTGGTGGTGTTCGGCCGCAGCGGGGAGGGGGGCGCTCTCCGAGAGGTCTATGCCGCCGGCCGAGGAGGGCTCTACGACGAGGTGATCGCGCTCGCCGGAGGTCGGAACGCCTACGGCAAGCGCGTACCGGCCTTTCCCAAGCTGGGGCCTGAGGGGATCCTCCAGCTGGATCCCGACGTGATCGTGGAGCTCGCCTCCGAGGGCATGGCCGGTGGCCACAAGGAGGAGGAGCTCTTGGGGAGCTGGCAGGCCCTTCCAGGCCTCGGGGCAGTGAAGGCGGGGCGGGTCAGGGTGCTGCCGGGCGAATACTCTGAGGTGCCCGGGCCTCGCCTCTTCCGCCTGGTGGAGGAGCTCGCCCGCGTCGTACACCCAGAGGCGGACTGGGGGCGGCCGTGACGATGGAAGCCGCCCAGCGATCCGCCGCGAGCGGCGCCGAGCCCATCCTGGAGGCGCGCGGCCTCGGCGTCGAGGCGGAGGGGAGGCCCATCCTCGCAGGTGTCGCTTTCTCGCTCCCCGTGGGGGAGGCCCTGGCAATCCTCGGGCCCAACGGCGCAGGCAAGAGCACGCTGCTTCGCTGCCTGCTCCAGATCCAGCCCCTGGGCTCCGGAGAGGTCCTCGTGGAAGGGCGCCCTCTGGCAGGGTTGCGGCCCCGGGAGCGGGCGCGGCTCCTGGCGTATCTGCCGCAGCTCGATGGTCGAGGCGTGCCCTTCACCGTGCGCGAGTTCGTCGCCATGTCGCGCTACGCCTACGTAGAGCTCTTCGGGGGCCTCGGCCTCGAGGATAGGAGGGCCGTGGATCGCGCGCTGGAGATGACCGGGATGGCGCCTTTCTCGGAGCGGCCCATGAGCACCCTCAGCGGCGGCGAGCGCCAGCAGGCCCATATGGCGGCGGCCCTGGCGCAGGAGGCGCGGGTGCTCCTCCTCGACGAGCCCACCGCCTTTCTCGACTATGGGCACCGGGCGCGCATCCACGAGATCCTCTCGGCCGTGAGGGGCGAGCTCGGAACTACCCTGGTGCTGGTGACCCACGACGTAAACGAGGCGGTGGCAGTCGCGGACAGGGTCCTCGCCCTGCGCGCAGGCCGCGTGGTGTTCGCCGGCTCGCCCGGTGATCTGCTCGAACCGGAGGTGCTGCGTTCGATCTATGGCGTGGGCTTCTCGCTCGTTCCGAGGGGCCCTGGCGAGCCCCCCCTCGTGACCTCCGGGGGCCGGCCGGACCGCCCGGAGGAGCCGGCCCGGGAACCTTCGGGAGCTGCGTCGTGAGGGGCGGGGTGTGGATGGGCGTCTCTGGCGGGAGGCGGATCCCAGCGGGCTGGGGTCTCGCCGGCTTGTCCATCCTGGCCCTGGCGACCCTGGCATTGGGGCCCTTCGTCGGGGGTACGAGCCTGCCTCTCGGGGTGCTCTCGGGCGGCGGCACCGAGGCCGAGCAGATGATCTTCTGGAAGCTGCGGGTGCCCCAGGTGCTGGTGGCCTTCCTGGCGGGCTCGGGCCTCGCCCTTTCGGGCATGACCTTCCAGGCCATCTTCCGCAACCCCCTGGCCACGCCCTTCACCCTCGGCGTCGCCAGCGGCGCGGCCCTTGGCGCCGCGATCTACGTCTATTCTGGCGTGGACCTCGGGATTCCCGGGCTGCCGGGGATCACCCTGTTCGCCTTCGCCGGGGCCCTCGGAGCGGTCTCCCTCGTTGTTGGCCTCACCGCCTCCCGGCGGGGCCTCTCCACCGCGGGAGTGCTCCTGGCGGGGGTGGCGGTGAGCTTCTTCTGCTCGAGCCTCCTCATGTTCGTGCAGTACATCAGCAAGATGGGCCACTCCATCAAGATCCTGCACTGGATGATGGGGGGCCTGAACGTCTTCGGCTACGAGCCCGTGTTCCAGGTGCTGCCCTTCGTGATGGCGGGCGCGGGGGTGATCCTGCTCCTTGGCGCCGAGCTGAACCTCCTCCTCCTCGGGGACGATCTCGCCGCCAGCCGGGGCGTGGCGGTTCGGAGGGTGAAGCTGGGCCTCTTCGCGGTGACCTCCCTCGCCGTGGCGGGGGTGGTGGCGGTGTGCGGCCCGATAGGCTTCGTGGGCATGATGGTGCCGCACGTCGCCCGCCTCCTGTTCGGCGCGGATCACCGGGTGCTCGGGCCCGCCTGTCTCCTGTCGGGCGGTGTCTTCCTCGTGCTCTGCGACCGCCTCGCCCGCTCGGTGGTCCCACCTGCGGAGGTGCCCGTGGGGGTCATCACGGCCCTTCTGGGCGGCCCCTTCTTCCTGTGGCTCCTCCTCCGGCGTGGCTTGCACTAGGGGCCGGCTCTTGCTCGGCTCTTGCTCGGAGCGTCCTTGTTTGCCCTTGTGCCCGAGCGGGGATGTGCGAACATGATGGCTCCTGGTGGCGCCGGACGTGCGCCGAGGTCGGCATGAGCTCTCCCGACATGATGCTTCGGAAGGAGGCCCTGGAGCAGAGCCTCCGGGTGATCGCTTCCAGGGGAGCGGGGCAGCGCCTGGTGGCGCTCCTTCGCCACTCGGCCCGGGTGGACATCACCGGGTACACCGTGGAGCAGGCAGTGCTCGCGCCCCTCACGGACGCCGGCCGGGCCCTGGCCCGCGACTTCGGCCGGAGGCTGCCGACGGATCGTCCCGTGCGGATCTTCCACAGCGAGGTGCCCCGCTGCGAGGACACGGCTCAACGTCTCGCCGAAGGCATGATGGAGGCGGGTGGGCAGGTCGAGATCCTGGGGAGCAGGACCAGCCTGGCTGCTTTCTTCATCCGAGATCCCTGGGCGGTGGCCCTCGAGTTCGGCCAGCGCGGACCCAGGGGCTTCATGAGGGAATGGCTAAGTGGCAAGCTGGGCCCGGCAGTCATGGATCCGCCCGAGCAAGCGGCGAGGGACCAGCTCGCCGCGCTCATGCTGGAGCGGAACTGCCTGCCCGAGCCCGACGCCCCCGGCCTGGACCTGCACGTCTCCCACGACGTGAACGTCATGGCGCTCCTGCACCTCTGCGTGGACATCTCCGATCAGAGCGTCCCCTGGCCCGGCTACCTGGAGGGCGTGATCCTGGAGACCGGCGGCGGCGCTCCATACACCTGGTGGTATCACGACCGCACCGGGAGGCTTCCCCAGGAGAGCTGAGGCTCGCCCTCGGTGCAGGCTTCACCAGGAGAGCCGAAGCTCGCCCTCGGCGCAGGCTCTTCCCCTGGAACCATGCGGCCCGGGCTGGCCCTGGCTACTGCTCCAGGAGGCAGCCCGCGGAGCAGCCGTCGCCGTCCTGGAGGTTGCCGTCGTCGCACTGCTCGTTGGCTTGTCTGGCGCCGTCGCCGCAGAGGGCGCAGTCGCCAGGGCAGGAGGCCGCGGTCTCGGGCGCGTCGCAGCGGAGGTCGCCGCAGATCGCCTGGCATGGGCCGCAGTCCAGGGGGCAGAGGCGGCAGCTCTCCACCGCGTCGCAGTCGCCGTCCCCGCAGCGCTGGGAGGCTGTGTTGCATGGCGCCTGGGGCGGGCAGAGCGGCGCGCAGCGGCCGAAGCAGTCTGGATCCGCGCAGCCGAAGAGGCCGTCCAGGTCGCCGTCGAGGCCCAGGCAGGACTCGGCGGGCACGAGCGCCTCGTAGCGGAACGTCCAGGTGTCGCCGAGCATGTTGGGGCTCGTCTCCGTCCTGCCTCCGAAAAGGAGGATCTTCCTTCGGAGCGCGTCGTAGGCCATGGCGTGCTGGTATCTGGAGGGGGGCGACGCCGCCAAGGCGCGTTGCCTCCAGGCAGTTCCATCCCACTCCCAGGTGTCCGAGAGCATGCTGTTGTTCCAGCCGCCGAAGAGGATGACTCGGCCGAGGGCGGCGTCGTAGGCGAGGCCGTGGTAGTACCTCGCGGGAG
>JAVEWA010000650.1:0-3923 GCA_034004785.1 Polyangia bacterium
GAGCGCCGGGGCTGCCCCGCGCCGGGCGTCTCCGGGCCGAGGTGGCCACGGGCCCCGAGGAGCAGCATCCAGCCCGTGGGAAGGGCGCTGGCGCCGAGCGCCGGGGGCAGCCACCTGAGGGTCTCCTGGACTCCCACGAGGTACCAGGGGCCCAGCATGGTGCCCGTCGCCAGGCCCGGGGCCGGGCCCGGCCCGGGGTGGTGCAGGAGGCCGCCCAGGGTGGCGAGCCCGAGGCAGGCGGCCGCCACCAGCCAGCCTGGCCAGAGGCGCCGGGCGTGCTCCGATGCCAGGATCCAGGGTAGGAGGCCGAAGGTGACGAGGTGGTGGAGGTACACCACCTGCAGGGAACCGCCCGGCTCCCCGAAGAGGCCCCTCGAGACATACCCGCCGATCCAGGGTAGGCCCTGGGCAACCTCCGCGGCGATGCCCCCGGCGGCGCGGGCCTCGGCGTCGCCCCTCAGCAGGAACCCGGTGAACATCCCCCCCACGCAGAGGCCGAGGGTCAGCATGGCGCGCCACCACACCGCAGCTTTGAGCGGTCTGAAGCTGCCGGCGACCAGGTGATCCAGGGTGTGGGCCAATAGGGCCACGAGGAACAGGTGCGCGCCCACAAGGTGGGCGCCCCGCAGGAGCCAGCCGAAGGGGACGCGCTCTTGTAGCGCCTCCACCGAGGCCAGGGGGGCGGCGGGATCGTAGGGCAGGGCGAGGGGTATCCCTGTCACCAGCAGCACCACCAGGCCACCGAAGGCGAGCTGCCCTGGCGTGGTGCCAAGGCGCCGGAGCCAGGCCTCGAGGGGCGCCGCTGGGAGGGGCTCACCGGTGGTCATGCAGGATCACCTCCAGCTCCCCGGCCGGAGATTCCGTGATCTCCAGGGCTCGCAAGCCCTCCCGCGCGGGGCCGGAAAGACGCCGCCCTGTCCGGTCGAAGGCGCTCCCGTGGCAGGGGCATTCGAAGCCGCTCCCGTCCGGCCTCGGGACCACCAGGCAGCCGAGGTGCGGGCAGCGCCGGTCGAGGGCCCTGACTGCTCCATCCCCTAGGGGCACGAGGGCCACGGAGCCCGCGGTCCTCGTGCGAAGCAGGTCCCCTCGCTTGATGCCCGTTGCGAGGCGTTTCAGGGGAGAGCGCGGGACCGAGCCCGCGGCCAGGAGCGTCGCCACTCCCCAGCCGAGAGACAGGAGCCCCGCGCCCGCCATCGCGAGCCTCGATAGCAGCGTCCTCCGCTCGGGATCAGGGCCCGAGGGGAGCTCCTTTACCATGTCGGGGCTAGCCACCCCATCCCAATACTTGTCCGAGGCGCGAAGGACAAGAGAAAGGAACAGGCAACCTCGGGGTGACTCGGGAGCGGCCGTTCAAGAGCAAGCCACTTTGCTCGGCGCTCTCCAGGGGCGATCGCGAGCATGACGAGCGTGATCTCACGAGACAAATCCTCCTGTCTGGAGGAGTCCTTTTGCCACGACACCGAGGGCCCCAAGCCCATGCCCTCGGTGCCGATCTTGACATTGTCCCTCGCTGGAATGAAGCCTCTCTACATGACTACAGATCGCGAGACCAGAATGTCGGGCGAGGGGCAGGAGGGCGGCGGCGGGTCGGGAGGAAGCGGCCTGGACATGACTCCCGAGGAGCTCAGGCAGTGGGGCTACCGCGCCGTGGACTTCGTGGTGCGCTACCTCGAGACAGTGGAGGATCGGCCAGTGTTTGCACGGGTGGCCCCGGGTGAGATCCGCGGCAGGCTCCCTGTTTCGCCTCCCGAGCGGGGCGAGCCCTTCGACAGGGTGCTCAGGGACGTCGAGGAGATCATCCTGCCGGGGATCACCCACTGGCAGTCTCCGAGCTTCTTCGGCTACTTTCCGGCCAACAGCTCCGGCCCTGCGGTGCTCGGGGAGCTGGTGGCTGCGGGCCTCGGGGTGCAGGGCATGCTCTGGTCCACGAGCCCGGCCTGCACCGAGCTGGAGACCCATGTGCTGGACTGGATGTCGGAGCTCCTCGGCCTGCCCGAGTGCTTCCGCTCATCCGGGCAGGGGGGCGGCGTGATAGAGGACAGCGCCAGCTCTGCGGCGCTGTGCGCGCTCCTGGCGGCCAGGGAGCGAGCCCTCGGGGGGCGGGGCAACCGGGAGGGCTGCGCCCGCGGCGGCGGAGGGGAGCTGACCCTGTACGCCACCAGCGAGGCGCATTCTTCGCTCGAGAAAGCCGTGCGCATCGCCGGCCTCGGGGACGCGAGCCTGCGCCGGGCGGCGGTCGACGAGCGCCTGGCCATGCGGCCAGAGGACCTCGCGCGGCGGGTCGCCGAGGACCGGGCAGCGGGCCTTCGGCCCTGCTTCGTGGCGGCCACGATAGGGACCACCTCCACAAACGCCATGGACCCCCTCGTTCCAATTGGGGCGATTTGCCGGCGAGAGGGTCTCTGGCTCCACGTGGACGGGGCCATGAGCGGCATCGCGGCCCTCTGCCCCGAGCTTCGCCGCTTCCAGGAAGGGATCGAGCTGGCGGACTCCTACTGCACGAACCCCCACAAGTGGATGTTCACGAACTTCGACTGCGACTGCTTCTTCGTGCGGGATCGGGCCCCGCTCATCGGAGCCCTGTCCATCCTGCCCGAGTACCTGCGAAACCAGGCCAGCCAGAGCGGCGCGGTGATCGACTACCGGGACTGGCAGGTGCCCCTCGGCCGCCGCTTCAGGGCCCTGAAGCTCTGGTTCGTGATCAGACACTACGGGGCCGAGGGGCTGAGGGCCAGGATCAGGGAGCATGTCGCCCTCGCCCAGGAGCTGGTCGCCTGGATTGACTCGGACCCGGACTTCGAGCGGCCCTGCCCGGCGCCCCTCAACCTGGTCTGCTTCAGGCGGCGCGGCCCGGACGAGCTGAACGAGCAGCTTCTTGCCAGCCTGAACGCCTCGGGCCGCCTGTTCCTCTCCCATACCAAGGTGGGCGGCCGCTTCACGCTCAGGATTTCCGTGGGGCAGACCCATGTCCAGCGGAGGCACGTCGAGGCGGCCTGGCGGCTCATCCAGCAGACGGCGAGGGAGCTCGGGCAGGGGCCGGTGCCAGGGCCAGGCTAGAAGATAGAGGACAGAGCAGGAGGAACGAAAGGGCCCCCAGGGACCTCAGGGCCTGCGCATCCTCATGGCGTGTGGGAGGACCTTGAAGGGGACCAGGGAGCGGGAGTCCAGGTCGTGTGCCCGCTTGATCATGGTCGCCTGGTCGGGCAGGGGGTTCGGGCTCGCCACCAGGATGCTGTTCCCGGAGCTGCGGCCCGGCACGAGCCAGATATGGGGATAGAACTTGCCGTACTGCCGCACGATGGCCTCGTGGCGGGGATGGGTGGACCAGAGGTTCGCTACCAGCACCCCCCTGGGGGACAGCAGGCCCCGCACGTCCCTGAAGAACTCGGCAGTGAGCAGGGCCGGGGGGATGAAGCTCTCTCCGAAGCAGTCCACCATGACCAGGTCGTGCCGCCCGGCCTGCTCCGGGCGCTTGGCGAAGCGGGCGGCGTCCTGCACGAAGGCCTGCTCCCCTGGCCTGGCCAAGTAGCCGAAGTGCTGCCTCGCCAGGGCGACCACCGCGCCGTCGATCTCCACGATGTCCAGCTTCAGCGCGGGCCTGGTTGCGCGTAGGAGATGGACGATGCCAGCCCCGCCGAGGCCGAGGAGCACACCCCTCGAGGGGGCCTCGGGGGCCTGGGAGGTCTTTGAGGCCGGGGAGGCCGGGGGGGCCGGGGAGGCCGGGGAGGCCGGGGAGGCCGGGGAGGCCGGGGAGGCCGGGGAGGCCGGGGAGGCCGGGGGGGCCGGGGAGGCTGGGGAGGTCGGGGGGGCCTGGGCCAGGGCGCCCGTCAGCAGGAGCTGGACGTACTCGTAGCGGAAGTCCAGGGGGCGGCTCCGGTGCCGGCAGGAGAGGATGGAGCTCTTGATGTTGATCCCGATGCAGC
>JAVEWA010000651.1:0-3911 GCA_034004785.1 Polyangia bacterium
GGGGTGGCAGAGGAGCGCCCGGTGGCGCTCTGGCTCCACGGCACCACGGGCTTCATGGGGGAGTGCGCTCCCTCCCATCGAGGGGGCGGGGATCTCCTGGGGGCCTACCTGCTCGCGTCTCTCGGCTACGTCGTGGTTGCGCCGGACTACATCGGCATGGACGCAGGCGCGAATTTCAACGAGCCCCCGGCGGTGCGACACGCTTACCTGAACATCGAGCAGACTGCCATCGGGAGCCTGGACGCGGTGCGCGCGGGCGTCGCGCTCGTCGCCGGCCTCGAGGACAACCAGGTGGCGGCCTCGATCCGCGACCTGGTGATCTGGGGAGGCTCCCAGGGCGGGCACGCGGCCCTCGCGGCGGATCTGCTGGCGCCCCACTACGCCCCCGAGCTGGGGGTCATGGCGGTGGTGGCTCTCGTGCCCCCGACGGACCTCGTGGGCCTCGGAGACTACGCGGTCTCGAGCGTGAACCCCGCGAGCCCCGCGGTGGCGGCCATGCTGATCGCGAACCACCTCTGGTACGCCGGGGGCGAGGGCTTCGAGGAGCTCCTCTCCACCGAGGCCCCCTGGAATGCCGCCGAGGCCCTCCCCGAGGCCATGTACTCGGGCTGCGATCCAGGGGACGCCATCGAGGGCGCCACGGCCCTCGATCAGGTCTTCGACGCCGAGCTGCTCGCCCAGGTGCAGTCAGAGGGCTGGGCCTCGGCGGAGCCCTGGCGCTGCTACCTGGAGGAGAACTCCTTTGCCACGAGCAGCGTGCCGTGGATCAGGAACACGCCGACGCTCATGGTGCTCTCGGCCGAGGATCGCCTGGTCTATACGCCGGTGATCCGCGAGGACTTCGACCGGCTCTGCCAGCAGGGCCGCTCCCTGGAGTTCCTGGAGTGCGCTGGCGCGGGCCACACCGAGGGGGCCGTCTGGTCCCTGCCGGAGCAGACCGAGTGGGTGGCGGCGCGCCTCGCGGGGGAGCCCTGGGACCCGGCCCGGATCTGCCAGCGCCAGGCCCCGGTCCGTTGCTCTGGCCAGCCCGAGGAGTGATGAGCCGGGCCGGGGGGCCGGCGCCAGCTAGAAGGATAGCAGCGAGGGGTCGTAGTCCTCGGGCGCCTTCAGTCCGAGGAGGTTGAGGGCCGTGGCTGCCACGTTCGAGAGGCCCGCCGCGGGATCCTGGCGCAGGCCGAGGGAGCGCCCGAGGCCGCTCGAGTCCACGAGGATCAGGGGCACGGGGCTTAGGGAGTGAGCGGTCTTCGGGCGAAAGGCGCCATCCGGGCCCCTGAGGGGGGCCTTGGTCTTGGGATCCCGCTCGAACATGTCGTCGGCGTTGCCGTGATCGGCGGTGATGAGAGCCAGGCCCCGCGCCCGTCGGACGGCCCGTATCAGGCGCCCAAGGCAGAGGTCCACGGCCTGGACCGCCAGGACCGCCGCGTCGAGGTTGCCCGTGTGCCCCACCATGTCCCCGTTGGCGAAGTTGATTCGCAGGAGCCTGTGCCGGCCCTCTCCGAGGGCCGCCAGGGTGGCGTCGGTCACCTCGGCGGCCTTCATCCAGGGCCGCTCCTCGAAGGGCACCCGGTCGCTCGGCACCTCCAGGTAGGTCTCCAGGGCCTCGTCGAACTTGCCGCTCCGGTTGCCGTTCCAGAAGTAGGTCACGTGGCCGAACTTCTGGGTCTCGGCGCAGGCGAACTGGGTCACGCCGTTTCTGGCGAGGAGCTCCCCTTGGGTGCGCTCTATGGATGGGGGCTCCACCAGGAAGCGCTTGGGGATCCGGAGATCGCCGTCGTACTGCATCATGCCAGCGTAGAGGACGTCGGGCCTCGGCCCCCGGTCGAACTTGTCGAAGGCCTCGTCCTCGAAGGCGCGGCTGATCTCGATGCCCCGGTCCCCGCGGAAGTTGAAGAACACCACCGCGTCGCCGTCCCGGATGGGGCCCACCGGGGCCCCTCCCTCGGTGATCACGAACTCGGGAAGGAACTGGTCCGTGGTGCCGGGCTCTTCCCTGCGGTAGGTCTCGATGGCCTCCTTGGCGCTCCCGAAGGGGCGGCCCCGGCCGTGCACGTGGGCCATCCAGCCCCGCTCCACGACGGCCCAGTTGGCCTCGTAGCGATCCATGGTGACCAGCATGCGGCCGCCGCCAGAGGCGATCCGGAAGGTGCGGCCATCCGCGCCGAGCTCACCGAGCAGGGCCTCCAGGGCATCGACGTACTGGAGAGCCGAGGTGTCGGGCACGTCCCGGCCATCGAGGAGCGGGTGCACGAAGAGGCGCCGCGCCCCTGCCCGGTGGGCTTCCCTGACGAGGGCGAAGAGCTGATCGATGTGGCTGTGCACGTTGCCATCGGAAAGGAGCCCGATGAGGTGCAGGGCCCCGTCCCCGAGGGCCCGGCCCATGACGGCCCTCCAGGCCTCCCCTTCGAAGAGGCGGCCGCTCGAGATGGCCGCGTTCACGAGCATGGCGCCCTGCTCGAAGACCCTGCCCGCGCCGAGGGCGTTGTGGCCCACCTCGCTGTTGCCCATGTCCGCGTCGGAGGGGAGCCCCACCGCCTTGCCGTGGGCCCTGAGCCTCGCGTGGGGGCAGGAGGCCATGAGGCCGTCGAGCACCGGGGTTCGGGCCAGGTGCACGGCGTCTCCCTCGTCCCTCGGGCCGAGGCCGACGCCGTCCATCACGACGATCAAGAGAGGGCCAGGGGATGGGGCGACTTGGGGAAGGGGGTCGAGGGTCCAGCTCACGGCTCGGCTCCTTTAATTAAGGTTCGGCAGCTCCCAAGGTGCCCCAACCCCGGCGCAAGTCAAGGGCAGAGCCGGCGAGATCCAGAGCGGTGGGGATCCGGCGGGTCGGCCGGCCGGTCAGCCAGACCCTACGCCATCGGCAGCGTCACAACACCTGTAAATACGGTTAGATAAGGCATATATACCCCTTTGGGCCTCCCCAATTCTCCGGCGCGTTTTATCTCCTCACCGTGACAATGCGGTGACCTTGAGTGGGCACACTTTTTCCTTGCCACACTGCGTCATCGAGTCTAGTCTTGCCACACTGCGTCATAAACAGACCCCCAAGGCGGGGAGAAGAGCGCGGCCCTTGAGAGGCGCCGCGAAGCAAGGAGAGCGAGCATGAGCAAGCCCCTATGTCTGGTCACGGGAGCCTGTGGATTCATGGGCACCCACATGGTCGAGGTGCTTCACGAGGCGGGCTATCCCATCAGGGCCACGGATCTCGCCGTCGCCTACGAGAAGGACGATCGCAAGGCGGGTCGGTTTCCGAGCGTGCTGAAGCGCCTCGGGGTGGAGTTCGTCCCGTCGGATCTCACGGATCCCTCCTCTCTGGATCCCCTGGTCCGGGACGTGAAGCTCTGCTTCCACATCGCGGCGGTCTTCTCCTACTCTGCGCCTTTCTCCGTGCTGGAGCGGGTCAACCACCAGGGCACCCGCGAGCTGGTGGAGCGCCTGCTCAGGCAGCCCTCCTTTGGCAAGCTCGTGTACTGGGGCGCCGGAGGCGTTTACGATCTCGAGGCCCCCATCCCCTTCAAGGAGGACGAGACGCGCCTGGCGCCCGCCAACGACTACCTCAAGTCCAAGCACATGGCCGAGCAGCTCGTCATGCAGTACGGCCGGGACAAGGGCCTGCGCTACTCGATCATGCGGCCCACCACGGTGTACGGGCCAAGGGGCGTGTACGGCTCAGGGCAGATGCTCATGGCCGCGGCGAGCGGGCCCGTGGGCGCCATCCCCAGGAACTGGAACGAGCGCATCCCCTTCGTCCACGTGCGCGACGTGGTGAAGGCCGCCCTGTTCCTCGCCGAGAACCCCAAGACCGACGGCCAGGTGTACAACCTCAACGACAGCAGCCAGCTCACCAACGTGGAGTTCTTCAAGTTCGTCGCCGACATCACCGGCAGGCCGTTTTTGCCCCTGCCCCCGATCCC
>JAVEWA010000046.1:0-18665 GCA_034004785.1 Polyangia bacterium
GAGCTGCACTCCCATGGCGCTCCAGAAGGCCCACCTCACCGGAATCTTTCATGGAAAGATGCTGTATTCGACAAGCTCCGCAGGCTGCATCCTTGCGCTTAGGTGTGGCCAGGAAAGCCGTATCGTCTGACCTGGCCCTGCCTCAGGGGGTAGCAACCTTCCGCGCGGGCTTGCCTTGTCTCCGAAAGGCCCCATCTTCTGCACCTTGAGACGGAGAATAGGAGAGAAAGATGGTCACCTACGGAATCACGAGGGAGCTTCCCGAGGTCGGATACGAGGAGGCGGTGCCAAGGGTCATCGAGGCCTTGAAGACCGAGGGTTTCGGCGCAATCACCGAGATCGACGTGAAGGCCATTATGAAGAAGAGGCTCGATGTGGACTTCGAGCGCTACCTGATAATTGGAGCCTGCAACCCCGGCCTGGCCCACGAGGCCATCAGCGCCGAGCCCCTCATCGGGCTACTCCTGCCCTGCAACGTCGTGGTGAAGGATCGGCCTGGGGGTGGCAGCATCGTCTCGGCCCTGGACCCGAGGGAGGTCTTCAAGCTGGTGGGCCGCGACGACGTGAGGCCGCTTGCGGACGAGGTGGCCGCCAGGCTCGAGAGGGTCATCGAGCGGCTTTAGGGCTCTCCTTCTACTCCTAGGGGCGGGGGGCGGATCCATGGTAAAAGAGCTTTCCGTCACGATAGCTTGCTTGGACGCCAGCCTGGGAGGCCGTGATGAGAAGAGCTACTACCTCTGTTTTTGTTCTGTTCCTCCTGGTTTCGGGGTGCGGGGGTAAGGGGAGCGGCTCGAACCAGAACCAGAACGGCAACTCGAACGACAACCTGAACAACAATAACAGCCCGCCCGGCTGCGGCAACGGCTTGGTGGAGGGGGTGGAGGAGTGCGACGACGGCGCCCAGAACAGCGACTCGCTGCCCGATGCCTGCCGGACCGACTGCAGGGATCCGAGGTGCGGCGACAACGTGGTGGACTCGGGAGAGGACTGTGACAACGGCGCGCAGAACTCGGACACCGAGCCCAACGCCTGCCGCAGGGACTGCACCACGCCGTCTTGCGGCGACGGGGTGATAGACACGGCCTGGGGCGAGGCCTGCGATGACGGTCAGGCCAACTCGGACGTCCAGCCCGGGGCTTGCAGGTCTAGTTGTGCGCCCGCTGGCTGCGGCGACGACGTGGTGGATCCAGGGGAGGTGTGCGACGACGGCAACAACCTCGCCGGGGATGGGTGCTCGATCTACTGCGATTCGAACGAGACCTGCGGCAACGGGATCGTGGACTCGGCAGTGGGCGAGGTCTGCGACGAGGGACCAGAC
Source organism: Polyangia bacterium (assembly GCA_034004785.1). Classification (GTDB taxonomy): domain Bacteria; phylum Myxococcota_A; class Polyangia; order HGW-17; family JAJRWW01; genus JAVEWA01. The sequence continues at coordinate 1,319 of JAVEWA010000046.1, forward strand.
AACTCCGACGATCCCGATACGCCCGATTGCCGGACCGACTGCAGGCCCAGGCGCTGCGGCGACGGCATCCTGGATGTCCAGCAGGGCGAGGAGTGCGACGACGGCAGTGCATTGGGTGGCGACGGGTGCGGAGGCGACTGTCTGGTGGAGCCGCGCTGGGCCTGCCAGGGCAGCCCGAGCGTCTGCGGCTGCGACACCTTCTTCCACGGGGCCGCCTGCGACCAGTGCGTCGTGTTCGTGAACCCGGATCCCACGATCGTCTCGAGGGACGGCGCCTCCTGGGCCACGGCCTTCGCCTCCGTCCAGGCGGGCGTGGATCAGGCGGGCGCGCTCGGCTATCCCTGCGAGGTCTGGGTGTCCGAGGGCGTCCATACGATCTACGCAAGCGATTTGAGCGACACCCTTCTCCTGAGGTCCGATGTGGCCCTTTATGGGGGCTTTCTCGGAGTCGAGAGCGACAGGAGCGAACGCGACTGGCAGGGCAACGTCACCGTCCTGGACGGGGGCGGTACCTACAAGGTGCGTCACGTGGTCACCGCGGCGTCGGTGCAGAACGCCGTCCTGGACGGCTTCACCATCCGAAACGGCTTTGCCCAGGGGGACGGCCCGGACGGCCGTGGAGGAGGGATCTTCACCTCGGGCTCCTCACTGACGGTGCGAAACTGTCAATTCACCTCCAACCGGGCCCAAGGTGGCCCTTTTCCCTCCTGGGCTCCCGCCCTCGGGGGCGCCATGTACAGCTCCGGCTCCCAGGTGACGGTCGTGAACTCCCGGTTCCAGGACAACCGCGCTCAGATGACCTGGATGCTCAATCCGGAAAACACTGGATATCAGGCCGTGGCCCGGGGCGGCGCCATCGCCAGCTTCGCCTCCACGGTGACGGTCCAGGACTCGACCTTCATCGATAACGGGGCCCAGGCCGACATATCTCACTTCGACGCGAACATGGTTCCCGGGAAGGCCTTTGCTTCGGGTGGGGCCATCTTCAGCTCGGACTCTCCGCTCGTTCTGGAGCGAAGCCATCTGGCATCGAACTCTGTATTGGCGACCTGCATGTGCTCGCTGTTCAGCTCTCACTACAAGTGTGGAGATGCGGCAGGGGGCGCCGTGGATCACCAGGGAAGCGACCTCTTCGTATCGAGAACCAGGCTCCACAGCAACTTTGTCAACTACGGCGCATTTGGCTGTCATGGAGGAGGCATGCCCCAAACGTGGTATGGCTTCGGCTCAACATATGGTGGCGGTCTGAACAGCGCCGCTGCCTCATGCCACCTCGAGAACACGCTCATCACCTTCAACCGAATGGGGGCCTCGAGCCAGCTCATGACGCCAGAAACGACTGACTATGAGATCCGGGGCGGGGGGCTCCATATGTTGACCTCTTGCAGCTTGGTGAGCTGCACCCTGGCAGACAACTCCATCACGGAGCCTTTCGTGGATTCGCCTCAGACTCCACACTGGGGAGGGCAGGCCCTCTTTGGAGACCAGTTCGGAGCCGTGGGCAGCACCGTGACCAACAGCATCGTGTGGAACGGCCCGTTCGGCATCAAGGGGGCATGGCTTCAGATCTCATACAGCGACGTCGACGCGTTTGAAGTGGTGCCAGGTCTGGGCAACATCTGGGCCCACCCCATGTGGGACATGACCGACTACCGGCTCCTCGAAAACTCGCCCTGCATCGACGTGGCCGACGACGGCGCGGCCCCGCCAGCGGACTTCTACGGGAACGGGCGCTACGACCTGCCTGGCGTGGGGACCTCGGTCGCGGACATGGGGGCCGTCGAGTATCAGGGGCAGTGAGCCCCATGGCGCTTCCAATGGACCGCGGGGGCATCTTCGGTGGGTGCGACGAACGCCCGGGCGGGGCTCGAATGGGAAGGCTAGCCTCCGGGCTGGGTGGCGATGTTCCTGCTGCCGTCTCCCTGCCTGTAGCATAGGACGTGGATGATCCCGCCCATCGCCGAGAGGACCGTGATCTTGGCGTTAGTCCCGTCGGCCAGGCGCAGGACATAGACGTTCTCGCTCATGATGAACCCAGTGGTGCCGGTGCCCCCTGCCTGGTAGGTGATCCCTATCACCGGGGTTGGATCATCGGCGGCGTAGCCGCTCTCGGGAGCTACGTCGTATCCATGGTAGGGCGTTAGGTTGCCCGCGTTGATGGCGGTTGCGCCGGGCCCGAGGTCGAATCTGGGCGCCGGATGGATCTGCACGATCTTGAAGTCATAGTCGGCGCCGGAGTAGGAGGGCAGAACCGACAGATCGGATATCCTCACCGCCGTCTCGGTCGCGTCGTGGACGTTGATCGTGAGATCGGTCGCCAGCCCCCGCTCGGGCTCCGATGCATCGGGCGCCGCGTCGCTTGCCACCTGACTGTCCTGCGTCTCGGCGTCCGGGGTCACCGCCGCGTCCAGGTTGCTGTTGTTCCCAGGGCCATCGTCGTCGCTGCAGGCGACGGTCGATAGGGACAGGAGCAGGGCTAGGATGGCTACGTTCAGGCTTCTTGCTGGAATCGACATCGGACACCTCGTGTCATTTGGGCAGGATAGAAGGAGCTGCCCAGATCTTCGATTACCCCGCCGTGAGGTCGAGGATGCCAGGAGCTTTGAAGCCGCAACCTGGCATGGCTGTGGGGAGCTCGTTCCTTGCTCTAGTTGGCCGCTCATATCGTCCATCTGCGTCTGCGAGTCAAGAGCTCATCGAGCGCTCGTCGGGGAGATGGCCTGTCGGGGCATGGAGCTGTCTCGATCAGGGCTTGCCCGGGCGAGTAGCGCTGCATTGAGTGACGTCTCGGAAATGAGGCTCCTCGGCTCGGGCGCACCTGGGCGCGAGAGTAACCCATTATGAGTGAGGCGAAGGCGCAAACGAGGCTCGGCTCGGGCGGGGCTCCTGGCAGTAGAGGCTCGGCTCGGGTCGGCTCGGCTCGGGCTCAGCGTGGGCGGCCCTGGGCCGGGCCGCGCCTTCTTCCATGGAAGAGGGCGCCAACGCAAAGCAGGAGGAGCAGGACGAGGGGAGCGGAGCCCTCGGCCTCTCCGGCTCCCTGGCACCCGCAGCCCGACTTGGGGCTCTCGATTACCACGGTGAGGGCGTCCTCGGCCCGCGCCTGGTGACCGTTCGGGTTACTTAGCACTAGCGAGCGGGGGCCGGCGGCGGCCTCGTCGGTCACCACCACCACCACGTGGAGGCTCGTGGCGCTCAGCCGCTCCACCGAGAAGACCTGCACCCCGTCTCCCTCCACCTCCGCGGTGATGCCCGGCAGGAAGCCGGTCCCCGTCACGGTGAGGCCGTGGCTCTGGCCTCGCCGGAGCCTGGTGGGGTCTATCTGCTCGATTGTGGGGGATGTGTCCGTGTCCACGAGGGCGATGCCGTAGTTCAGGTCATGGCCCACTGTGCAGTCCGGCCGATCCGAGTCGTGGTCCTCGCCGCCCAGGGCTGTGATGGCCCAGACGATGCGCTCCACGCCCGAGAGGGACCCATGGCCGAGCTGTCCCTGGCCCTGCGCGTCGATGGGCACCCTCTCCCTCGCCACGCTCCCGTCCTCTCCGACCCTGAGGGCGTCCACGCTCCAGGTGGCGCTGCTCTCGCCCGAGAAGCTGAAGGCCACTCCCATGGGAGGCTGGAGCCCGGAGACGTCCAGCTCCACGTAGGTGGTGCCGTAGTCCTGGGGCAGCGTTGAGGGCACGGCGCCAGCGAGGGGGAGATCTGCCAGGGCATGGCTCGTGGCCACCTGAACCTCCCTTCCGGTCCAGAGGGCGCCGCTCGAGAAGTGCGCGCCGTCGTCGTACTCCCCCACGAAGAAGCGCCAGACGGCGAACTCGACGAAGGCCTCGTGCAGGCTGCTGCCCTCCTCCTCCAGCACGGCGGCGATCCCGTCCAGCAGATCCGGCTCGTTCGGGGTGCTGGAGTAGGGGGAGCCGCCCGAGACCGTGACCGATCCCACCTGACGAGCGGCTCGCCAGAAGCGCGGGAAGAGGCGCCCGTCGCCATCGCCTATCCACTCGTCCAGGAACACCTGGAAGAGGGCGGCGCCGTAGTGGTAGTAGCGGCGGGTCTGGTCCATGAAGAAGGTACAGTCTATTCCGAGGTGGGGGTTCACCTGAAAGGCCGGCAGGAAGTAGGTGAGCCACATGGATTCCTCGGGAAAGAGCACCGTGGTCACGGCCACCGTGGTGTTCTCGTAGGCAAAGGGCGACTCCACGCAGTCCACGGCCATCTGCATGGCGTGGTTGCTCTCGTGGGCCACGTAGATGGGGAGGTAGGACGCGGGCAGGTCAGCGGGCAGGATCACCCGGGTGGTGCAGTCGGTGTAGGGAGTGCCCGGGATGTCCGAGATAGGCTCGCCGTGGGCGTACTCCGAACCTGCTACGAGGTAGATCCAGAGCCCGACGATGGCCGCGCCCGAGGCGTCCTCGGTCATGGGAGGTTCGAAGCCCATCTGCACCACCTCGGCCTCCCAGGTGAGCTCGGCCTCGGCGAGCACCGTGGCCGCCACCGTGGCGTGGGCCTCGGTGGGGTAGTGGACCCTGATGGGGTAGCTCGCCGAGTCCAGGTGCCCCACGCTGGCGGGCTGGGCCGAGACCGACGCACCGGCAGCGGGCAGGGCGAGGAGGAGCCCGAAGACTACCCTGAGGGCGAGCTCTGGACTCGGGATCGGAGCGCGGGGTCTGCCCATGGCCTCGGAAGATGTCGCCGGCTCATCGTAGGAGCGGGGCCTGCCCATGGCCTCTGGCAATGGGCCTCGTGCGCCATAGGCGCGGGGTCTGCCCATGGCCTCGGAAGATGTCGCCGATTCTTCGTATGAGCGGGGCCTACCCATGGCCTTGCGCTGCGTCTCTCTGGTGATCGAGGTCTCTGCGCTCGACTGCGAATGGCTGCTTTGCATCATGTCCATGCTCTCGGATAGGGTTGAATGGGTTGTCCCGAGGATCACTAGGTAAGCAAGTCTGGGGCCAACAGCTCCCGAGGGGCGTAGCCACTCGGATTTTCACGGGCGGTGCTCGTTTGCCAAGGAGAAGCCTTCCCGAAGCCATCCTTGGAATCCTCGGGCGTCAACTTCGTAACAGGGTCTACCCGGCTCATCTCCTTCATGGATGACACCTGGACATTTCGATGGGAGGCACGAACCCCTCGTGCGTCCTGTCCAGGCTTCGATTTTGGCAGGGATGGCCTGATCGGTTGCAGCTACTTGGAGTGTCGAGATCGCGCCAACCGCCTACGGCATTGGAGCCTCACCCCAGCGCTGGCCTTCTGGTGGACATGCACGGGAGCCTTGTTTCACCAGGTCTCTGGGCAGGCCAGTGGAGGGGCACGGCTTCTCAACGGCGATGTTGCCGACTATCATGATAATCAGCAAGAGTGCCGTTGATTGTCCGAACCGCCCATGCTAGGCTCAGCACATGGAATATCCAAGGAAACTCGACCTGTCCGAGCTCGCCAGCAAGAAGTCCTTCTTCTTGCTGGGACCGAGGGCTGCGGGGAAGAGCTATCTGGCAAGAAAGACCTTTGGAAATCGAGCTGTAAATATCGATCTCCTCAGCAGCGACCTCGCCTTTCGGCTGACCGCCGCGCCGGGGGACCTGGAGGCCATCATCGCGGCCCGGGGACCTGGTCCCCACACGGTGGTCATCGACGAGATCCAACGCCTGCCACTCCTCCTTGACGAGGTGCACCGGCTCATCGAAAAGGAGGGGCACCGGTTCGTGCTGACCGGGAGCAGCGCACGCAAGCTTCGACGTGGCGGCGTCAACCTCCTCGCTGGCCGCGCTTGGACAGCAGAGTTGCACCCGCTCACCGCTGGTGAGATCCCGGGCTTCGACCTGGAGCGATTCTTGCGCTTTGGCGGACTACCTCCGGTACATCGGAGCGACTTCCCGGAGGAGGAGCTCCACGCCTACTGCTCCACTTACCTGCGGGAGGAGATACAGTCAGAGGGGCTGGTGCGGAAGCTGCCGCAGTTTTCGCGCTTCCTCACGGTCTCTGCCCTGGGGAGCGGGGCGATGCTGAACTTTGCGGCGCTCTCCAGGGACACCGGAGTCCCTGCTTCCAGCATTCGGGAGTACTACTCCGTCCTGGCCGACACCTTGCTTGGGTTCTACCTGGAACCCTGGACCCGGAGCCGCAAGCGACGCGCCATCTCCACCGCCAAGTTCTACCTCTTCGACGTGGGGGTCGCACACACCCTCGCCGGAACGAAGAACATTGATCGCAACTCGGATCTGTACGGACGCAGCTTCGAACACTTCATCGGCATGGAGCTGCGAGCATTCCTGTCCTACGAGAGGATCAGAGAACCACTCCGATACTGGCGCTCGGCGCAGGGCCACGAGGTCGACTTCGTGGTGGGGGATCGGCTCGCCGTGGAGGTCAAGGCCACCCGCCGCGTGGCTGATCACGATCTGCGCAGCCTGCGCGCCTTGCACGAGGAGGGCATCATCGAGGCACTCCTCCTGGTCACCCAGGATCGGGTGGCCACGATCCGCGACGGCATCCGCTGTATCCCCTGGCAGGACTTCCTGGAGGAGCTCTGGTCGAAGAAACTGCCATTGTGAGGTTGGTTGTTTCTACTCCATCCCCGCAACTCGGATAGGCCCAAAGACGGATCTGCCGATCGATTCGATCCTCGTCCAGATTCCTTTTAGAGACTGCTGCGCGAGCTCTGAACCACGATGATCCTGCCCTAGGAGGCGGTCTTGTCCGATGAGGGCGCCCCCTGGAGGCTTGACCGCCGCCTTCGCTTCGCCTACGCCTGGCGGGTCATGTCCGAGGGCGACCGCACTTTAGACCGCGCCGGCCGCGGGTTCATCTGGCTCACCGCGGCCAAGCTCCACTTCATGCTGGCGGGCTGGGCGGTTTACTTCGTCCTGCCCCAGCTCATGAGCGAGGTGAGCTGGGGCCGGTTCATCGTAGTGCTCTTCTTGGTATCGATCCTGAACAATGTGATGGTCAGCTCCGGCGTGCAGGGGGTGTCCAGGTTCACCGCCAGCGCCTCTGGGCCAGGGCCCGCCTGGGCCGCGCTCCGGGGCGGGCTCGGGCTCTTCCTTCTAATAGGTGGCGTCGGCGCCGGGGCCCTCGTCCTGGGTGCGCCCCTCATCGCCAGGGCCCACGCCGACCCGAGCCTCGCGCCGCTCTACCAGGTGGCCGCGCCCGTGGCCTTCGGCTATGCCCTCTACGCGGCCTGCGTCGGCTCCCTGAACGGCAGCCGGCGCTTCGGCGCCCAGGCCGCCTTCGACGTCACCTATGCCACCATCCGGCTCGGCCTCATGGTGGCGGGCGCCCTGGTGGCGGGCCGGGCCCTCGGGGCCTTTGGAGCCCACGCGGGCTACTCCCTGGCCGCGCTTCTCATCTGCGGCCTGGCCCTCCTGCTCGTGGCGCTGCCGCTCTGGAGGAGGGCGCGCGGTAAGGGCGACGGGCTGGGGGGTGGAGTGGGAGCGGAAACGGGAGCGGGGGCGGAGGCGGGAGCGGGGACGGAGGCGGGGGCGGAGGCGGGAGCGAGGGCGGAGGCGGGAGCGGAGGCGGAGGCGGGAGTTGGAGCGGAGGCGGGGGTGGGAGCGGAGGCGGGGGGGGGAGCGGAGGCGGGAGCGAGGGCGGCGCCCGCTCCCGAGGCTGGCGGCGCTCTGGCTGTGCCAGGCGGCCAGTGGAAGCTCCTCCTCCTCTTCGTGCTGCCGCTGGCGGCGCACCAGCTCGGGCTGAACCTGCTCATGCGGATCGATCCCCTGCTCATGAAGGCCCTCGGCGGCCGCGTGGTGGGAGACTTCGCCGCGGGAGGGGGTGCGGCCTCCGTCGCGGACGCGGCCTCGGTGCTGGCGGGCCGCTACGCCACGGCCCAGGTCTTCGCCCTGGTGCCCTACCAGGCCCTGATCGCTCTCGCCATGGTGGTCTTTCCCCTGGTCGCCCACGCCGCGGCGGCCGAGCGACGCGAGGACCTGAAGCGAACGGCGGCGGGAGCCCTGCGCTTCGCCCTGATCTTCGGCGCGGGCCTGGCGGCCGCGCTCTCGGCCCGGCCCGCGGACATCATCGACCTCGTGTACCCGGAGAGCTACAGGCCAGGGGGCCTCGCGCTTCGCCCTATGGCATGGGGAGTGGTGGGGCTCAGCCTGATCACCCTCTGCTCGGCCATGCTGAACGCCGCCGGGCGCACCGGCCGGGTGCTCCTCCTCACTTTTGGCACCTTCGGGGTCCAGGCCGCGGTGGTGGCGGTGGTGCTCCACCTGGTGAAGACACCGGAGCAGGCCCTGAGCCTCACGGCCGTGAGCGCTGCTGCGGTGCTGCTCGCGGGCGCCCTTGTCGCGGCCCTGGTCATGCGATCGACGTTCGGGGTGACGTTGCCCATGGGCACGCTCCTCAGGGTCGTGCCCGCGGCAGCCCTCGCCACGGTGGCTGGAGCCGTCCTGCCCGGGCAAGGCAGCCTCGTGACGGTCCTCGTCTCGGCGGGAGTGCTCGTCCTGTACCTCGGGCTGCTCTGGATCCTCGGGGAGCTTGGCCCTGGCGACCTGGTCCAGGTGACCCGGGTGCTCGGGCGGAAGCGATAGTCGTACTCGTCGTTCTCCATCCGGCCGGCGGGGAGTCCTTCTCCTACTAGATGGTGATCTCGACGGGCGTGCGCGCAGGTTGGCTGTGCGGAGCCGGGAGCCTCCTACTCGATGGTGATCTCGAAGGGCATGCGCGCCAGGGGGCTGTGCGGAGCCGAGAGCCACAGGGAAGGGGGCAGGGCGCCTATGGGCGCGAGCAGGCGGGTGAGGAGCTCCGGGTCGGCGCCCACCTTGGTGGATGGCGCGAGGAGCCTCGCTGCCCGGGCGAGCAGCCCGGTGTCGGGCCTCGGGAGCAGGATCACCTCGTGTCCGTCGCCAGGGGTGAAGCCCGCCAGGCGCCGGGCCTCCATGACCGCGTCCCAAAGGCCGCCCTCCCTGTCCACCAGGCCCTGCTCTCGGGCCCTGCGCCCGCTCCAGAGGCGTCCCTTGGCGAGGGGCTCCACCTTGGCGCGGGTGGAGAGGGGCTTCCTGCCCTGGGCCACCGCGTCCAGGAACCGGTGGTAGTAGTACTCGAGCTTCTTCTGGAGCGCGGCCCGCTCAGCGGGGGTGTTGGCCCTGTAGGGGCTGTCTAGATCCGCCCGCGCTCCCCGCTTCTGCACGTCCACCGCCACGCCCGCCTTTGGCAGGAGGCCCGAGAGATCGGCCCGTGCGGAGAAGATGCCGATGGAGCCGGTCAGGGTGGAGGGCGAGGCGAAGATGACCCTGGCCGGGGCAGCCACGAAGTAGCCGCCCGAGGCGGCGACGTTCCCGAGAGACGCCACCACCGGCTTGGACTGGGCGAGGGACCTAACCACCCGCCAGATCACCTCCGAGGCGAGGGCCGAGCCGCCGCCGCTCTCCACTCGCAGCACCACGGCCTCGATCCGGGGATCGGCGGCCACCTGTGCGAGCGTCTTCACCAGGGTCTTTGCTCCGGAGGTCGTCCTGTCGATGAGCGGGATGTGCTGCGAGCTCCCGTCCACGATGTCGCCCTCCACCGCGACGATCGCCACCGCCGGGCGCCGCCCCCAGCGCGTGGGTTGGCGAGGGGCCCTCGGCGGCCCTTCGATCGGCAGGGCGCGGCCGATGAGCTTGAACACCAGGCCTGGCAGCTCGTCGGGCCAGACGAGCGCGTCCACGAGCCCGTGGCCGAGGGCCTCGGCGGCGGTGAAGGGCCCCTTGTCCAGGATCGCCGCCGCGGCGGACGCCGAGGGGATTTTGGGCCTCGCCGCGAGGGCGCCGTGCAGGCGGCCCGCGAACTCGTCGAGGAGGGCGTCCCGGACCCGCTTGGCCGGCTCGGAGGGCGAGGTGCGGGTGAACATCTCGGGCGCCTCCTTGTACTCGGCGTGCCGCACCACCTCTGCCTTGATGCCCAGACGATCTAGCAGGTCCTTTACGTAGATCCTCGTACTGGACAGGCCCGCGAAGCGCAGGCCGCCCCCGGGGAAGAGGAAGATCCGGTCCGCGGCAGAGGCCACGTAGTAGCCCTGCCCGTTCGTGGAGTAGATGAACGCGACGACCGGCTTGCCGGCGCGCCTCAGGGCGAGGATGCCGTTTCGAAGCTCCTCGCCCTGGGCCCAGGGCGGGGTGGCGCCGAGCTTCAGGATCACCGCCCTCACCCCGGGAGAGCGGGCGGCCTCGTGGAGCGCCGAGACCTGGGCCCAGTGGGCGCGGGTGTTCTTGGCCTTCTCCAGGTCTAGGAGGAGGACGCGCTGGCGGTCACGAGTCACCGTCTCGTGCCGGCTCCCCGAGAGGCGCAGCCAGGCGGAGCCTCCGGACGCCGCTCCGCCCGGCCGATCGTGGTAGCCCCCCAGGAAGGCGGCGGAGAATCCCACCCGTTCGAAGTCCAGGCGGATCCCGGCGGTGATCCTCACGTCGTCGGTCCGGCGCTCCACGCCATCGGAGTCGTCCAGGTCGCGGCGGAGCCAGGTGGCGTCCGCGAAGAGGGTGAGCCCTGGAAAGGGGGCTCCCTCGAGGAGGAGCCGGGGCGAAACGTCTCTCCGCCTCTCACCCACCTGAACCCCCAGGGCGATGCCCAGCCGGTCGCTCCCGAGGGGCCTGAAGCCCACCTCCAGATCCCAGAGGCGCTGCAGCGGAAGCCCGGCCCAGCTCGTGCCGGTGAGGTCCCGCGCCACGAGAGCGATGGAGAGGAAGCCAACGGGCCTCAGGGTGAGGCCCGCGTCCAGGGTGGTCTTGCCGTGGATGCCGGTTGTCCCCGGGGCCACGAACACATGGCCCGCCAGGCCCAGGGAGAGCCAGGGCGTCACCACGCCCGCCAGGCCCAGGCTCAGCTTGCCCATGTCCGGGTAGCGATCCCCGAAGCCATCGGGGGGCCTCAGGAGCTGGGCTCCAAGGCTGATGCTCATCGGGACCAGGGGCAGCCTGAGGGCGAAGAAGGCTCCGGTGCCCGTTCCGAGGAAGCGGCTATCGGGAGCCAGCTCGGTGTGGCCGAGGAGCGCCGACCAGGACTGGAGCCAGGCTGCCTGGGCCGGGTTGGTCTCGAGGGCTGCGGCGTCTGCGGAGAGGGTGAGGCTCGAGCCAGGCAGGCTCACGCCGCGGGTGGCGGCGTCTCCCGTGCGGCTGTACTGCGCCCACCCCAGGTCGGGCGAAAGGGTAGCCACGAGGGGTAGGACGAAGACAAGGACACCCAAGTGGAGTGGGAGCGGGAGCCTCTGCGCCATGGTCCTACCCGATCAAGTCGAGCAGGCTCTGGCCGATGCCAGGCGGCTTCACGCCGAACATGGCCGCCACGGTTGCGCCCACGTCGGCAAAGGTTTGTCGCACGCCGAGGTCCACAGGCCGGACTCGGGGGCCGAAGACGAGAAGGGGCACGTACTCCCTGGTGTGATCCGTGCCCGGATGAGTCGGGTCGTTGCCGTGATCAGCGGTGAAGATGATCAGGTCACTTGGCCGGGCCCCCTGGATGATCCTCGGGATCTCGGCGTCCAGCTCTCGGAGCGCCTTGGCGTAGCCCGCGGCGTCGTTCCTGTGGCCATAGAGCATGTCGAAGTCCACCAGGTTCACGAAGACGAGGCCCTCGTCGAAGGAGCCCATGGCCTCCAGGGTGCGGGCGATGCCATCTGCGTTCCCCGCGGTGGAGACCGACTCGGGTACTCCCTGGCCCGCGAAGATGTCCTTGATCTTTCCGATCCCCAGCACCGGCACCCCGGCCGCGGTGAGGTTGTCGAGCACGGTCGGGCCGTGGGGCAGGATCGAGTAGTCGTGGCGGTTGTAGGTCCGCTTGAAGCTGCCCGGCTCTCCCACGAAGGGGCGGGCGATGATCCTGCCGATTCGGTGGGTGTCGCCCACCTTGCGCATCAGCGCGCAGGCCGCGTAGAGCTCGGCGAGGGGGATCTTCTCCTCGTGGGCGGCTATCTGGAGGACGCTGTCTGCTGAGGTATAGACGATCCAGGCGCCGGTCCGGAGCTGCTCCGGCCCGAGCTCCTCGAGGACCTCGGTGCCAGAGGCGGTCTTGTTGCCGAGGACCTCGCGGCCCGTCTCCTTCCGTAGCACGTCCAGGATCTCGCCCGGGAAGCCCTCGGGCCAGGTGGAGAAGCTCTCCTTTACCGGCAGGCCCATGAGCTCCCAGTGTCCGGATGTGGTGTCCTTGCCCCTGGACTGGGACCCAAGCTTGCCATGGGCCGCCCTCGGGCTCCTCGAAGGGGGCGTGCCGTCCACGGCCACGATGTTGCCGAGCCCGAGGGCACCGAGGTTGGGCAGGGCCAGACCTCCCACTGCCCTCGCGACGTTTGGCAGGGTGGCCGCGCCGTCGTCTCCATAGCTCGGGGCGTCCGGCAGGGCGCCTATGCCAACCGAGTCGAGCACGATGACGATGGCCCGGTCGAACTGGGTTGCATGCTTTGGGCTACTGTCGCTCGCGGAGTTGCTGCTCACTTGGGTCTCCTGGTCGGATCCAGCCTGGCCTGTCGCACCGCTCGAGGGCAGCGACGCTGGCCTGGCGTGGGATTGGGTGCGCTCCTCTGGACCGCCTTCCGAAGCATGGTGAGCCCAGGTGCCGGGGTCCCCAGGCCGCGCCTCGGGTTGCCTTGGGGATCCGTCCTCGGTTCGCCGCCTGTCAGGGCCGGAGCGGTCGCCAGAAGGTGTATCGCACCAGAGCCGAAGGCGCAATTCGCCAGCAAACCAGGGCCGGGACCTCGCCCGGCAGTGGCGATCCCCGGTCTCGTCGAGCCCGCGGCGGAGCCCGGCTCCGCTCTGCGCCAACCCCCGTCGTCTATCTCTTGCGGCGGAAGAACTTGAAGAGCACCGACTTCACGAACTCGGTGAAGACCTGGTTGTGGGACGTCACAGTGGTCGGCTTGGTGACGTAGGCGAAGAAGAACTGCTTGGGGTGGCGCTTGCAGCTCGAGTAGTAGCGCCCGTCGCAGGGCTTGAAGCTGACGGGTCGGCTGGTCACCAGCCGCTTCTCGTACTCCCGGTAGGCTGGATAGGCCGAGACGCCTCGACAAGTGTTGAGCACCCTGGTGCGGGTGCCGGAGAAACGCTTGATGATGAAGTCGGCGTAGAAGGGGCTGCCGTAGCAGGTGTCCGAGGTGCCGAACACGAAGATCCGCGGGAACACCGCCGCCGCTGCGTAGATCCCGGCGTTTTGGCAGCAGCCAGATCCAGAGTGGGCAAGGAGCGAGATGCTCTTGACCTTGATACCGTTTTTGCGAAGGAGCTCCTCGAGCTTCTTCCTGTATACGTGGAAGCTGAAGGGAGGGCCGAAGACCGGCGGGAGGCCGCTCGAGCGGGCCTCGGAGGAGCAGGCCCCGTGGTGGGTGGGCTCGGCCAGCACCACCGGCCAGATCATGCGGCCGGCCACGTACTTGCCAACGAGCGTCTCCAGGTTCCTTCCGCCGCCGAGGCTCGGGTTCTTCTCGTTGGACTGGTTGTTGCCGTGCAGAAGGATGACGATCGGCGCCTCTCCGCCGCAGGAGAGGGCCGCGGGGATGAAGACCTGGCCGCCCTGGAGGTACTTGAGGGGAAGCAGGCGGTCCCGCTTCAGGCAGCGACCGGAGCGCCGGCGCGCCTGGGCCTCGGAGGCGAGCCCAAGGAGCAGGAGAAGGCCAAGAGAAGCGCCCAGGATCATGTGCATCTTCGAGAGCATTGGCATCGGACCATAGCGTCGGACGAAATGAGCGGCAACTCCATTCACCAAAAGCCGAGAACGCTCGAAGGATTACGTCTCATGACGCGATCCGCTTCCCTGCCTCGAGAGGCTGCGATGCAGGGTAGTCACCCTCCGGGCAGCGGACCTCGGTTCGCGCTGGCGTCTCGATCAAGCCTTGCTTCGCAAGGCCGGGCGCAACTGATATACCATCGGGGCGATGCGACCGAGCCCAGGCGAAGGAGCCGCCCAGAGCAGTGGGGCGCAGCTCCTGGTGGTTTCAGATCTGGTGGTGGAGCTGCCCACCCCCGAGGGACCGGCCCGGGCAGTGGACGGGGTGAGCTTCTCCCTGGATGGAGGTGAGGTCGTGGGCCTCGTGGGGGAGTCGGGCTGCGGAAAGAGCGTCACTGCCCTCGCTTTGCTGGGGCTCCTTCCTCCGGGCACCGGTCGGGCCAGCTCGGGGAGGATCCTCTTCCAGGGCGAGGAGCTCACGACCGCCCCGGAGAAGCGCCTGAGGGACCTGAGGGGAAACCGCCTCGCCATGATCTTCCAGGAGCCCATGACCGCCCTGAACCCGGTGCTCACCGCGGGCGAGCAGGTGGCGGAGGTGCTCCGGCGTCACAGGGGGCTCGGGAGGCGCGAGGCCTGGGCCCGGACCGAGGAGCTCCTCGGGGAGGTGGGCATCCCCGCCCCGAGGGAGCGGGCGCGGGACTACCCACACCAGCTCTCTGGCGGCATGCGCCAGCGCGTCATGATCGCCATGGCCATCGCCTGCGAGCCGAGGCTCCTCATCGCCGACGAGCCCACCACCGCCCTGGACGTCACGGTGCAGGCCCAGGTGCTCAGGCTGCTCGGGGAGCTCCAGACCCGCACCGGCATGACCATCCTGCTGATCACCCACGACCTCGGGGTGGTGGCCCAGACCTGCGGCCGAGTGCTAGTCATGTACTCCGGGCGGATCGTGGAGGAATCACCCGTAGCCGCGCTTTTCGAAGGGTCGTTGCACCCCTACACCCGCGGGCTGCTCGCCTCCATGCCGAGCCCGAGGGGCAGGGGTGAGGGCGAGCCGCCGCCGCGCCTGACGGAGATACCGGGAATGGTGCCGGCGCTCAACGCCAGACCCGCGGGCTGCGTGTTTTCGGATCGCTGCCCGCGAGCGAGGGAGCGCTGCCGCGAACGCGAGCCAGGCCTGGAAGAAAGGGGTCATGGGCGCAAGGTGCGCTGCTTTTATCCGCATGGCCATGGTAGCGAGGAGGCCCCGTGACAAAGGACGCGAGCATGGGAGGTGGTCAGGGCGGGGAAGGGACGAGCGAGGCCAAGGGCGATGAGGCCCGTCGCCCGGGGCCGCTCCTCGGGGCCGAGGGGCTGGTGGTCGAGTTCGGGGCGGCCTCCTCTGGTTTTGGCGGGAGCGGGAGGCTCAGGGCTGTGAACGGGGTGGATCTGACGATCATGTCGGCGGAGTGTCACGGCCTCGTGGGGGAGTCGGGTTGCGGCAAGTCCACCCTCGGCAGGGCCCTTGTGCGCCTCGTGCCACTCACTTCGGGGCGCATCTTCTTCGAGGGCCAGGAGATCACGCGCCTCGGGGACCGGGCCATGAGGCCGATCCGGCGGCGCTTGCAGATGGTCTTCCAGGATCCGCAGGCCTCGCTCAATCCTCGGTTCACCGTGGCGCAGGCGGTGGCCGAGCCCCTGGTAATCCATCGCCTCGCCTCGCGTCAGGAGCGGCGCGGACGGGTTCTCGCCTTGCTCGAGCAGGTGGGGCTCGATCCGAGCGTTGCTGATCGCTATCCCCACGAGCTCTCCGGCGGTCAGCGCCAACGGGTGGGCGTGGCCAGGGCCCTAGCCCTGGAGCCGAAGCTGATAGTGGCCGACGAGCCGGTCTCTGCCCTGGACGTGTCGGTGCAGGCTCAGCTCCTGAACCTCCTTGGAGAGCTGCGGGCGAAGCGGGAGCTCGCCTTCCTGTTCATCTCACACGATCTCAGGGTGGTCCGCCACCTCTGCGACCGGGTGTCGGTCATGTATCTCGGCCGTATCGTGGAGCGGGCCCCGGCGGATCGGCTCTTCGCGGAGCCGAGGCACCCCTACACCAAGGTGCTCATCGCCTCCCTGCCTTCCATCGTGCCGGGAGCGCCCCCGGCGCTCCCGCTCGACGGCGAGGTGCCTAGCCCCCTCGATCCCCCTCCCGGCTGCCCCTTTCACCCGCGCTGTCCCCATTCGCCCCGCCCCGATTCCTGCTCGAGGGTGCTCCCAGTCCTCACCGAGGTTGCACCTGGCCATGAGGTGGCCTGCCACGCCATCGCTGGGGGCGTCGGGTCCGGGACCGGGGAGGCCGAGGGGAGCTGACGCGCCGTCAGTTGCGGCGCCGGGGAAAGGGAAGACTCGGAGGTAGCTGCCCGTTGCCCATGTGCCAGAGAAATGGCTGATTCTCTTCGTGGTCTGGGGTAAAATGCGGCAAGTCATGAGCCGCCCTGTGTGGCGCCACACCGAGCACCAAGAGGCTGAACGCCCATGCCGCTCAAGATCCTGGTAGCAGAGGATGATCGTCACACTCGCCGGATCCTCGAGCACATCTTCACCAAGGACCCTGCCTTCCGTGATCAGGAGACTCAGCTCCTCCTCGCCCCGGACGGGGAGGAGGCCCTGAAGCTCTTCGAGAAGGAGCGCCCGGATCTCGTCATCTCCGACTTGCTGATGCCTCGTCTGGACGGCTTCGCTCTATGCCGCGCCATCAGGCGCCTGCCCTACGGCAAGGACGTCCCGGTGATCGTCACCTCGGCGATCTACAAGGAGACGGCTCTTTTGAACCGCATGAGGGAGGAGCTGAGCGTCGAGTTCTACGCCAAGCCCTTCCAGGTGCGCGAGCTCGTGAAGGGCGTGCAGCGCTTGCTGGACCGGCGCCAGAAGGTCGAGGCCGCCGGCGGCGGGCGCCCCACGAGGCAGGAGCGGCCAAAGAGACGGACCCAGGAGATGCGGCGTCTCCAGGGTGATCTGGCCGAGCGGCCCCTCGCCAAGCTGCTGCTCGATCTCTTGGAGGAGCAGGCCACGGGCGTCCTCACCCTGCGTCGCGGCCAGATCAAGAAGGAGGTGTTCATCGTCCACGGCGCCCCGGTGGGCGCCGAGTCCAACATCAGGACAGAGACCCTGGGGCACTACCTGGTGGCCAAGAGCGTGCTCGACGAGCAGCAGCACGAGAGGGCTCTGGTGGTCGCCAAGGAGCAGCACGTCTCGGTGATGGAGGCCATCGCGAAGATAGGCTTCCTCTCGGAGTCAGACGTGCTCAGGCACCACACGGCTCTTGCCAAGCTGAAGATCATCAACAGCCTGAGGTGGCACGACGGTACCTACGCCTTCTTGCCCGGGGACAACTTCTCCGATCGGATGCCCAAGGCCGCGATAGATGTGACCAACATCCTCCTGCTCGGCCTCCAGAGGGTGACGAGCCTGGACGAGGCTTCGAAGAGGCTCGATGCGATGTCGAGCCACAGGATACGGCTCACGGAGAGGGTTGAGCGGTATCAGGAAGTGTTCCTCAAGGTGTTCGGAGACGAGGTGCTGCGTCTGCTCCCTTCCTCTCCCACCTTGAACGAGCTCCTGAGAAAGGGAGTGGAGCCCCTCAAGGCCTACCTGCACACCCACGCGCTCCTCGAGACCGGCATGGCGGAGCTCGGCGAGGCCGTCGAGGAGAGCCCTGGAGCCGCGGTGCGTACCGAGGATCCCATCGGGCTGCACCAGCTCA
>JAVEWA010000652.1:0-3901 GCA_034004785.1 Polyangia bacterium
CCACGTCCTCGTCGTCTTCCCCTGGCAGGCCGATCATGAAGTAGAGCTTCAGGTGCGACCAGCCCCTGGCCGCCACCCTCCGCGCCGTGTCGAGCAGCCCCTCCTCGGAGATTCGCTTGTTGATGCGGTCCCTCATGCGCTGCGACCCCGCCTCCGGAGCGAAGGTGAGGCTCCCGGCCCGGCCGGTGCGCAGATCGTCCAGCATGGTCTCGTCCAGCCCGATGGCCCGCAGGGACGAGACGCTGATGGAGACGTCCTGGGGCGCCAGGCAGGCCGCGGCGCCCCTCAGGAGCGGCCCGAGGGCCGAGTAGTCGGCGGTGGACAGGGCGGTGAGGGACACCTCGTCGTAGCCTCCCTCGGCGGCCCTGCGCTCGAGGGCCGCGAGCAGGGCGTCCGCGGGGCGCTCCCGCAGGGGGCGGTAGAGGAAGCCCGCCTGGCAGAAGCGGCAGCCCTGGTTGCAGCCCCGCGCCACCTCCAGGGCCGCGCGGTCGAAGACCGCCTCTATCGAGGGCACTGGCCCGCCCCCCGTGTCCACAAGGGACGCGAGGTCCCACTCGATGCGCCGCTGGGCCTGCACCTGGCCAGGCTCTCCCACCACGAGGCGTCCTGTCAGCTCGTCCGGGCCTACTGGCGCCAGGGCGGGGGCGTAGATCTCGGGCCGCGCCCCCAGGCGAGCCACCCGCTCGGCCCGCCCGGCGCCTCGCTCGCGAAGGCCAGCCTCCTCCCGCAGCAGCTCGGGCAGGGCCCGCTCGGCGTCCCCCAGCAGGAAGAGATCGAAGAAGGGGGCGATGGGCTCGGGGTGGGACGCCACCGGCCCTCCGCCGATCACCAGGGGGTGGTCCTCGCCTCGCTCCGCTGCGCGTAGCGGGATCCCGCCGAGCTCCAGCATGGCGAGCACGGTGGTGAAGGTGAGCTCGTACTGGAGGCTGAAGCCCACCAGATCGAAATCACGAAGGGGCCGCGCGCTCTCCAGGCTCACGAGAGGCAGGCCGTGGGCCCTCAGCTCCGCCTCCAGATCCCCCCAGGGCGCGAAGCAGCGCTCGCAGCAGAGCTCCGGCTCCCGGCCCAGGGTCTCGTAGAGGACCTTCAGGCCGAGGTGGGACATGCCCAGCTCGTAGGTGTCTGGAAAGGCCAGGCAGAACCGCGAGCGCAGGCCTGCCCAGTCCTTGCGGATCACCCCGTGCTCGGCGCCCAGGTACCTCGCCGGGCGCTCCAGCCGCTGCAAAAACGCGCGATAGGGGTGCTCCAAGTATTCTCTCTCCAGCGCCGGCTCAGTAGCCCCCGTTGACTACGTGGGTTGGGACCATGGGCGCATGGTAGCACAAGGCAGCACATGAGGTAGCGGCTCGGAGGGCCCATCGGTCAGGCTGGCTCCGCGTCGGGGCGGCCGACTTCAGTCCGGAGGCGGCGAGGGTACGGCTAGGGTTCGATCAGGAAGGAGGGGGAGGCCTCCGAGCGCGTGTGCTCCGTGACACGCCGTGGTGAGCCTCGGAGACACGCCGGGGGGAGGGAAGAGGGTAACTGGCCGGGATTTCAGGTATCCGTTGACGGGCGCGGACCTTGGCACGGACCTTGAAGATAATCGGGTATCCACAAATGGAAGGAGCCCGATCATGGAGATACGACGCGGCCTGGCCCTGCCAATCTACCTGGGAGTCGCGGGGACGCTGGTCTTCGGAGGTCTGCGAGCGGGCTCGGCCCCAGCCCCCGAGGAGCCTGCGGCGCCGAGGAGCCGGGCCGAGGTGCTCGAGGCCCTGTCCCAGAGGCCAGGGGTGCTCATGAACATCCACTCCGGGCTCTTCCCCGCCACCTGGGACCTCACGCTCCTCGGCCAGCAGGCCACGCCCGCCCTGCGCAAGGCGCTCCTCGGGAACACCCACGCCGATGTCCGGTGGCGCTCGGCCCAGGTGCTCACCCAGCTCAGGGACTCCTCGGCCCTGCCCGAGCTGCACCAGGCCGTGACGGACTGGAACTCGAGCGTGCGCCACCAGGCCCTGCTCGCCCTCGGCCAGGTGGGCAACAGCTTCAGCGTGCCCCACCTGCGGAAGCGGGTGCAGGATCCGCAGGAGGCCCAGAACAACCGGATCGCCGCCATCGCGGCCCTCGGCAACATCGGGGACGCCTCCGCCGAGCCCGACCTGATCAAGGCCTACGACGAGGCCAAGGACGAGCCGCTCGTGAGGCGCGAGGCGGTGAGCGCCCTCTGGGAGCTCAGGCGGGTGCTGCCGAAGGATCGGTTGGCGATCTTCTTCCGCAGGGCGCTCGGGGACAAGGACCCCTACGCGGTCAGGCGGGCGGCGATCGCCCTCGGGGAGCTCAAGGACGCAGCGGCCCTGCCAGGGCTCTACAAGCACCTCGACGGTCCGACCGCGATGCTCCGCAACGTGGCGGCCTACGTCATCGGCCGCATCGGAGACAAGAGCGCGGTGCCAGAGCTGGAGCGGGCCCTCGGGCGGGTGCGGAGCGGGCGGCTCCTGAACAACATCGCCTTCGCCCTGCAGAAGCTCGGGGCGCCCAGGCTATGGGATCACCTGCAGCGGCTCCTCGGCCACTCCCAGGCCTTCATCCGGCTGAACGCGGCCTTCACCACCGGCGAGATGAAGCTCGCCCAGGGAGTGCCCCAGCTCATCAAGCTCCTCGAGGATGGGAGCGTGGCGGTTCGGGCCCAGGCCCTCGTGGCCCTCGCCAAGATCCGGGATCCGCGATCCATCCCGGAGGTGGAGAAGCTCCTCGCCGGCAAGGGCGCCGAGCATCGGCGGCTGGCCCTGCGGGCGCTCCTGTACCTGTCCGACCGGAAGGACCACCGCGACCAGTTCCTGTCCCTTTCCACAGGCGCCAAGTACCGCCGGGAGGCGGCCCTCGCCCTGGCCGCCAGGGGCGACACCCGGGCGGCGCCCCTCCTGCTCCCCATCCTGCGCTTCCAGGGGGATAGTCAGGGCTGGAGCGCCGCTCGCGGCCTCGCCGATCCGCTGCTTCGGCAGCTCCTCACCGCGCAGCTCTCCCAGGCCCTGCGCCAAGGGGACGCCCGCCTGCTCGGGCCGCTCCTGGAGACCCTGGGGCCAGCCGCGGCAAAGCAGCTCTCCAAGCCCCTCATGGGCATGCTCTTTCACACCTGGAGCAGCCTGGAGCAGCAAAGTCCCCCTTGGAGCGAGTCCCTGGTGGCGGTGATCCGCGCCCTCGGGCACTCGGGCGATCCAGGGGTGCGTCGCTGGCTCGCGCCCTATGTCCACCACAAGAGCTATCGCGTGCAGGTCGCGGCGCGGGTCTCCCTCGCCCGCCTCGGAGACGAGGCGGCCCTCGCCCACCTCGTCACCGCGCTCAAGAACGCCTCCGAGCACCACAGGCCCTACCTCGCCTCCCGCCTCGGGGAGCTGCCAGAGGCGCGGCTGCGCCCAGCCCTGGGGGCCGTGCTCATCCATGCGGATCCCTACGTGAGGCTCGCCGGGGGCGCGGCGCTCTTCTATGCGGGCGACGCCGCCTCTGCCCAGCTCAGGGCCGCCCTCCGGTCTCCCCAGGCCGCCCACCGCGAGCGGGCGAGGCACTACCTGGCGCGAGGGGTGGACCAGGCGCGCTACCGGCAGATCCAGCGCATGCGGGCCATCGAGGAGGACGCCCAGGCCCGGGACGAGCTGGACCGCCTGCTGGCCGACCACAGGCCATCCGGGGGCGTCTTCGAGGACTTCGTGCCCCTGGAGATCATCCTGCATTGACCCGCGTGGGATCGAGGTGGTTCCTCGTCGTGGCCGCAGCGGCGGTGCCCCTCGTCGCGCTCCTGCCCGCGGCCCCAGGCTCCTTCACCCGGCTCCACCCCCTCCGCTTCGCCGTTGCCGCCGCGCTGTTGGCGCTCGTCACACTGCTGGCGCTCGTGAAGCCCGCCGGCTCGAGCTACCTGGCCAGGATC
>JAVEWA010000653.1:0-3900 GCA_034004785.1 Polyangia bacterium
CCAGGGACAGTGCTCTGGGAGGAGTTCATGGGGCGCCACGGCTTGAGCCAGTACCGGGTGGCGGTGGACATCGGAGTGCCGCCCAGGCGCATAAACGAGATCGTGCTCGGGCGCCGGGGGATCACCGCGGACACGGCCCTCAGGCTGGCCCGCTACTTCGGCACCGAGCCGGGCTACTGGATGAGCATCCAGGCGGCGTGGGAGCTCGAGCAGACCGCGGGACGCCTCGGCCGCAGGCTGGAGTCCCAGGTGAAGGTCTTCGACCCTCGGAAGCCTCCCCCCCGAAGGGGCCGCCCGCCCAGGATCCCCGAGGGCGTGGCCGCGCCAAAGACAAGGCCGCGGAGTCTGGGGATGCCCGTGGAGGCCGATCACCTGTTCTTCGACTGAGAGCGGGAAGAGGCGCCGCGCCTTTCCACTATCTGAGGCCTATCCAAACGCGACAGGTTTTGGCCTAGGCGTATCTCCGGCTACGCACGTGCTTGAGGCAATGGCTTCTGGGTGCCACCCCCTTGACGCACCAAGTCTAAGTCTGCGTAGGTCAGTTCGCACCAGCTCCTGCACACCGTGCTTGTATTTATTCGGGATTTCTTCTCCCCGTGTCCCAGGTTGAGTTGGATCGAGATTTGCTCTCGGATTCGACCGCGCAAATAGCGCAGGGGTCGAGTGAAATGGACATCGGAGTCATCACCAACCCGAACAGTCGGAAAAACCTGAACAGGCCCAACCGCGCCGAGGTGCTCCAGAGCATCGTTGGACAGCACGGCGAGGTCAGGCAGACCCACACGCCAGAGGAGATCAAGCCCGCGCTGCGGGAGTTCCTCAGGCGGAGGGCCAGGTACTGGGTCTCGGACGGCGGAGACGGCGCCCTGCACTGGATGCTCCGCATGGGCCTCGAGGTCCTGCAGGAGGACGAGTTCAGAAGCGGCGGCTTCGGCCTGCCCCTGGCCGTCCCCACAAATGGCGGCTCCATAGACTTCGTGGCCCACAACGTGGGCATCCGCGGAAACGCCGAGTCCATCCTCGCCGCCCTCGTGGCCGACCTCAAGCAGGGCCGGCGGATCGAGGAGGTCGAGGTGGACTCCATGCTGGTGCGCGGCGTGGAGATCGCTGACGGCGTGGAGCGCCCCTTCCAGACCCTCGGGTTCGCCGCGGCAGCAGGGGGCGTCGGCCAGCGCTTCTTCGAGAAGCTGGAGGCCGAGGGCGCCCACACCTCCTGGAACATCCTGTCGGTGGTCACCCGCACCGTGACCGGGTTCCCCTTCGCCTCCACGCCCGTCGGGCGTCTGCCCGGCGCGCCGGATCGAATGGCGCAGTACGCGCGGGACATGTTCAAGCCCACCCTGGCCAAGGTCGCGGTGGACGGCAGGGCGCTGCCCTGGCAGGACTACACCGGGATCCACATCGCCTCCATGTCCCTCAACCTCGGCAACGTGTTCCGCTTCTTTGGCCTGGCGGACGTGCCTGGCCAGATGCACGGCATCATCGGCTCCCCGACCCCGATCGAGATCATTCAGCGAATCCCCAAGATGATCGCTGGTCAGCGCCTCACCGCCGCGCGGCTCTTCGACGGCCCCTGCCGCGAGATGACCATGGAGGCCACCTCCGAGGAGCTCCTGGCGCCGGTCATCGACGGCGAGTTCTACCAGAACGTCAAGAGCGCGACCTTCAGCCTCGGCCCCAGGCTGCGGATCCCCAAGCTGGTGGGCAGGTCCTTCCAGAACTAGCGGCATCTCGCCTCGCGGACGCTTCCCCAACACCATCGCTCCGGCCTGGAAGCACGACGCCGAGAGGCGCCCGCGCTCCATGGAGCTGCGGCCTGGCGGAGCCTCCTCTGGCCAGGTAGGATGGCCTTGAAATGCTCACCCCGCGTCCTGCCGTGAATCGCCCGGCTCCCTGCCGGTCCTTCGCTCTCTTGCTCGCCCTCGTCTCGTCCCTCCCGCTCTCCATGCTGGCCGCCTGCCAGGGACCGCCCGCTCCGAAGAGCGCTGCCGGGCCGGGCCAGGCTGCGGGCCCGGGGCAGGCTGCGGGCCCGGGCCAGGCTGCGGGCCCGGGCCAGGCTGCGGGCCCGGGGCAGGCTGCGGGCCCGGGGCAGACGCAAGCCGTGGAGCGTGCGAAGGAGCTCGTGGAGTTGGCCTTGGCCAAGGAGCGAGGCGCCCGCGGCGCGAAGGATCCCAGCGCGGCTCGCAAGCTGCTCGGCCAGGCCTGCCGCCTAGGGCACCTCGAGGGTTGCAGGCAGCTCGCCCAGCGGGTGGCCCTCGGCAGCGGAGGGGCAGCTGATCCTGCCCGGGCTCGCAGGCTCTTCGGGCGCGCCTGCGACCTGGGCCTTGGAGCGGCCTGCGTGGATCACGGCGTGATGCTGGGCGCGGGGCTCGGCGGCCCCAAGGATCCGGCGGGCTCCAGGGCGCGCTACGAGCGCGCCTGCGCGCGGCGCGAGCGCAAGGGCTGCGTGTACCTGGCCGACCTGCTCTGCCAGGGCCTTGGCGGCCCCAGGGACGCTCCGAGGGCCATGGCGCTCTACGAGGAGAGCTGCCGTCACGGGCTCCTCCAGGGCTGCCACGATCTGGCGGTGACCCTGCTGGAGGGCTCCTGCGCGGCCAAGGCCCCTTCGCGCGCAAGGGCGCTCCTCGGGCGGGTGTGCGACGGGACCTGGCCAGAGGATGGCCGCGAGGTGCAGGCCGAGGGCTGCCAGACCCTCGGGGTTATGCTGGAGCGAGGCGAGGGCGGCCTTCAGGATCTGCCTGGCGCCAGGCTTCGCCACCTCCGCGCCTGCGACCTCGGCTCCGCGGTCGGGTGTCGCTCCATCGGGCAGCTCTTCTTCCTGGGTCGGGGTGGAGCCGAGGACGCGACCCTCGCCAGGAAGAACTTCCACAAGGGCTGCGAGCTCGGAGAACCCAAGGCCTGCTTCCAGCTCGCGCTTTTGATGTCTGTTGGCCTGGGGGGCCCCAAGGACCCGGCAGAGGCTGCTCTACTGGCCCGCAGAGCCTGCAAGCAGGGTGTTACGGCCGCCTGCAGTTTTCAGGCGAAAGGGCCCGAGGCGGCGCCCCGGCCCTCCTCGCGGCCCTGAGCGGGCTTGGTTTGGCGTATCGCTGTGCCGTGCTGCTGGGGCCTACTGAAGCGGGATCAGGGTCTTCATGGGGATGGTGTCGGTGGCGGTCTCCACGAGGAGCTCGCCGTCCTCGGTGGCCAGGGGGTTGATGATGAAGCGCCTGGGCGTGAGGCCGTCCATGCCGGTCACCACGATCTGATCCTCCTCGACCTCGATCGTCTGGGGGTTGAATCCGAGCATGTCTGCGTTCACCTCGGCCATGGTGCCGTCGGGCTTCATGAGGTAGGCCATGAATGGTGTTCCGGGGGCGAAGCTCACCGCGAAGCTGCTCGTGGCCATGGTGGTTCCAGCCCACAGTGAGACGCCCGTGCTCTGGTGGGCCAGCCAGATGGCCGGGAGGACATCCCCGAGATCGACGCTGAAGAAGTAGCGCGTCTCCGTGCTGCTCTCCTCGAGGAACAAGTAGTCTCCGATGGCGGCCACGAAGCGCCAATTCTTGTTCTCGAAGGGGGCGAAGGGCAGGGGATGGGGGCTGAGATCAATCATCAAGGTCCCGTCTTCCAGGGTCTCGGTGTCGAAGAAGTGAAGCGGGATGGAGGTGGCGGAGGTGGAAACTGTGGGCGAGTAGTCGTTGAAGTTGGAGTCCCAGAAGCCGTAGAGGATCTTGCTCCCTATCTCGGCGGCCATGCTGCCCGCGAGGGGAGCGCCCAAGGTCAAGGGCTCGCCCGACATGAAGGCGCTCATAGACTGGAAGGCGGGGTCGAAGGTGTAGTAGGTGCCGGCGGAGATGATGCCGCGCCGCGTGTACCCGTTGATATTCATGGGGTAGAAGCCCTCTTGATTGCCGGCGACGA
>JAVEWA010000047.1:0-18647 GCA_034004785.1 Polyangia bacterium
TGAGGTCGAAGTGAGCCTGAAGGGTCTGGAGGCGGCCGACCGCTTTCTTCTCTCCCCTGGCCAGGCCGAAGCCCTGGGTCAGCAGGCGCCGGATCTCGGCGAGGTCGGCGAGCTTGGTGACGCCCCTTCGGCGTTCCATCTCAGAGATGAGCAGGGCAAGGAGGCTCTGCTGGAGCTGATCTTCGGAGTCCAGCTCCTGCGGCTCGCACCGGGTCTCCACGTGGAGGGGCACCGGGCGGTAGAGCGGGCCCCCAAGGGCGCTGTGGCCAAATGGCCAGGGAAATGAGCGCCCCTTGTGGGCCTCGGCGACGCTCCCCTTGCACACGAGGAAGTAGCGCTGGGTGTTCACCTCGCCCCAGAGCACCAGAAATACCATAAGTATGAGGAAGAGCAGCCCGGCTATGGCCCACCAGGGCAGGCGCCGGAGCACCGAGGGCGGCGGATCCGGAAGGTCGGCCAGCTCGGAGTCCGTCAGATCCCCGAGCTCGTCCATGGATGCGATGCGCCTTGGTGCTCCCTCGTGTCCCTTTGGGACGCGAGCGCCCGCCGCTCGTTCAGGGGGAGGGAGGGGAGGCCCAGGGTCCTCGTCCCTGCCCGGCCCAGGGTCCTCGTCCCTGCCCGGCCCAGCAGGCTTTGCGGCATCGTGCGAGCCTTTCTCCGCCCGGGCCCGCCTCCCCTTTCTGCGATGCCACCAGGAGGATGTCGCAGGGGGCTCCGCCACAGAGCATATGGAGGTTGCGTCTCCCTTTGAGGTTGCGTCTCCCTTTGAGGTTGCGTCTCCCTTTGAGGTTGCGTCTCCCTTTGAGGTTGCGTCTCCCTTTGAGGTTGCGTCTCCCTTTGAGGCCGCGTCTCCCTTTGAGGCCGCGTCTCCCTTTGAGGCCGCGTCTCCGTTGGAGGCCGCGTCTCCGTTGGAGGCCGCGTCTCCGTTGGAGGCCGCGTCTCCCTTTGAGGCCGCGTCTCCCTTTGTGGCCGCGTCTCCCTTTGAGGCCGCTCCTTGGGCGTCGGCAGGAGGACGAGGGTCGTCCTTCTCCTCTCGGGGAGGCTCGATGGGGCGGTCCTTGTCCGAGGCCATGGGGAGATCTTAGACGGCTCCCCCGAGGCGGGCAACTTCGCGTAGGGGATGGGACTGGCTGGCAAGCGAAAATTTGCTCCCTGGTCTGCATGGGGCTATTGTTCTTGAATAGCTGGGGAAAAGAGCCCCAGGAGATGGAACATGACAACCCGAGCTTGGGTCATGGCGCTCCCTTGGGCGCTCCTTGGGCTGCTTGGGCCGCGCCTCTCCGTCGAGGCTGCGCCAGGCTCCGAGGGCGTTAGCCCGCCGAGGGCGGCTCCAGTTCGTCCCGACGCGGCCAAGACGCCCCCAAGGCGGCTCGTGCTCCGAGGGCCCGCGGCCAGGGTGCCCTCCGAGGCTGGTGGGGAGTATGGCGGCGTCACCCCGGGCCTGCCGACCATGCCGCGCATGGTCCTTCCCCGGGACGCCGCGACCCAGTGCTACGTCACCTGGACGGGGTTCCAGCTCCTGCCGAACGGCTCCCGCGTGTTTCTTCAACTGAACCGGGTGCCGAGCAGGGATTTGCAGAGCGCCAAGGGAGAGATCCGGGTGGAGCTTCCCGCCTGCCGGGTGCATCGCACGGCCAACCTCCTGCCGCTGGATCTCAAGTACTTCGACACGCCCGTCGGCTCGGTTCGGGTGAGCTGGAAGCGCCGGATGGGGGCCACGTTGCGCCTCGGGCTGAAGAGCCCGGCCCAGCCCAAGCTCGAGGTCGTCCAGCTCCAGGGCTGGACCTACCTCTTCCTCACCTTCCATCACGTCCGCGCCCGACCCGCGCCGCCGGCGCTCCCCCGCCGCCCCGCCGCTCCGCTTCCAAGAGAGGCACCCAAGGGGCCGAGCCCTCCGTAGAGAGATCTTTCGTAGGCAGAGAAAGGCTCCTCATACCGTGCGATCAGCGGGCCTCGAGATCGAGCCCTTGATCGCGGAGCAGGCTCAGAAGGGATCCCAGGTGGCTGCGCGGAGCGAGGAGGGAGGCGCCGATGGCGCCAGGGCAACGCCAGGCAGGGGCTTGAGCCTGATGGGGGCCCAGAAGAGCTTGAGCCTCCGGTTGCGGCCGATCCGCTCGTAGCCCACCAGCCCGCCGAGCAGGCTGAACCTGATGTCTCCTGGCCGCCTTCGGGCCACGTCGAAGAGGGGCAGGAACATGTACTGCCAGGTCTTCTTCGGGCGGTCGTACTCTATGTAGCTGTTCAGGACCACCATCCTCACCGATGAGCCACGTTCGAAGCGCCAGAACAGAGGGAAGAACACGGTGCCGCGGTAGCCCGGCCGCCGGAAGTCCCAGTACAGGGGGAAGCCCACGATGGAACGCTTTCCCCCCGGTCGCTGGAAGTCCCAGTACAAGGGGAAGAAAACGCTCGAGCGCCTATTTGGGCGCTGGTGATGCCAAAGGAGGGGGAAGAGCACCAGGTCCAGCTTTCCAGGCCGCTGCCTGACATACAGGGAGGGCGGGAAGATCCAGGTGGTGTCATTTCGGTGGTGGACCTTGTGCCTGAAGAAGAAGGGGAAGAGGGCCGTGGTGCGCGACTCGTGGTGGGTCACCGAGTCGTAGAAGAGGGGGAGCACGAGGAGCGTGTTCCTGGTGACGGTGCTGTGACGCCAGACCAGCGGGAAAAGGACGTGGAACCTCTCCTCGGGGCTGTGCTTGCCGTAGAAGAGGGGGAAGACCACGGTGGTTGAGGTGCGGGCCTTGTGGGAGGCATAGCGCCAGAAGAGCGGGAACACTACCTGGGCGTTGGTGGTAGGAGTGCGATCCCAATAGACCGGCCCCACGTAGCCATGGTTGCTGCCGAGGGCACGGTCCCAGCCGAAGCCGAAGAGCGGCGTCCACAGGCGGAGCCGGCCTGGCCGGGTCTCGGCGTGGAGCAGCGGGAAGATGGTGGCCTGCTTGCGGCCAGGGCCGGTCTGGAACCAAAGGAGCGGCGCCAGGCCGCCGCCAACCACTTCGCCCCTGCGGTGCCAGAAGAGCGGTCCCACGAAGGTAGTGCTCTTCCGGGCGGTTGGATCGGCGAAGTGCCAGACGAAGGGCATGCCCACGGCGTAGCGCTTCTTGCCGGAGCGGCCCCAGAAGGCCAGGGGCACCACGCCGCTATGTCGGCTCCTCTCTCGGATGGCGGTGTAGAAGGGCCCAGCCACCGTGACTCCGGTTCCCTTCACGCGGTTTCTGTAGTGGAAGACCAGCGGGAGGAAGTGGCCGTAGGCCGTCTTCTTGTCCCATCCCATGTGCAGCAGGGGGAAGAGACCCACGCGCTTGACCTGGTCGGCGGTCCGCTCCTGGTAGAAGGGGCCCACGGTCAGCACCCGGTGCTTGCCCTTCTGTAGCCTGAAGAAGAGCGGGAACAGGATGTCGGCGTTCCAGCCACTCACCTGCCGGACATGCCAGAAGAGGGGCGCCACCACGAGGGCCCTGCGCTTCGGATCCTTGAAGTGCCAGAGGAGTGGGAAGAGGACCGTCGCCGAGGACGTCGGGGTCCGGTGCAGGAAGTTCAAGGGGAAGAAGTAGTAGGTGCTCGAGCGCTTCTCGAGGTTCTTCTCGTAGCCGAAAAATGGCAGCACTCCCATGGAACGGCGGCGGGGGGAGGAGTGCCAGAACGCGGTCAGGACAACCCCGGTGCGGGTCTTTTCTTGGAAGTTCTCCGAGTAGCCTCCAAGGGGAGTGGCGGTCAGGTGTCCCTTGGGCGTTTGGAGGCGGTAGAGCAGCGGGAAGACGAACAGGGACGACGAGACGTAGCCCTCCTGCGAGTACCAGCGCTTGAACCAGTAGATCGGGAAGGTGCCATGGCCCCAATCGTCCTTGTTGCGCCACCAGAAGGACGGTCCCACCACGGTGAAGGCCCGGTTCTTCTCGCGATCCACCCGATGCCAGAAGAGGGGGAATACCACCGCGTGGCTCTTCGCCTGGGAGCGCCCGCCAAAGACGAGCGGCAGCACGCCGAAGGAGTAGCTCCCGGGGCCGCGGCTGACGAAGACATTGCCGAGTATGGTGAAGGAACGGCTCTTCTTCTTGTCGGCGAAGCGCCAGAAGAGGGGGAACAGCACGGCGTGGGAGGCCCTCTCTCCGCTGCCCAGCCACAGGAGTGGGAAGACGCCAGTCCGCCAGGAGGACCTCTGCTGTTCGAGGAAGAAGGGCGTAAAGATGGTAAGCCGATTCCCAGTGGCGGATCGGTGGCGATAGAACAGGGGGAAGAGGAGCGTGCTGTAGGCCCCGCTTTGCCTGTCCTTGAAGTAGTAGAAGATCGGCAGGAGGGCGGCGTTGGTCTGCCGGGCATCTCTGTAGAGCGCGAAGGGCGGCACCACGTGAAGCGAGGAGCCGCGGAGCCGGTTTTCGTAGCCCAGGTACAAGGGGAACACCAGGTTGAGCCTGCGTTCCCGGTCCCTGGAGAAGACCATTGGCGGCAGGAACCAGGCGGTCGTGCTCGATCCGGAGACCCGGTCCCTCGTCCAGGAGAAAAGGAGCGAGACCAGGCGGTGGCGATGGTTGCCGAGCCTGCTGTAGTAGAAGAAGGGGAAGAGCACGCTCTGGTGCCTCTCACCCTGCCGATCCGTCGAGCCGTAGTAGAAGGGGAAGAAGAACCAGCGTTTGGTCTGACCGACGCGGTGATAGAAGTTCAGCGGCGCGGCCCAGACGAAGCTGCGCTCCTTGGAGAGGCTGGCCCCGGTGAAGGGGAGGACGAAGAACCTGTGGACCGATGGATCCCGGTGGGCATAGAAGGGGAGCGGGAGGATCGAGTACACCGACCACCGCGCTTCCTTGCGGCCGTAGTGGAAGAGGGGGAAGAGGGTGAAGTCGAAGCCGCGCTTCGGGTAGCTCGTCGTGAACAGGATGGGCCAGACGTTGAACTGGGTTCCCTTCGGGCTGCTCACATGGTGGAAGTTCAGGAAGAAGGTGTCCTTGCGCCCGGTGGTCTTGTTGTGGTGGCCAACGAAGAGGGGCGCTACGACTCGCGTGTCGTGCCTCGGGTTCCAGAAGTGGAAGTAGATTGGGGCGACGACGCGAAAGCCGTCCAGGCCGTGCCTGTGATGATACAGGCCGAGCACCGAGGTGTAGCGCCGGGAGGCGGAGCGGTAGAAGAGGTAAAGGACGTTGATGGGGGTTCGCAGCTTGACGCACTCTCCCCGCTCGCAGATCTTGCCCGCTGGGCACTCCCGGTCGGTCTTGCAGAGCTTCGCTGCCTCAACCTTGGCCTGGGTGGGGCGCGCCGCGGCAGGATCCCTCGCCCCTGCTCCCGCCTGCGCGGGCGCCGATTGGGAGGCGGCTCCGAGGAGAGGGCCAAAGACAGGCAGCCCACCGAGGGTCGAAGCGCCCCTCGGCGGTTGGGGCGAGGCCTGGCCATATGAGGGCACGGCGATGCCGCTCGAGGTTGCGGGCAGTAGCCCGCTCGGTCGGTCAGGTGCGGGTGCGGGCAGCCTGAGGGGGCCCCAGACCTGTCCGGCGGTGACTTCATCCTCGGCTAGGGGCGCGCCCCCTTTTTGCGCAGCGGCCCGGCTACCCGCCAGGCCCAAGATGGCCGTCAGGGTCCAGGCCGCCCACAACGCCGTGGCCGGACGCCGAGTCATTGCCTATGGCCCACCCGTGGGCCGCTGGAACTGAGGTGGCACGAGCTTCCACTCGCCGTTTTCCCGGACGAAGAGCAGCTCGCCGGCCCCTGGGTGCTCGGCGCCTGGCAGATGCGCGTTGACCTTCAGAAAAGCCAGGTTCTTGCCCTTCGGCCTGGTTCCCCGGATCTCGTAGCGGGTCTGGCGATGACCCTTGAGCATCTTGTCGAGCTCTTCCTTGGACATGGCCCCCATGAGGTTCGTCATCATCATCTGGTACATCATGGAGTAGCACTCTATGTGCTCGGCGATCTGCCCCTTTAGCAGGCTCTGCTTCCAGCGGTTGAAGGTGCTGGTGGGAGATGAGAACTCTGCCCTTGGCTTTGGTAGCTTGAACTGGATGGACTTGATCTTGGTAGTTGGCAGCTTCACCCGGGCGCCGTCCGGGGTTTCCATGGTGACCTCTCCGTCGAAGAAGTGGATCATCACCCCGAAGATGCGGGTGTCATCGATGAGGGTCACCACCTCTGCCAGCGCCGGGCGGGACCAGACGAGGGCTCCGAGGGCCATGACGATGGCGATTCCGGTATGTCTTTGAAGGGTTGAATGGGGAGGCATCCTGGTTTCGGTGCTCCTCGGATGGTCTGGGTGAAAAAGCGTTACGCGCGTAGGCGAATAACCTGTAACTCAAGGCCAGTCAAGCAGTTTGAGGCCTTGCAGGGCGAGCGTCCCATGGCTAGACTCTCGTCTCTGCCCGAGGGTTGCCCATGGCATGTCCCTCGGGCGGCGAAGGAGCCAAGGGAGATTGTGCCATGAATGGCAACGAGTTCATGATCGAACGAAACCTGCGACTCATCGGGCATCAGGCCAGGATGGACAGAGAGAGGGCAGGTACTGGATCCAGGGCGGGCGCCGAGCGGGCAGAGGCTGAGCTGCGCCAGGAGATCCTGTCACTCTACAAGGGGTTGGAAGGTTGCGGTCGCGCTGGGGCGCCGGACAAGACAGGGCCTCCCTAGCCTTCCCCCTCCTTTGCGCTCCTTGGTGTTTTGTCTCGTCTGGGCGGGGTGTTAGGGAGCCTCACAGGAGCACTAGCGCCAGGATTAGTCCGAGCCCCAAGCCTCCTCCCACCACCGCGGTGAAGCCAACGGCAGTGCGCCAGCCCACTGGACGATCCGTCAACTTGGGCTCTGGAACGAGGTAATAGACCTGAGGGGGCGTTGGCCGTGGACGCTCCAGGGTCGTCAGGTCGAAGAGAGCCGGAGGCCCAAAGCCCCCTTGGGGGTCCCTTGTGGGTTCCGCTCGACGCAATTGACACCTCCTCCATGGATTACGGGGCCCTCGGGGCGACCTCGCAAGACGAATAGCGGCCTCTGGTCGGGGCCCGTTCCCTGGTCAGGATCCTCCGCGATTCCCGACAGGCCCCAAACGGCAGTTGGACCCCACCTGGCTGGGGATCCTTGGCTCGGATTGGACAAGTATCGAAAGAGGCAAGGGGGCCGGAGCTCTTACCTCTGGCCGAGCAGGAGGGCGACGAGCGCGAGGATCACCAGGAACTGTACGATCACGAGGATCCAGAGGCCGAGGTTATGAGGGTGCCTGGGAGATTGGCCAGCGACTGGCTCAATGCTGTTTGTTTCTTTGCCGATCTCGCTCTTTGGAGCCAGGCCTGTTGCTGCCTCGGCCCGAGCCGCCACTCCAAGATCCTCGTCGGGCGCTTGCAGGGCGTCGTCCACGGACGGCTCTGCCGGGGAGGGATGGGGATCGCCCGGTCCTTCGCCCGACGGGGTAGGCAAAGGCTCGGATGAGGGGGCTTGGCTGCTCGAGAGAGCCGGGGTCGGGGGCCTGGCTGCTTCGTCCCGCGCATGGAGATCACCTGTGGCAGCTTGCGGTTCAGGCGCTGCCGGCGGGCTCGCCAGGGGCTCCTTGGCGGTCTCCCCTGGGGCTGGCGCTGGCTCTGCGATGGACTGGGTCGAGGGACAAGGGGTCAGGAGGGTGCCAGCTTCCAGGGGCGCTGCCGATGGCAGGCCCTGAGGCTCCCCAGCCTTTGTCTCCGTCCTTGGTGATCTCTCTTCACCCAGGTCCGCGCCCCGAGCGTTGCGCGCCCTCGTGTCGTCGGGCAGCTCCGCTCGAAGGGAGCCGGCCTCTGCCTGGCTCTCGGCAAGCTGCAGGGCGGCCTGTCCTAGATCGCTCGGTCGGGTGGGCACCGAAGGTCTGATCCTGGCCTCTTGAGGATCTGAATCTTCCTCGGGCGGGCTACCGTCCTCCCAGCCGCCGAAGAAGGCCGAGGCCTCTGCCTGGAGCTCCTCGGGGTCGCGGTCCCGGGCAGCGTCCGGAGACAGGGCCCGCAGGATCCTGTCGAGCTCGGCGACGAGCTCGTGCATGGAGCTCGGCCTCTCCGCCGCGCTCTTGGCCATGCATCCCAGGATGAGCGCCTCCACCTCCCTCGGAACCGGGCGATGCCGGCTCGGAGGCTCGGGGGCCTGTGTGAGATGCATGTAGAGCACGTCAACCGACTCGGCGGCGTAGTAAGGAACCCTTCCCGTGATCATCTCGTACATCATCACGCCGAGAGAGTAGATGTCGGCGCGGCGGTCCAGGGACTTGCCGCGGCACTGCTCGGGCGACATGTAGTAGGGCGTCCCGACGGTGACCCCGGCTCGGGTCCTGGGCGCGGCGTCGTCCAGCTCCGCCTCGATGAGCTTGGCCAGCCCGAAGTCCAGGATCTTGGTCCGTGGAGGCCAGGGTTGATCCTTATAGGTGCTCGCCGTGACGCCGAGAAAGACGTTTTCCGGCTTCATGTCCCGGTGCACCACGCCCTTGTCGTGGGCGGCGGCGAGGGATTCGGCGAGCTGCCGCGCCACTGGCAGCATGTCCACCGGAGAGATGGGTCCTGTCTCGTTGAGGAAGGCGAGGAGCTGTTGCCCCTCCAGATACTCCATCGTGATGAAGTGGCGCCCGTCCACGAACCTTCCGAAGCCGAAGATGTCCACGATGCCAGGGTGGCCGATGGCGTTCACCGCCCTGGCCTCCTGGATGAACCTGGCCACGGCCTCTTCCTGCCGGGCGACGTGGGGATGAAGCACCTTGATGGCGACTCGCTTGTCGATGATCGGATGGACGGCGGCGTACACCGTGCCCATGCCGCCCTCGTCGAGCCGCCGCTCCACGCGATAGTCACCGATCAGGGTGCCCTTCACGATCGGCACCGGCTCGATGGCCAGGGTCGCGCCGGCGAAGGATCCCGGCGGGCTGTAGCGGCGTGGGGGACGTTTCGCGGCGAGGGCCTCGGAGTGGGAGCGGACGCTCTGAGGATCGCTGGGCGGCTGCATGGCTCCCTTGAACTCGAGCGGCTGCAGGAGGGGCAGCCGGCGCGCAACTAGTCGATGACAGTTGGAGTTCTTCGCTGCGCGGGCTGCCATTTTAGCTGCCCGCGCGGTCGTTGACAACCCAGGGACCTCCGACTATGGTCAAACGTCCCCAAGGGATAGCTACCGATGAACCTTGCCACATCAGGGAATAATGCCGGGACGATACCCCGCTCGTTCGTCTCGGGCGTCCGGCCCCTTGGCCTGGAGCGCGCCTGCGGCCAGCTATGCGTGGTCTGCTGCCTTGCTCTGCTCGCTTCATCGTCTCTGTCGGGGGCGGGCTGCTCGGCCAAGGTGGAGACCTCTGCCAAGAAGAAGGTCTCGTATCGAACCACGGCTAAGCAGAACTACCACAAGGGGATGAAGGCCCTCGGGAGCAAGTCCTACGAGGACGCGGCCAAGTACTTCAAGTTCGTTCAGACTCGCTTCCCGTTCTCGCAGTATGCGACCCTGGCGGAGCTCAGGCAGGCGGATGTGCTCAGGGATTCCGAGAAGTTCATCTCCGCCATAGATGCCTACAAGACCTTCATCAAGGAGCATCCGACCCACCCCGAGGTGGAGTCTGGATACGTGGCCTTCAACATCGGCGTCTGCTACCAGAAGCTGATGCCCTCGGACTTCTTCATCATGCCTCCCTCCGAGGAGAAGGATCAGACGAGCACCGAGGCCGCGATGCTCGCCTTCCAGGAGTTCCTCAAGAGCTTCCCCGACTCGAAGTACAGGAGCCAGGCGAAGAAGCACTACAAGGAGGCTCTCGGGCAGCTCGCGGCCCACGAGCTGTTCGTTGCGCGGTACTACCTGGGCAGAAAGAAGCCGAAAGGAGCTATCTTCCGGCTCGAATACCTGATCAAGAAATACCCGGACGCCGGCGTGCAGCCCGAGGTCATGTTCCTGCTCGGACGCACCTACCTCGGCCTCAAGGAGCCGAAGAAGGCGCAGGCCGTTTTCCAGGACCTCGTTCGGAAACACCCAGAGGACTTCAACGCCAAGAAGGCGCGGCGCTACCTCGCCTTCATCTCGCGAGAGTATGGCCTCAAGTGAGGCGCAAGGGTCGAGGCCACTGACCATGGACGAGAAGATCAGACGGATGCTTGCGGTTGGCAAGGAGCACTACGAGAGCGGTGACTTCCCCAACGCCGAGGAGGTGCTCACCCAGATCGTGGCAGAGAACCGCGGGTTCGCGGACATCCACAACATGCTGGGGGTCATCTACCACGCCCAGGGCAAGTTCATCCAGGCCGAGGAGTGCTTCGAGACGGCCCTTCGAATCAACCCGGGTTACACCGAGGCCGCCTTGAACCTCTCGGTGACCTACAACGACCTCGGCAAGTACGAGCAGGCCCGGGAGATCTACGCAAGCGCCATGGCCCGCTCCCGCTCCGAGCCTCGATCAGTGGACCCCTTCGCAAAGGGCAAGATCGCGAACATGCACGCCGACCTCGGCTCGGCCTACCACGGGATCGGCTTTTTCGAAGAGGCGGTGCGCGAGTACCAGAAAGCCATCGAGCTCTGTCCGACCTTCGTGGACATCAGGACCCGCCTCGGCAACGTCCTCAGGGACATGGGGGACTACCCCAAGGCCATCACGGAGTTCGAGGCAGTCAAGGCGGCCAACCCCTCCTATCTGCACGCCAGGGTCTATCTGGGCATCACCTACTACGGCCTCGGGCGCTGGGACGAGGCCGTAGCCGAGTGGGAGGAGGTCCTCTCCATCGAGCCCAACAACAAGAGCGCCAAGCTCTACCTGCAGCTCGTGAGGAGCGAGCGCGCGCGCCGGTCGAGCCCGCCGGAGAGCTAGGCCAAGGATCGAACCGCTGCCGTCCCCTCCGCCGGCTGTCTTCGTCACCGAGCTTCGAGAGTTCTTGTCAGCCTTTCCCGGTGGGTGCTAGCCCAGCCTGCCTATGCGGTGCGCGGCCAGGGTGCAGGCTGCTATCGCCGCGGTTTCGGCCCTCAGGATGAGCGGGCCGAGGGAGGCAGGGACGAAGCCGCGACGCTCGGCAAGATTGGCCTCATCAAAGCTGAGCCCGCCCTCGGGACCCACGAGGATGCGCAGCCGCGGAGCCTCCGCCGCCCTCTCCAGCAGAGCCCCCAGTCGCCGTTCCTGGGGCGCTTCCTCCCAGCAGAAGGCGCGGAGGTCCTCGGGGGAGGAGTGATCGCCCAGGGCCTCTTCCAGGGTCGTCATGGGTTCGAGTCGCGGGAGGTGGGCGCGGCCCGACTGCCGTGCGGCCTCTCGTGCTATGCGCTGCAAGCGCTCGTGGCGCCTGGCGGCGCTTTTAGGCTCGGGTCGCGGGACGCTTCGTTCGGTCGTCACCGGCACGATGAGATCGACGCCGAGCTCGGTCAGCTTCTGAGCCACCCACTCGAGCTTGTCGGCCTTCAGGTTTCCGACGAGGAACACGAGCTCGGGACCTGGCGGCGGGGGCTGAACGCGCAAGGATAGAAGGCGCACCACGACCTCCTCGTGCTTGGCGCTCTCCACTCTTGCCTCGGCGATTCTCCCCGAGCCGTCGAAGAGGGAGCAGGACGCGCCCCTTCCAAGCCGGAGGACCCTGGTCAGGTGGGCCGCCTCCTCACCTGCCACGGAGAGGCATTCTCCCTCCATGGAGGCGGCGAGTAGATCGGGTGGCACCCAGGCTCGCGGCTTGCTCATGGGCCCGACCGCGCGAGGCGCAGAGCGAGCCAGTCGTTCTCGCGAGTCTCTTCGACGAGCCTGGCGCCCGCCTTTGTGAAGGCCTCCAGCACTGGATCGGCGTCGCCAAGCAGGAGCCCGGAGAGCACCAGGTGACCGCCCGGCAGGGTGGAGTCGCACAGAGCGCCGGCGAACTCGACGAGCACCGGCCGCGAGACATTGGCCAGGGTCAGGTTCGAGAAGGCTCCTCCAGGCGGCAGGGCCGGTTCCAGCCGGAATAGCTCGCGGACCCCGTTCCTCGCGGAGTTTTCGTCGCAGGCCGAAAGGGCAAGTGGATCGTCGTCCACCGCCAGGACGCGGCAGGGGAAGAGGCGGCAGGCCGCGATCCCGAGGATGCCGGTGCCCGCGCCGAAGTCCAGCACGGAGCCAGGAGAGGCTCCCTGGGACGCCAGGGTCGCGATCGCCCTCAGGCAGAGCCGAGTCGATTCATGGAGCCCCGTGCCGAAGGCGCTGCCTGGATCCAGGTGGATGACCTGCTCATCAGGTGAGGGCGTGTACTCTATCCAGCTCGGCCGGATCACGAAGGGTGGCACCCTCTGCAGGGTGAAGTGGACCTTCCAGGTCTCGCGCCAGTTCTGATCGGGGATGGTCTCGCTCTCGAGCGACGTGGCCAATCCGGTCACTCTCTCCAGCCTCTCGGCTAGGCCCTGCAGGGACATGGCTAGCCTGGGCGCGTCCTCGGCGGAGGCGTAGAGCACGAATCGTGCGGCGAGGTCTTCGCCTGGAAGGCCTGCTTCGTGCTCCTCGAAGCCTTCCGGGGCGATGTCCCACAGCTCCGCGAGGGCCAGCTCCGCGGCAGCCATCTCGACCTGGAGGGAGAAGCGGTGCAAGAGGCTGGGTGCATCCATGGGCGGGTCGGCGGTCAGGGCACACAGGCGGTGTTGGCCGAGCCCACCGTGACCTCCATGTAGCAGAAGTCTCCAGCGGTGTTGGTGTCGGTCAGGCTCTGGCGGCCCAAGGAGCGAGGGGTGGGCGGATTGGTCGGGAAGGAGCCAATCGCCGCGGGCGTGTCCGCCCAGGTGTCCGGCGCGACCGGGTCCACGGCGATGGTCCCCCAGCGGACGAAGTCCACGCCCGCGTTGGTGGCGGCGTCCATCAGGATCACCACGCCCGCGGCTGGAGCGATATTGAGGTTGCCCACGTGGATGTCAGGGCCATCGACCCAGGGGCCCACCGTGGAGTCGTCTATCACCGCCACATACTGGCCAGGGCCGAGCACGAAGCTCGGGAGGGCCTGGGTGGTGCCACTTCCGTTGGTGGCGTAGAGCAGGAAGCCAGCCAGGTTGATCGCCGATGCGCCGGGGTTGTAGAGCTCCACGCGGTCGGTGGGCTGCGCGTCGTGCACCTCTGTTATCAAAATGGCGCCTGGATCCGCCGCCTGGTGGCACTCGTTGTTCGCGGCGCCTCTGCTCGCTGGAGCCCTGCAGAAGTCCCCGGCAACGTCCGTGTCCACAGCGTCGGGCACCCGGGAGAGGGTGATGTCGTCCCTGTTGGTGCCCAGCAAGGAGAGCGGGGTGTCCGCCCAGCTCGTGCCACTCGGCGGGTCGATGGTGGAGCTGCCCCATCGGGCGAAGTCAACTGGGACCTGGTAGGGATCCAGGAGGGCAACGGCTCCCGGGATGTCACCCCACCAGATGTTCACGTGGAAGGTGATGGTCCCAGCGCCCGCGTCCACCGTGGGGGGAGCGGTGGGGTCGCCGCCGTACTCGTCGAGGACCGCCACCCGGGCGCCAGCGGCCAGGGTGAAAGCTGGCAGGTCGAGCACGCCGGTCACGGCCTGGTTGTTCTGATCCACACCCCACCAGGCGAGGCTCCAGCCGGCGAGGTCCACGTCCTGGCTGCCTCGGTTCAAGATCTCGGCCCAGTCGGGGTTGCCGAGGCCGATCTCCGTGATGAGAAGCCCATCAGAATGGCAGGAGGCCAGGTTGACCGCGGAGCAGTCGGGGAGGCACTGAAGGTTGCCCGTCAGCCCATGGGCCTCGCAGGAGTCGCCCCCGACGGCGGCGCCGTCGCAGGCTTCGGAGCCGTTAATCAGGCCGTCGCCGCAAAACCCAGCGCAGCCGGTCGGATCCACTGCCTGGCAATCGGACGAGCAGACGAGGGAGCCCGAGTAGAATCCCCTTGCTTGGCACGAGTCAGCGCCGAAGCTCTGGCCGTCGCACACCTCTGGGCCATCCAGGATCCCGTCTCCGCAGCGACCGCTGCAGTCGCTCGTGTCCAGGGCCGAGCAGTCGCTCTCGCAGGCCAGCTCTCCGCCATAGAACCCGAGGGACCTGCAGGAGGCCTCGCCGAGGTTCGTGCCGTCGCAGACCTCGCTGCCGCTGATGAGCAAGTCCCCGCAGTCGCTCGCGCCGCAGCCGAGCGTGTCGAAAGAGCAGACGGAGCTGCAGGCAAGGACGCCGCTGCCGAGCCCAAGCGACTCGCAGGTCTCGCCAGCGAGGTCGGTGGAGTCGCAGGTCTCCGGGTACTCCAGAACCCCGTTGCCGCAGACCGCCTGAAGGGAGCACTCCGAGGTATCGAACGCACAGGAAGCAGTGCAGGCAAGAGTGCCTCCTCCAAGGCCAAGGGTGGCGCAGGAGGCGAGGCCTAGATCCGGGCCATCGCATTGCTCCTGTCCCTCCCTCTGGCCGTTTCCGCACTGCTCGATGGGCTGGACCCCATAGCCGCGGCCACAGGCGGCAAGGAGAGTCAGAGGCAGCACCAGGCCAATGCACAACTTTCTAGTCATGTCTTCCTCCCTGGCTCCTTGGAGAGAGCCGGGCCGATTATTCTCCGGAGATCATTTGACCATAGCCAGGGCCTGGTATCAAGGGCCAGCCCACAAGAGATCCCACCGTTGTTCATCAGGCAGCCCTGCTCATCGACCCTGTGGCAGCCTGGATCCCTGGATCCCACCGTTGTTCATCACGTCAGCCCGCCTCATCGGGCATGTGGAATATAGCTATAGCTGGAAATTTTCACCTTGATGAGGGCTTTGAACTCTGCTAGATAGCTTCTTCGAGGTTCTTGCCATGCAAGGAGGCGTCACCGTGGAATATACAGGAATCAAGGTCTTTAGCGCCACAAAGGCTCAGGAGAGAATCAACCTTGGGGAGACCGTAACCCGCTGGATCCGCTCCCATCTGGACCACGAGATCGTAAATGCCCTCGTGACCCAGAGCTCCGACAAGGAGTTCCACTGCCTGACCATCACGCTCTTCTACAAGGTCAACTGATTTCCAGGGGATCGCCTAGGACGAGACGTTAGCTGGCCCTCGGGCCTCCCTGCCTTGAGTTGGGCTGGGGGGGCTCTGGTGCACCTCTGCCTGGAAGGTGCACAGGAACTATTCAAAAATACAGTCCTCTCGCTCCTAGAAGGACGTGACAAGCCATCTGGCGTGACCTGGGCCCTGGCCAGGTAGCGAGCTCATCGGTCGCAGTTCTTGAGTTGGACGCGCAGGGTGCGAGTCTTCCCCGCTTCCACGGGCAGGCGGGCAGGGGTCGACTCGCAGCGCGGGTGCTCGAGCCGGATCGAATGCTCTTCGTCGAGGGGCAGGGAGTCCAGGCGGTGGGGTGTGTTGCCGACCAGATTGCCCTTGTAGTAGACCTTGGCGCCCGTGGGCTCGGACTCGACCAGCACCGAGCCCGGCGACTCCAGGGACCTCCTCGCCGAGACGATGACTATGGCGACGATGAGCAGCAGCAAGGCGATGGCCGCGCCAAAGCCTATCTGGATACGGCGCCTCCTCTCGTGCTCCATGCGCTGCTCCACTAGATCCACCTCGTCCTTGGTGGCCTCGTTTTCCCATTCTGGTTGGCCACTTAGCCCCGCCTGAAAGGTCGGCGGCGGTGGCCAGCTCCCAGGGCCCGGAGGCCTTCGAGGCTCGGCGAAGCCGGGCTGGGGCGGGGCGGGAGGATGGAGCCAACCCGCGGCTGGGCCGGGCGATGCGGGCGGCGCGGGCCATGTCTGGGCCTCGGGCCTGATGGGGGGCAGGGGCTGGGAAGGCCAGGGAGAAGGCGCGCTCGTCGCACCTCCATCTGGCGCTCGGCCAAGGGCAGCGGGAATTGGAGGAAGGGGCGCCATGTACAGGGGAGGGCTCCCCTTCGGGGAAATGGGCGAGGCGGCCAGGCCCGATGGGGGTGGAGGTGGACTCGGTCCAGCCACGCCTGGTCTGGGAGGTGCCCCCGGCGACGATACGTTCTCGGCTACGGCAGGCCGCCTGGAGTGGAGCTTGGGCCCCGACGCAGGGTGACCAACCACGTCGGTAGTATCTTCGGCATCCTCCCAGCTCTCGCGGCGAGTCGGAGGCCTCGAGGCGCTCAGGGCTTCGACGCTGATGGGCAGGATAGGCGGCGGGCCTGCCACATGCTTCGGGTCCAGGTGGGCGAGCATGAGCGGCGGGTTAGACACCGTTGTGGCCTCGCCGAAGTCGTCTTCCCAGTCAGGGATGCTGGCGAGCTTGCGTTCACCCGTGCGCACGACCTCCGCGGGGAGCAGGCTGTGGCTGGCGAAGGAGATGGAGTAGGACGAAACCTGAGGGGCATTCACATTGGCAGCGCTCGGCGAGAGGCCTGCAACCTCGGGTTCCGGGGCATGTTTCTTCTCCTCCAGGGCCACCGCACGCAGCACCGTGTCCCTCACTCTTCCCAGGTTGAACTGTGGCGCGTAGCTCCAGAGGAACCGCTGAAGGGCCAGCTGGAACTCGTGCGCGCTCTGGAAGCGATCCTCCGGCCGACGCGCCACTGCCCTCAGGACGATCTCCTCGAGGGCGGCCGGCACTCCCGGGCGAAGGATGGATGGGGGAGCGATCTCGGCTCGGCGCACCTTCTCGAGGAGGACCCCGAGGTCCTCGTCCAAGTAGAGCATCTGGCCGACGATCGACTCGTAGAGCACCACCCCGGTCGAGAAGATGTCAGTGCGGTGGTCAACGGGCTCACCCCAGGCCTGCTCCGGGGACATGTAGTAGTATTTACCCTTGATGACCCCCACTGCCGTCTGGCGGGCGCGCACCGTGGCCTTGGCTATTCCGAAGTCCGCCAGCTTCACCTCTCCCGCTTTGGAAAGGAGGATGTTCTGGGGGCTGATGTCTCTGTGGATGATCCCGAGGGGCCGGCCGAGCTGGTCTCGGCATCTGTGGGCGTAGTCGAGCGCCGCGCAGATCTCGAGCGCTATGTAGGCCGTTACGTCGTAATCGAGCAGCTCCCCGACCTCGGTGATGTTCCGCAGCACGTGGTAGAGGTCCAGCCCGTCCACGTACTCCATGGCTATGTAGTGGACGTCTCCGATGCGGCCGAGGTCGAAGATCTGGACGATGTTGGGCTGGGTCAGGTGGACGACGATCTTGGCTTCCTCGACCAGCATGTCGATGAAGTGTGAGTCCTCGGCGTAGTTCGGGTGGATCATCTTCAGCGCGACGAACTTCTCGAAACCCGAGAGGCCCGTGGCGCGGGCGAGGTAGATCTCGGCCATTCCCCCCACGGCGAGCTGTCTGACGAGCTGGTAGGGCCCGAAGGCCTCCCCCGACCGCGCTGCCTTGTGGATTGGCCTCACGACGCTTTCCTGCCTAGCTAGGTCCCGTCTCCCCTTCGGGGTGGCCAGGGTGCACGAAAACGCTGAAGACTCCAGGAGAGAGGGATGCGCCCCCTTTCTTCGAGAAGATGGCGATGGCTTCCGTGGCGACGCCCGGGGCGATGTTTATGACGTACTCGCGGGCCCGGCTGGCCACGAGGTAGAGGCCCAGGCCTGCCCCGAGGGTCTTGCCGTCGATCTGCTGCCGGCTGTGCAGGCACTTGTGCAAGTAGCGGAGCACTGTCTCCTTGGTCAGGGTGCCGAACCTGTCGCGCACCCCGACTCCAATGAGGTCCTCGTTTGCGAAGAACCTGATGGAGACGGGGCGGGGGCTCTCCAGGCTCAGGCGATCCTTCGGGTTGATGTTGGCGAAGAGCGGACGGCCGTGGTCGTCCACCGGGGCGTTGTACAGGGCGTTCATCAGGAGCTCTTCGCAGACCTGCGCCAGGTTCTGGCGGACCTGCCGCCTGACCTTGTTCTCCTCGGCGAAGGCCACGATCCGGTCGATTGCCTCGCTTCGTCCCTGGTAATTCTGGATCCTTATCAGGTTGAGCTCCGCGTCCGGCACGTACTTGTCGAGGCCGAAGAGATCTCCAGAGATGAGCTTCTTAGCCGTGCAGGTCATGAGATCGAGGCCGTGCTCGCCGTCGTGCTGCACCAC
Organism: Polyangia bacterium; assembly: GCA_034004785.1. Taxonomy (GTDB): domain Bacteria; phylum Myxococcota_A; class Polyangia; order HGW-17; family JAJRWW01; genus JAVEWA01. The sequence goes on from JAVEWA010000047.1 coordinate 17,851, forward strand.
ATGGTTGCAGCGAGGATCGGCCACGAGGAAGGCCATGGTGGCGAGGTCTGTGGTCTGGGGGACCATGCACACCACCTGCGCTGTGGCGCAGACCTTCTCGAGCAGGCCTCTGAGCTGCCTGCGGTCGCCGTCGAAGGCGTAGAATACCAGGTCTTGGTCGAGAGGCTCGGGAGGAAGGAAGTCAACGCCGAGCATCCGTCTCGGATCCAGCCCGAGGGCCCTCACCCGGGAGATGAGCGGCTCCAGAAGATCGGCGTTGTCAGCGATGACAATGGACTTGACTGCTTGATCCACTTGGCGATCCCCTATTTGTCCGCTACCCCGGCACCGCTCCGCTCAGGTCGCAGGGCGGTCCAGATGGGCAGCAGGATCGGCGGGCATGATATCATATGCCAGGCGCAAGTGTGGCGAGTTTACAGCGGGAATTCCCATTAGGTCTTCACTGTCGGGGGAGGGGGAGCCTAGCTCGGGCGGGGATCTGTCGGCCTGTCCCTACATGGGGGCGGGCTGCGGCACCACGCGGATGGGGGCGCCAGGTGCGCCAGGAGCGCCGGGCGCGCCAGGTGCGCCTGGGCCACCGGGCCGGATCATGATGTTGGGGCGGCCAGGCTGGCCGGGCCGGCCAGGCATGCCCGGAGCGGCCCCTGGGCCAGCGCCGCCGGGTAGGTAGACAGGCGCCTCGGCGCCGCTGGCGATGATGGTCTCATAGACCTTGGACTGCGGGATCTTCTTCTCCGCCATGAGCTTCCTGGCGGCGGCGATCTCGGCGTCGACCATCTGCTTCATCTGCTCGAAGG
>JAVEWA010000654.1:0-3898 GCA_034004785.1 Polyangia bacterium
CAGAGAGCCGGCGGCGGGCGGCGCGCGCGCCAGAGCATCGTCTCCCTGCATACCCGATTCTCCGCGCAAGGGATGCCCAGGGTGCGAAGCAGTCCCGCCCTAGACGGGACCTTCATTTTGGTCAGTCCGAAGCCGCACGGTCGCCGCCCAAAAGGCGGCTAAGCACCCAGAACAAACCTCACGATGGGCAGAGCTCGACCGCCCTGGGAGGATCATATTCGTTGCGGGGCTTCCGCCAGAATTCAATTTCGCTACGGGCCCACCGCCCGGCCCCGGTACCTCTGGAGCAGCAGGGTCTGACGGGTGACGAGTGGGATCTCCCGGCCGTGGATCACCAGGTGCCTCACGCGGGTGGAGAGCTCGAGCGGGTCTCCGGACCAGATCACGAGGTTCGCCAGGGCGCCCACCCTCAGCGTCCCACGATCCTCCAGGCCGAAGAGCCGGGCCGGCGCCGAGGTGAGCCCCTCCAGGGCGGCAGAGTGGGGCAGGCCCCAGGCCACCGACCGCCCCACGGAGAAGCGCAAGGAGCGCGCGTCGTGGGCCGCGCCTGCAGCTGAAAAGCCCACGCGCACGCCAGCCCTGTGAAGCAGGGCCGCGTTGTCCGGGCGAGCCCCCAAGGTATCGTATGTCTCCGGCTGGTTCACCTCCGGGTCCACCAGGACGCCCACACCAGCGCGCGCGAGGACGGAGGCTACCCTCCAGGCCTCGGCCCCGCCCGAGATCACCAGGCGGATGCGCTCCTCGGCGGCGAAGGCGATGGCCGCCTCTATGTCCGAGGCCCGGTGAGCGCTCACCACGAGGGGCACCTTGCCGCCGAGCACGGGCCCGAGGGCCTCCAGATCGAGGAGTGAGGCGGCCATTGGCCTGTAGCGCCGGACTTCGATGGCGGCCCGGTGCCGGGAGTAGAGCCTCGCCTCGGCGAAGAGCTGCCGGAGGCGCATCCAGTCCAGCGCACGGCTCCTCGCCTCGGATGAGGCCCCGCTCGACCCCATGCGGGCGTGCATGGACAGCGGTGCCACGAGCGCAGCGTCGGACAGCCTAGACGCCGAGAGATCGAAGGCAGCCCCCTGGCCAGTCACGAGCCCCCCCCTCGGCCTGATGAGGGCCGTGGTGAAACCCTCGGCCCTGGTTGACCGGGATCGCCGCGCCTCGCAGATGTAGGCCCTCCCAGCTCCGCAGGGCGGCCCTGAGCAGCTCGGGCGACTTGGACGCGCCGGTCTCGTTGGCGCTCGGCTCCGCGTCTATGTCCGTCAGCCCGAGCAGGCTCTCTGCCGCGATGAGCCCCGGCGTGACGAGGGCGCCACCCGCGTCTATCACCTTCACACCTCGGGGCGCCGCCAGCCCCGGCCCGAGGGCCGCTATCCTGTCTCCGGCGACGAGCAGCGTGCCCAGGGTGGGCGGCTCGCCGGTCATGGTCTGCAGCCGAGCTCCTGTCACTGCCAGGGTGACGGGGCCCTTTGGCTTGGGCAGGACCGCGTGCCTCGCGGGAGGACGCGGGGGAGCGACCCGCTTCCCAGGCAGGCCGGGGACCGGCACATCCGGGCCAGCCATGGCCTCCCGAGCATCTGCTGGCCGGGGAGGCCGCCTCGAGGGGACCTGCCCCAGCTCGAAATCCGAGGGTCTCGGGCCCTCGCGAAGATCGTAGGCGAGCTCCCCGTCCACATAGACCTTCTCGGCTCGGGTGTAGATCGAGAAGGGATCCCCGGACCACACCACCAGATCCGCCATCTTCCCGGGCTCCAGGGTGCCGGTCTCCTTCGAGATGCCGAGCGCCTCGGCCGGGTTCCTAGTCACCATGGCGAGGGCCTGCCCTGGCGTGATCTCGATGCCCGCCTGCACTCCCCTGTAGTACGCCAGGCCTGCCTCGTGATTCAGGTGCTGGATGACCCTGGGCGAGTCGGAGTGGAGGGTCACGAGCGCCCCCCTCTTGGCGAGGAGAGCCGGCCCCTCGGGGATGGCATCCAGGGCCTCTGCCTTGAACCCCCACCACCTGACCCAGGTGACCGCGCCCACGCCTGCTCGCCTCAGCTCATCGGCGATCTTGTAGGCCTCGGTGGCGTGGTGGAAAGCGGCTATCTTCAGTCCGAGCTGCCCTGCGAGCTCCAAGCGAACCAGCATCTCGTCAGCACGGTAGCAGTGCCAATGGATCCGGACGCGACCCGCCACAACAGCGGCCAGGGACTCGAGGTCTGGATCCCGCTTCGGAGGCGCAGGGGGCGGTTTCGCGCTCGAGGACGAGGCCCGGCGGCTCTTCCCGGCCCAGGCCCGGTATAGCTCGGCGTACCGTCCCCACTCGCGCAGGTAGTCACTTGCCCGACCAAAGGCGGCGCGAACCCTGGCCACGTTGCCCATGCGGGTGAAGGGACCGCCCCGAGGGCCGTAGACCCGCTTCGGATTCTCCCCGCAGGCCATCTTCAAACCCGGGAGAGCTCCCGGAAAGGCCAGGTCCATGGCGTGTCTCCCCGGCCTCAGCTTTATTACCTGTGAGAGGCCCCCAGCCAGGTTGGCGGACCCGGGCACGATCTGCGCGGTGGTTACCCCGCCCGCCAGGGCGCGGGACATGGCCGGATCCTGGGAGTAGATGGCGTCCGCCACCCTCACCGCGGGGGTCAGCGGATTGCCCACCTCGTTGCCGTCCGAGTGGCCCTTGAGAGAGGGGAGCGCGTACACCCCGAGGTGCGAGTGCGGATCGATGAGCCCGGGCGTGACGTGCTTGCCGGTGACGTCCAGCACCAATGCCCCGGGAGGCGCCGCGAGGCCCGGGCCCAGGGCCTGGATGCGCCCGCGGGCCACGAGGACGTCCGCGCGCTGAAGGATCTTGCCAGTGCCGGTCCAAAGGGTGGCGCCGCGCAGCAGCACGGGCCTGGAGCGAGCGGCGGCTGGCCTCGGCTCCTTGGGCGACAACCAGGCGAGGGGACCTGGCGCTGGAGGCGGAAGCTCGGGCGCCCTGGAGACCGCTCCCCGCGGTTCCTTCCGTGAAGCGGCCTCGCCAGGGGTCCGCGCCGGTCCGCCGCGCACGCAGCCGCCGAGGGCCCCCAAAACGCAGAGGCCGAGAAACGCTCTCCTCGTGCTCGCCATGGACTGCCTCCTGATTCCAGGCAGTGTACCAGAGGACGCGGGATAGTTGCGCCGCGAGACCAGAGGCGCGAGGGCGACGCAAAGGAGGGGTCCACACCAGCAGAAAGCCACTGTGCCCGCGGCGGCTGGAGGCCTATACTGCTCCGGCACAAGGAGGCATCATGTCCGACCTCGAGACCCGCTTCGAAACCGCCCGAGAGGAGGTGCAGACCCTCCCGGAGCGCCCCGACAACGAGACCCTGCTCGCCCTGTACTCCCTCTTCAAGCAGGGCACCGTGGGAGACGTCCAGGGCAAGCGGCCCGGCATGCTCGACTTCGTCGGCAGGGCCAAGTACGACGCGTGGGAGGCTCGGAGAGGCACCTCCCGAGAGGCCGCAATGCAGGAGTACATAGACCTGGTCGAGCGGCTCAAGAAGGGGTGAGCCCCCGGGCCCCTCAGCCCTTGGGGGTGACGGCGTAGTATCGCCCCAGATCCTTGCTGCTCTGCTTCCTTTGGCCCTCCACCAGGCCGCGGCCGAGCTCCAGGGCCGCCTCGTCCACCACCAGGGGTTCGTCTTCGCTGGCCACCTCCACGAGGCGAGCCGCCCTCCAGAGCGGCGCTCCGAGCACCGTGGCGTCGGTCGGATCTCCGCGCACCTGACCTGCCAGGCCCTGCCCGGCCGCCACCCCGGCCCGCACCGAGATCCCCGGCAGGCCCAGGCGCTCGAAGCGCAGGCGGAGCTGAATGCCGGCCTTGATGGCGTGCAAGGCGGCCTGGCCGTCCTCTCGCGGATAGCCGAAGACCGCGAAGACCCGCTCACCCACGGTTGCGTCCACCCTC
>JAVEWA010000655.1:0-3895 GCA_034004785.1 Polyangia bacterium
ACTACAACGGCTCCTCCTGGACGCAGCCTTGGACCGGCACCCAGAATCTCAACGGCATATGGGGAAGCTCCTCGAGCGAGGTGGTCGCCGTTGGAAGCGTCATCCTGCACTACGACGGCGCCCTGCCTTGGACCGAGGTGGCGCTTCCAAGCGGGGTGGGACTGCTACGCGCCGTCTGGGGTTCGCAGAGCGCCGGGTATTTCGCTGTGAACACTTTGGGAGAAATAGTGCATACCTCTGGAGGACATGTCTGGACCGAGATGCAGGCTCCTGAGGGTTGGAACTATCTGATGGACGTCTGGGGGAGCGCAGGCGACAACGTCTTCGCCGTGGGACGGGAGGGGAGGATCCTCCACTACGACGGCGTCTCCTGGCAGGTAATGTACTCGGGCACGGGCGAGTTCTTGTGGTCCGTGTGGGGATTCTCCGGTGACAACGTCTTCGCCGCCGGTGAAAATGGAACCCTCATCCACTACAACGGCTTCGAGTGGACCCCGGTCCGGACCGATCTCTCCACCACCATCAGTGGCATCTGGGGTGCGCCAGGGCAGGCTCTCTTCTTCACCGATCGCTACTTCTGCAACATCTACGCGAACTGCAGCAACATCCACCGACTTCTCTTCACTGGTCCTTTCTTCTAGGCTTGCCCTCCTGCAGGGCTACCAAGGCTCCCAAAGCCCCCATCGCTCCACTTTGCGTTTGCATCGCAGGGGCGGAGGGGTACCATCTGCCCCTTGATTTTCGCGGCAGACAGGACTCATAAGAAACCACCCCTCGATCCGAGGACGAAGAGCCAGGCCATACAATGACGAAGCCCTCCCTCACCCCCAGGCCCGAGCCAGTGGACGCCAAGCAGTACGACCCATCCCTCATCGAGGAGGCCTACTACCGCTGGTGGGATGAGAACAAGCTCTTCCACCCCGAGCCCACGCCGGGCAAAGAGCCCCACACCATCATGATCCCGCTGCCGAACGTCACCGGGATGCTCCACCTCGGGCACGCCCTGAACAACTCGCTCCAGGACGCGGTGACCCGGTGCAGGAGGATGCAGGGCTGCGAGACCCTCTGGCTCCCGGGCACGGACCACGCCGGGATCGCCACCCAGAGCGTGGTGGAGCGGCGGCTCTGGGAGGAGAAGCGGGTGACCCGCTACGACCTCGGCAGGGAGGAGATGCTCCGCCGCATCTGGGCCTGGAAGGACGAGTACCAGAGCCGGATCCTCTCGCAGCTCCGCCGCATGGGGGCCTCCTGCGACTGGGACCGCACCGAGTTCACCATGAGCCCGCGCCTGTCGAGGGCGGTGCGCCGCACCTTCCTCGAGCTCTTCAGGGAGGGGCTAATCTACCGCGGCCAGCGGCTCATCAACTGGTCGGTGGGGGTGCAGACCGCCCTTTCGAACGACGAGCTCGAGCACCACGAGGTGGACACCTTCTTCTGGGACCTGCACTACCCCCTCACCGAGGATCCCTCGCGGGTGATCACCGTGTCCACCACGCGGCCCGAGACCATGCTCGGCGACACCGCCGTCGCCGTGCACCCCTCGGACGAGCGCTACAAGGATCTGGTGGGCAAGACCGTGCGCCTGCCCCTCGCGGATCGGGACATCCCCATCATCGCCGACGAGATCCTGCCGGACCCCGAGAAGGGCACCGGCGCGGTGAAGGTCACCCCGGCCCACGACTTCAACGACTACGAGTGCGGCAAGCGGCACGGCCTGCCCATGATCAACATCCTCAACACCGACGGGACCCTGAACTCGAACGCCGGGAGGTACGCGGGGCTCAAGGCGGTGGAGGAGGCCAGGGCCCGAGTGGTGGAGGATCTGAAGGCCGAGGGCAGGCTCGGCAAGGTCGAGCCGCTCAGGCACAGCGTGGCCCACTGCTACCGGTCGGGGACCATCGTGGAGCCCTACCTGTCGGACCAGTGGTTCGTGAAGATGGACAGCCTGGTCGAGCTCGCGAAGAAGTGCTACCTGGAGGACCGCCAGGTGACCTTCTTCCCCCCGAGGAGGGGCGACGACTACCTGCGGTGGCTCGACTCCACCCCCGACTGGTGCATCTCCCGGCAGATCTGGTGGGGTCACCGCATCCCCATCTGGTACTGCCTGGACTGCCACCCGAACATCGAGCTGGACCCCTCCGGCGACCCGAGGCCCATCCCCTCCGACGCCCGGCCCGTGGTGCCGGGCTCGGACGACCCCGAGGCCACGCCCGAGGCCTGCCCGGTCTGCGGCGGCAAGCGCCTGGTGCAGGACCCGGACGTGCTCGACACCTGGTTCTCCTCCCAGCTCTGGCCCCTATCGACCCTGGGCTGGCCCGACGAGACCGAGGACCTGAAGTTCTTCTACCCCACCAGCGTGCTCATCACGGCGAGGGACATCCTGGCCCTCTGGGTGGCGCGCATGATCATGATGGGCATGAAGTTCCGGGGCGGCGTCACTCCCTTCCGCCACGTGCTCATCCACGGCACCATCCTCGACGAGATGGGCAACATCATGTCCAAGAGCCGGGGCAACGGCTTCGACCCGGTGAAGGTGATCGAGGGGGGCTCGGACGAGATCAAGGGCAAGAGCGAGCCCGCGCCCGGCATCCCGACCCACAGGGTCGAGCACTACAAGGTCTATGGCGCAGACGCCCTGCGCTACGGCGTGCTCGGCCTGACCGCGGGCTTCAACCAGAACCTCAAGATGAGCGTGCGCCGCACCCCCAGGGAGGGCTCCGAGGGCGCGCTCCCCCACTTCGACGTGGAGGTGCCGGTCTTCGAGGAGGGCCGCCGCCTCTCGAACAAGATGTGGCAGGCCTTTAGAGGCGTGGTGCTGCCCAACGTGCAGGATCTCTCTCCCGCACCCGAGGGAGAGAGCCCCTTCCCCGAGGACCGCTGGATCCTCTCCCGGGTGGGGAGCGCCGTGGCCGAGGTCACGGCCAACATGGCCGAGTACCGGATCGGCGAGTCCACCGACCGCCTCTATCACCTGTTCTGGGACGACTTCTGCTCCTACTACCTGGAGGTGGTGAAACCGCGCCTCTGGGGCACCGAAGAGGAGAGCGGCAGGGGCCAGGCCCAGCGCTGCCTGCTCAGGGCGTCCGACGCCATCCTCAAGATGCTCCACCCCATCATGCCCTTTGTCACCGAGGCCCTGTGGCAGGATCTCCTGCCCGCCCTCGCGGCGGCCGGCCTGGCAGCGCCTGGCAGCGCCCTCATGACGGCCCCCTGGCCCGAGTCAAAGAGCTTCGCCCGCGACGCGGCGCTGGAAGCCGCCACTGCCCTCGCGCAGCAGGTCGCCTCGGCCATCAACTCCATAAGGTCCGAGGTGCCTGGCGTGCCGCCTGGCCAGGCCCTCCCCGAGGTGGTCCTCTGCGCCGAGCCAGAGGGCATGGAGGCCCTCGTCTCCCTAGGGCCCCTCTACGGGGCCATCTCCCGGCTCGCCAAGGTCTCCAAGATCCGGGAGGGGGAAATCGGGAGCCCTCCCTCGCAGAGCGCGGCGGCGGTTGCCTCGCCCCTCAGGATCTTCCTGCCCCTCGCGGGCCTCATCGACCTCCCCGCGGAGCGGGCCCGGCTCCAGAAGAAGATCGACAAGCTCGCCAAGGCCTCCGAGGGCCTCGAGCGCAAGCTCTCGAACCCTGCCTTCGTGGAGGGCGCCCCCGCCGACATAGTCGAGAAGGAGCGGGGCCGCCTCGCCGAGAACCGCCAGGCGATCTCCCTGCTCGAGGCCCAGCTCGCCCGCCTGGGCTGAGCACCCTCAGATCTATCACGGTGTCCCCGCCCCGCTTCCCCGCCCCGCTTCCCTGCCCCGCTTCCCTAACCCCTTCCCCGCCCCCGCTTCCCTGCCCCGCTTCCCCGCCCCCGCTTCCCTGCCCCGCTTCCCTATCCCCTTCCCTGCCCCGCTTCCCTATCC
>JAVEWA010000656.1:0-3886 GCA_034004785.1 Polyangia bacterium
GCCGACCTGTCGGGAACCGCCGACCTGTCGGGAACCGCCGACCTGTCGGGAACCGCCGACCTGTCGGGAACCGCCGACCTGTCGGGAACCGAGAACCAGTCGGGAACCGCCGACCTGTCGGGAACCGCCGACCTGTCGGGAACCGCCGACCTGTCGGGAACCGCCGACCTGTCGGGAACCGCCGACCTGTCGGGAACCGAGAACCAGTCGGGAACCGCCGACCTGTCGGGAACCGAGAACCAGTCGAAACCCGAGAACCAGTCGAAACCCGAGAACCAGGCGGGAACCCAGAACCAGGCGGGAACCCAGAACCAGGCGGGACCAGCGGACGATAAAAGGTCCCAGCCCGCGCCAGGCTGCGACCGGAACGGCTCCCTGGTGCTCTTCTACGGGGCCCGCTGCGTGGCCCGCTGCGAGTACTGCTGCCAGCCAGCCGAGCTGCTCGGCAACGCCTCGCTCGGCCCGGAGCTGGCCATCCGGCTCATCCGCGAGGCCCACGCCCTCGGACGAATCGGCCTCGTGGGAATCACCGGCGGCGAGCCCTGGCTCTACCGGGACGAGCTGCTCGAGGTCCTGGAGGCCACCGGGAGCCTCGGCCTCCAGATCCGCATCGTGACGTCTGCGAGCTGGGCGACCAGCCCGGAGCGGGCCATGGAGGAGCTCGGCCTCTTCGCGCGCCTGGGCCTCACCCAGCTCTCGGTGTCCACCGACCCCACCCACCAGCGCTACGTGCCGAGGGAGCGGGCCGAGCACGCCCTCGGGGCAGCCCTCGCCCTCGGCCTTCGCACCGAGGTGGCCGCGGTGTTCCTCCAGAAGGGCGCGGTCCTCGACGAGGTCGTCACCCTGCCCGAGGGCGTACACCGGGTGGTGCGCCTGGCGGCGCCCGTCGGCCGGGCAAAGTCCCTGGGCATCACGCCCGAGACCTACGACCTCCAGCTCCAGGGGAGGCGCTTCGGGCCCTGCGGGGAGCCGGGCGAACGGGACATCACCGTGTTCCCCGACGGCGAGGCCTATCCCTGCTGCTCGGGCCTCTACGCGGTGGAGGCTGGCCTCTCCCTCGGCAACGTGCGACGCGACTCCCTGGCGGTCCTCTACTCGAGGATGCTCTCCCACGGCCTGAGCGAGGTGGCCCACCGGATGGGCTGGGACGCCTTCTACGAGCTGACGGCTCACCGCTTCCCCGCCCTCGGGGCCCGCCTCCCGCAAAGGGAGCCCCTCGTGAGCAACTGCGACGTCTGCGTTGCCCTAGGCGCCTCCCCATCGCTTCTCGAGGAGCTCCAACCGGCCCTGGACTACGCCCTCTCCTTGGCCGACACTGTGGAGGCGCTCCAGAAGGAGCGCGAGGCGAGGATCGCAGCCGAAGCCAGCGGGGCCGGCGCCAGCAAGGTGGGAATTCCATGACCGACCAAGCCGACAGGACCAAGCCAGGCGAGGCAAAGGACCAGGCTGGCGCCGTCAGCGCCGGCTCCCCCCGCGCCTCGGACGAGACGAGCGCCCCCTCCCCGACTCCTGCTTCCCCGCTCCGGCCCCGCGCCCTGCCCGGCCTGCTATCTCGAGAGATAGACGACGAACTGGTGCTCGTGGACCCGCGAAGCGGCGAGGCCTACCTTCTGAACCCCATGGGCTCTTCCGTCCTCGACCTCTGCGACGGCCGCTCGACCATCGCCGAGATCATCCTCGAGATCTCGAGCACCCTCGGCGCCCCGGAGGAGGAGGTCGCCGCCGAGGTGCGAAAGTTCGTCGCTGACCTCGCAGGCCGTGGCCTCCTCGTGGAGGGCGACCCGGAGTGAGGCCGCTCACTGCCGAGTCCAGCATCTCCTTCGAGGTCCTTGGCCTCCCGGCCCTTCTGGACACACCTCCCGGACCCCTGGCCGAACGATTCGGAAAGTGGCTGGAGGGGTTCGTTCTCGCCGCCGCAGCCCCTCCTGCTGCTCCGCCTCGTCTGCGCTACGCCCTGGTCCCTGTTCCCGGCCGCGACGGCGAAGGCAACAGCGACGGCGACTGCGAAGGCAACAGCGACGGCGACGGCGACGGCGACGGCGACGGCAACGAATGGCAGCTCCTCGAGAGCGACACGAGCGACACGAGCCACGCAAGCGACACGAGCGACACGGGCGACACGAGCCACGCAAGCGACACGAGCGACACGGGCGACACGGACGACACAAGTACCGCGAGCGCTCCTTCTGCCCCGGCGCCCATCGCCCAGGGCTCGCCCCCGCTCCTTTTCGCCGCCTTGCAGGACCAGCTCATCTGGCGCATGGGGGACACCGACGCGGGCTCCCGAGCCCTCGTGCACGCGGCGGCTCTCGCCCGCGGAGGCCGGGCGGTGATCCTCGCGGGCGACTCTCACGCGGGCAAGACCTCCCTGGCCGTCACTCTCCTTGGCCTCGGCTTCGCGTTCCTCTCCGACGAGGTCGTTGCCCTCGACCTCCTCGGCCGCGTCCTCGGCTGCCCCTTTCCCCTGCGGCTCCGCCAGAGCGCCCGCCGCCATCTCGAGCTCCTGCCTGGAGGCCCACTCGCTCCTCCAACCTCTGGAGGCCCGCTCGCTCCTCCGACCTCTGGAGGCCCGCTCGCTCCTCCGACCTCTGGAGGCTCGCTCGCTCCTCCGACCTCTGGTGGCCCGCTCGCTCCTCCGACCTCTGGTGGCCCACTCGACCTCGACTCGGAGCCCTTCACCCACCACGGCGAGCCGACCCTCATCGCCCAGGTGACCGCGGCACACCGGGCCCCGACAGGAAGCCCCATCCCCGTGGTTGCCATCGTCTGGCCAAGGCTCGTCTCACCGAGGGATCGCCCATCCCTCGAGCAGGCCCTGGTCCCCCCTGGCGAGGCGACCCTCCGCCTGCTCGGCGCCATCTTCAACGGACAGGCCCTGGGCGAGCGCGGCCTCGACATCGCCGCGGCCCTTGGCCGCGCCGTCCCCTGCGTGACCATGACCGGCAGCGACCTCGCCCTGATGGGCGACGCCATCGCGGCCCTCGTTTGAACCGTCTTGCAAGGAGGCCAACTCGGACAATGTCCCGATTGCGACTACAGGCCGCCCAAGGCTTGGCCGAGGGAGACCGTTTCTCCACCACCCGGCGGTTCACGGCCGAGGAGGTGAGCGCCTTCGCGGCGATCACCCGAGACTACAACCCGATCCACTTCGAGGAAGGCTTCGCCCGCGCGCGCGGCTTCGAGGGCGCCGTGTGCCACGGTCTCCTCGTGGCAGGGCTCCTCACCGAGCTGGGGGGCCAGCTCGCGTGGCTCGCCTCGGGCATGAGCTTCCGCTTCCTTGCCCCGGTCTACCCGGGCGACGCGATCTCCTGCGAGCTGGTGCTCGAATCCTTGGACGAGGACGGCCGGGCCCGCGCCAGCGCGAGCATGACCAACCAGAGAGGCGAGCCAGTGCTCCGGGCCGAGCTCTTCGGCCGCCTGCCTGCGGCGCCCGAGCGGGCCTTGCTAAAGGACATGCTGGATCGGGGCGACCCCACGAACCTCCTCGAGACGGGGGAGTAGGAGGGGACGCAGAGCTGACCTGCGAGGCAGACCGCGGAGTTTGTACGTATCGCGCCGCCGCGCGAACCCAGCCCTCTATCCACCGGACCCCGGCACTCCCTCACGAGGTGCACGAGGGAGCCCATCGCCAACGCGGCGCGGGAAACAGAGCTCATCACCTCTCGGACACCTTGCGCCAAGGGGGGCCACTTCTGACGAGGCCAGGGCGCAAAGCATCGTCACCTCTCGACCACCTTGCGCCAAGGGGGGCCACTCCTGACGAGGCCAGGGCCCGATACATCGTCACCTCTCGGACACCTTGCGCCAAGGGGGGCCACTCCTGACGAGGCCAGGGCCCGAAACATCGTCACCTCTCGGACACCTTGCGCCAAGGGGGGCCACTGCT
>JAVEWA010000657.1:0-3882 GCA_034004785.1 Polyangia bacterium
GCTTGGGCCAGGTTCATTCGTACTTCTTCAGGGCGTCCGTGGCGTCCGCGGGCGTCAGCTTGCCGTGGGTCTTGCCGTCTATCACCATGACCGGCCCCAGGGCGCAGCAGCCCAGGCAGTTCACGCACTCCAGGCTGAACTTGAGGTCCAGATCCGTCTCGCCGGGCGCGATGCCGGTGAGGTCCTTCAGGGTGTCGAGGATGCGCGACGCTCCCCTGACGTGGCAGGCCGTGCCCAGACAGACGTGGATCTCGTGACGGCCCTTGGGCACCAGGCTGAAGGCCTTGTAGAACGTAGCGATGTGCCGGATCCGGCTCAGGGGGACCCCCAGCCGCTTCCCCACGTGAACCATGGCCTCCTCGGGCAGCCAGTGGAGCTCTCGCTGGAGCTCGAGCAGCACCTGAATCAGGGAGCTGGGCTCGGCGTGGTGCCTGTCGATGATGCGATCGAGTGTCGCTAGGTCCATGGCGTCCTCAAGCCAGAGCGTAGGCTCGCCGCTCCATGTCGTACTTCACCAGCCCTCTTCGCGTGGAGCCTCTCACGAACCGAGTGATCTCCGAGGGGGTCAACCCGAGCATCCCAGCTAGCTCCGAAGTGCTGCGCGGCCCGTCGCGCAGGATGGAGAGCATCCGAGCGACGAACAGCTGGCTCGCGACGGCCTCGTCGAAGATCCGCTCGAACTCCTCGCTGGCGAAGAAGCGGTGATACGCCTCCTCCGACCTGGGGGTGACTCTCAGCCGCTCAGCCAGGAGCAGCTTGAGGTAGGGCACCATGCGCGTCGCCGCCGCGATCCGGTCCTTGAGCTCCGCGGGGCTCAACCCCTCACTGCTCCCCAGGGGGCCCAGCTTCTGGATCTGGGCGCCGTACTCATTCATGATGTTGGCGAAGCGGATGCCCTCCCCAGCGGAGACCCACTCGAGGCGGAGCCGCTCGGGGGCAATTCCGAGGTGCGCGAGGAGCCGCTTCATGAGCTGGACCATGGCGTAGGCGTCGTAGTTGCCGTTGGTGACGTAGTGGCAGTCGTTCAGATGACAGCCCCCCACGAACACGGCATCCATCCGCCCGGCGAAGGCCCGCAGCACGTGTCCAGGATCCACCCTCGCCGAGCACATCACCCGCACGAGCCGGATGAAGGGCGGATACTGGAACCGGGAAACCCCGCAGAGGTCGGCGCCGCCGTAGCAGCACCAGTTGCAGATGATGCCCAGCATCCTGGGCTGAAACTCCAGCTCCGTGCTCACTGCTCCCTCGCTTCCGCGGCGGATGGCTCTTCCTCGCCTGCCCCGGGCGCGACGCCGGCGGCGGCCGCGTCAATCTGGCTCATGATCTCCTGGTCGGTGTAATGGAGCAGGGAGATGGCCCCGGTGGGGCACTTCACGTTGCAGAGGCCGTCACCCTTGCAGAGCACCGGGTTGACGCGGGCGCTACGACGGCCGGATGCATCGTCGTGGAAGTCGATCGCCCCGTAGGTGCAGGCGGCGATGCAGGCCCCGCAGGCGACGCAGTCCTCTGCCCTCACCGTGCACACCGAGCCGGAGGCGACGACCGTGTCCTGCGAGAGCAGGGTGACAGCCCTCCCCGCCGCGCCGTAGGCCTGGCTGATCGTCTCCGGGATGTGCTTCGGGTAGTGCGCCGTGCCGCACAGGTAGATACCATCAGCGGCGAAGTCCACGGGGCGCAGCTTGACGTGGGCCTCCTGGAAGAAGCCGTCCGGGTTGAGGGTCACCTTGAAGAGCCGCGCCACCTCCTGGCTGCTGGCCGCCGGGACCACGGCCGCTGAGAGGGCGAGCAGGTCCGCGTCCAGCGCGAGGGTCTGGCCGAGGACCGGGTCGGCCACGGTCACGCGCAGCACGGGCCGGCCCTCCTCTTCGGTGGCTTCCACCTCGGGCCCGTTCTCAGGCTCGTACCTGATGAACTTCACGTCCAGATCGGCGGCCTCGCGATAGGCGTCCTCGCGGAAGCCGTAGGTGCGCATGTCGCGGAACAGCACATAGACCTGGGTCTCGGGGCGACCTTTCTTGATCGTCAGGGCGTTCTTCACCGCCTGGCTGCAGCAGATCCTGGCGCAGTAGCTCCGGTCGGGCTGCCGGCAGCCCACGCACTGGATCATCACGACTGCCTGGACCTCGGAGAGGCCCGGGTCGGGGAGGGCGAGCCGCTCTTCCAGCTCGAGCTGGGTCATCACGCGGTCGTCCTGCCCGTAGAGGTACTCCGTGGGGTGGTACTCGTCTGCGCCCGTGGCGACGACAGTGGCGCCGTGCTTCAGCATGAGGTCCCGGCCGCCCACGCGCACTGTAGTCTCGAAGCTGCCCACGTATCCCGAGGCCTGAACAACCGTGGCGCCGGTGTACACGTGCACCAAGCGATGCCGATGGACCTGCCGCACCAGGTCGGACAGGTAGGCCTGAACATCCAGCCCCTCCAGGGTGCGGTGGATGCGACGGGCCATGCCACCCAGCTCGGGCTCCTTCTCCACGAGGTACACCTCGTGTCCTTGGCGGGCGATGCTCAACGCAGCGGTCATTCCCGCCAGGCCGCCTCCCACGACCAGCGCCTTGTGGTTCACCGGGAGCTCGTACTCCTGGAGCGGCTCGAGGTGGCAGGCCCGGGCCACCGACATCCGAATGATGTCCCGCGCCTTCTGCGTGGCTTTCTCCTTCTCTCGAGAGTGCACCCAGGAGCAGTGCTCACGGATGTTCGCCATGTCGAAGTAGTACTGGTTGATCCCAGCCTCGCGCAGAGTGTCACGGAACAGCGGCTCGTGGGTCCGCGGCGTACAGGCCGCCACCACGACGCGGTTGAGCCCCTTCTCCTTGATCGACACGGCCAGCTTCTGAGCCGCCTCGGTGGAGCAGATGAACAGGCTCTCCTCGGCGTGCTGCACGTTGGGCAGGGTCCTCGCGTACTCCACGGTGCCCGGGATGTCCACCACTCGGCCGATGTTGGCCCCGCAGTGGCACAGGTACACGCCCACCCGCGGCTCCTCGTTCGTGACGTTCCGCTCCTCTGGGTACACTCGATCCCTTGCCAGGTTTCCGCGCCTCGAGGCGAGCAGCTCTCCGCACTGGGCGCCCGCGCCGCTCGCGGTGACCACCGACTCCGGGATGTCGAGGGGCCCCTGGAACGCGCCGCTGACGAAGACCCCAGGCCGGGTGGTTCGCATGGGGTTCTCGGGGCTGATCCGGCAGAACCCGTGCTCGCCAAGCTCGACGCCGAAGGTGCTAGCCAGCTCCTGGACCTTGGCGGGTGGGCTCAAGCCGACCCCGAGCACGACCAGATCGAACTCCTCTTCCTTCACACCCTCGTCGGTCGCGTATCGAATCGTGACGTTCTGGCTCCCGGGGATCTCCCGCCCGATGGAGACGTAGCTGCGGACGAAGCGGATGCCCGGCAGCTTCTCGGCGCGCTGGTAGAACCGCTCGAAATCCTTGCCGTAGGAGCGGATGTCGTTGTGGAAGATCGTGCACTCGGCCTCGGCGTCGTGGTCCTTGGTGAGGATCACTTGTTTCTGGATATAAGTGCAGCACACCGACGAGCAGTAGCTGTGACCGCCGGGAAGCACCTGACGGGAGCCGACGCAGTGGAGCCAGGCGATGCGGTGAGGATGCCGGTGGTCCGAGGGGCGGAGGATCTCGCCCTCGTGCGGCCCCGTGGCGCAGAGCAGCCGTTCGAAGTCGAGGCTGGTGACCACGTTCTTCATCCGGCCATAGCCGTAGTCCCCGCGCGGCCCGGGGTCGAAGGCCTGATACCCAGGACAGAGCAAGATGGCGCCGACCTTGACCTCGACTCGCTTGGGAGTCTGGCTGAAGTCTATCGCCGCCTTCTGGCAGACCGCCTCGCAGATGCGGCACTTGCGGTCGGTGAGGTACAGGCAGCGTTCGT
>JAVEWA010000048.1:0-18459 GCA_034004785.1 Polyangia bacterium
GGCGCCTCCTCGACTCGGCGAAGGCCTTGGCTCCTGCGGGGAGAGGGTTCGCGTTCCAGCCTTCCTGCGATCTCTGCGCGATGCGCGCCATGTGCGACGGTGTACCCGAGGCCTACGTCGAACAGTTTGGCTGGGCTGGATTCTCTCCCTTGACCGAGTCGCAGCGCGAGGCACTGATTGTTCCCGAGGAGCGAGAGAAACCTCTCCCATTCGTCCCTGAAGCTGTCCTCCGGGATCTCCTCACTCCTCCCGCCGGGGAATGGACGCTCGTCAGCCTCTCCGTCAACGACAGGGAAGCCTTCGCCGACCTGAAGGTGGGAGCCCCACATCATCTGGCCATCACATTGGTGCTGCGCCCGCGTAGCGACACCGAGCCTGCCTATCGCCGCACTCGGGTCTTCAACGTCTCCCTCTCCGGTCGTGGCTATCGCCGAATGGACGAAGAGCTCGCAAGGGTGGCGATCCGCTGGCTCGCCAGACGGGAGCGGAGCCTCCTGAAGACACTCGAGTGAGGTCTGATTCGCTTACCCTCGATGGCAGGTGGGCCACGAGCCAAGCCAAACCGGGCGTCGGGGCCCCGGGGCTAGCCCTTCTGGTCAAGGCAAGAGCAAGAACGAGTCGTCTCAGTGCGCCTCGAACAGGGCATCCATGAGCCGTCCCGCCAGGGCCACGGCGCCCGCGTAGCCAAGCTCTGGGAGGGGAAAGACGAAGTGCTTGCGGCGGGCAGGGAACCCAACCTCGACGGTTGGAATGCTGGCCCAGCCGGTTCCGGCGAGCCCGAGATCCGGGCGCACGACCAGATCAAAGGGCGCGGCCCCTGCCCGAGGCTCCAGTGGACCGCCGAGGTCCCGCAGCTCCAGGAGGGATGGGGCCACGAGCACCTTCGTCGTGACGGGGATCCTGGCTCCGACCTGATCGAGCAGGGCCCGAAGGCCCTCCTCGCCCCCCAGGGAGCGATCGAGGAGCGCCACCAGCGGACACGTGAGGCCCAGCTCCTGGGCAAGGAGCATGAAGCCGGCAACAAGCGGCGTGTCGGCAATGATCGCAAGAGATCTCCCCGATAGCACCCGCCTGGCCAGACCGAGCCGCGAGGAGGCCCGCCCCTCCTCCCTCTCGATGAGCCGCCTCACTCGCTCCGGCTCCACTCCCAGGAGCCCGCCGAGGGCCTGCAGCCACCGGGTGGTAGCTCGCAGGCCGAGAGGCAAGCCCACGACCCCGGCGGGCCGCATGGTCAGCCGGCCGAGAGCTGCGTCGTCGAGGCCGAGGTAGGGAAGGCCGAGGACTGCGCTCGCGTGGTGCGCAGCGAGGAGGGCCTCCATGGGCTCGCCCGAGAGGAGCACAGGGCCAAGATTCACGCCCAGCCCCTCGGCCAGGCGCCGCAGCTCCGCCAGGTTGGCCGCCTGCTCGTGCTCGTACCTGTGGAAGAAGTAACCAGCCAGAGCCGCCTCCAGCCCCTCCGCTGGCGGGCGGCTCCAGTCCACCCTGCCCAGCAGTGCCCGCACGACGGCGGAGTAGCCAGAGTATAGGTCCGGGGACGAGGCCACACCGGGGAGCGCGAGGACGGGCACCCCCACCTCGCCTTCCACCGCCTCGGCAGCGGCCTCCAGGTCCACCCCCGTGTACTCCACCGCCGTTGAGGTGGTGAGGACGATCCCGCCGGGACGTCTCCGCCTGCAGAGCTCCCTGGCTGCCTCCCGCAGCCTCACGAGGGGCGCCTGGATCCACTCTGCCTCGGTGAGCTCGGTCCAACCGACCTTGGCGTGGGCCTCCCTCCCGAGGTCGTGCTCCACGAGGTGCACCTGGGTCTTGCCCTTGCAGCCTACTCCCGTGTGGAGCACCTGGATCGCATCGGAGATGGCGTGACATCCCAGGAACGCCCCGAAGAGGCCAGTATGCGCGAGGGGCGGGATCGCGAACTCCCCCGGAAAGCCACTGTCGCTCATTGTGCCTCCCCGAGAGCCGAGAGGATGCGCCCGATGTTCGCTCGTACCCTGCCCCACCCTGGCTCCAGCACGCCAATTGGCAGAAATGGGATTCCAGCGGCCTCGGCCTCCTCCCGCAGATGATCCGAGGCATACACCAGCTCGCAGCCCTCGGCGCGGCAGAGCGCGCCGAAGAACACGGTGTCCGAAAACACTCGCACGGGCGCGCCGCAGCCGTATCCCCCGAGGATGCCCTCGAGCGCATCCATGCGGCTAGGCGAGTCGTCGCCTTGGACCAGGAGCACCGGCTCGAAACCGAGCTCCTCGAAAACCTGCAGATCCACGAGCCCTGCCCTCGCCAGCGTCCGCGAGTCCAGGTTCTTCTTCGATCCGAGGTTGAAGCCGATCCGAAGCCCGGCCAGGCGCCGCCTGGCCACTTCGACCGCTTCCAGCGCCGGTCCCTCCTCAGGGCCGATAATAGCCCCGGCCTCGTCACTGTTCAGCCCACATCGCTGGATGAGCGAATCGAAGAAGCCCCTGGTCCCTCCACAGCCGACTGGGAAGGGCGCCTCTATGGTCTCCTGGCCGCGACGCTCCCGAAGGGCAGAGGCGAGCTGGGGGTAGAGGGCCTCATCCAGCAGAAGGTGCCCCCGCGCCGATGGGAGGCGGGCCCAGTCCGAAAGCGGCGCCCCAACATGGAGCGCCGCAGACAGCGGGGCTCCAATAACCGACATCAGACGCCTGACCTCGGGCCCGGGATCGAAGCCCACCGCGCAGAGCTGCCCCGACGGTCGGGGCGCCTCCCGCTTCGAATCTTCGACCGAGTCCAGAAGTAGGCAGGCGTGACGATCCAGGATCTCGGCTTGCGACACGAACCCCATGCCCGCGCCTTCCAGCGCGACCACCCTCACTCCAGTCTCGCGGCCGAGCTGCCTGGCGACGGGCTCGAGGTCCTCGCCCAGTAGCGCGCTCAGACATGTCCCTATGACGAACACGACCCTGGGCCTCACATGTTGGCAGATGGCCCGAAGACACTCTCCAAGGCGCGTCGCGCCGTGCCCTGCCACCGCGTCGGGCTCACCGAGCTGAGTGCCGAAGAACCGCTCGGTGCCGGGGTAGGCCATCCCCTGCACAACGACTCCGAGGCAGTCACGATCGCCGTGGACCACCACTGCGAAGTCCCCGGGCGTCTGGGCAAAGAGCGTCGCCATGCCCTCCAGGGTGCACATTACCTGATCGAGCCTGGCCGCGATCCGCTGCGCCTGTTCCTTGCTCCCCAGATGGGGGTGGGCCTCGACCTTGTCAATTCCATCGGTGGGCATGGGAGGCCAGTATATGCGTTTTCGCGTCCGCCTGCGCTGAGGTTCTCTCCCCGTGGACATCGCCGACGCTCAGGTGGACCCGCGCGCGCTCGTCACCTTCTCCGCCGCGGCCCCCCAGACCTGGAGCGATCCTGCCGCGGCCCCGGCACCCAGACGCTGACCCTGGACGGCCCTTCGGCGAACTCTGCATCGCCGTGGATCTCCAGGTAGCCCCGCCAGAGGCCCTCGCAAAAACGCTCAATGGGACATACCCGGCAGACTGGGAGCTTGTGCTTCAGCTCGCTCCTGCGCTGATCGGCCCAGATGAACTCCTTCACCGGCCCAAGCGAGGGCGGCCGGTGCATGGTTACCTGGGTGTCGGGGTCCTGGGACTCGCCAAGATACCGCTCGCGGAGCTTCGGGCTCACGTGCAGCTCCCAGGGGAGCATGCAGAGCGGAAAGTCGGTGATTGTGAGCCGGAGCCCCAGCTTAGATTCGTTCCGGACGAGCAGCTTCTGGAGGCATGAGGATGCTCGAGAGTACCTGGGGACCCAGTCCTTTCCAATTTCGGCGGGGACCTCGGGGCGGATGAAGTTGAGCCTCATGTCCGTGACTCCGCGCCGCTTGAAGAAGGCCGCCATCGGTCCGAGGCGCGAAACATTGCGGGCGTGGATCACCGTGTTGAGAGCGAAGCCGTGAGGGAGCCGCCCGCCTTCCCGAGCCGCCACGAGCAGGGCGATGGCCGAGAGCTTCTGCCCGAAGGAGCCAGGGCGACCGGTTATCTCATCCTCCAGCGCCGCCTGATGGCTATGTATGGACAGGGCCACCCGGGTGACCCCGGCCGACAGGAGCCCCTCCAACCTGGCAGGCTCCGACAGGCTCCTGCCGTTGGTGCAGAGGGAGATCCGCTCGAAGCCCAGCTCGCTCGCCGCCCTGACGAGCTCCGGCAAGGCTGGATACCGCGTGGGCTCCCCCCCGAGAAATCCCACCGAAACCAGCCCCTCCGCCCTCGCGGAGGCGAGCGCTGCCTTTGCTTCCTCGATGGGCATCCATCCTGGGTCTTGTCGGCTCGCCATCCCCGTGGCGCAGAAGACGCAGCGGTTGTCGCAGACCTTGCCCAGGCTGAGCTCCAGGTTCCTCACCGTGAGTCCCCACGCCCCTCGATGTAGGGCACAACCTCGCCGTCCCCGTAGCGCACGAGGTAATCCTCCCTGAGCCCCCAGCAGACGCCCTTTCGCGAGCAGGGCTCGCAGCGAGGGCCGAAGCGGTTCGCCGAGATCACCGACTCCAGCAACCAGAAGGATGACCTCGGGGTCACGACCCAGACGTCCTCGTCCCCCAACCGGACCACCTGATCCTCGCGGCCCGGGAGCATGCAGGCAGGTATGTGGCGGGACATGACCCGGATCCCGTGCCGCCGGCCGTAGTCCAGGGCCTCCTCGATGTAGGGGCGCATTTCGGCGACTGGTCGCAATGAATCCAGGTTGTCGCGGTTGCGATCCGTGAGGGACACGAGCCAGAGGTAGAACTCCTCCACCCCATGCCCGTGATAGAACGCCACCGTCTCTCCGAGGTGGCCGAAGGTGTCGGATTTCACGATGAGGTCCCCTACGACCGGGATCCCGCGAGCTTTCAATTTCCGAAGTCCCTCCAGCACGACGCCGAGCGATCCCTCGAGCCCGGTGATCCGGTCGTAGAGCGCCTCCCTGGCGGTCATGAAGCTGATGTGCACCCGGTTGAGCCCGGCCGCGATCGCCCGCTCGGTGAAGTCTGGATATGCAAAGAGCAGGCCGTTCGTCTGGTATCTTATCGTCGAGTAACCAAGGCGGTGAGCAGCCCGAGTGAGCCTCAGGATATCGTGTCGTATGGTCGGCTCCCCGCCGCCGAAGCTCACGTAGTCGATGCCATGGGCCCGGCCCTGGTGGAGGTGTTGGAGAGCTTCGCTCGTGCCCATGGCCACACCTCGCATCTCCTCGGTCACCGAGCAGTAGTCGCACACGAGGTTGCAGGCGTAGCCAGGGATCAGGTCGAGCATCTTCACCGGGTCGCCGGCCCCGAGCCCCGGGGCGCGCCTGTGGGGACCTTCCACCAGGGCCTCGGGGACCGCCCGCGCGGATGGCGATATGGCCTCGCCGGGCGGATCCGGCGGCTCGCGAATGCTCTCTGGCTGCGACGGTAAAACCTCCTCGGTGGTGGGTTCAGAGAAGCGCCAAAAACCGCCGCAAAGGAGCCGCCTCTCACAGGACAGGCAGCGCTCTTCGTGCGCCCTCCGCTCGCCGAGGTAGGCCCCCAGGTTCACCTCTTCCCCGGTCGCGAAGAGCATGAGCCGGACGGCCTTGTGGTGGTCGTCCAGCCCCAGACCCTCGAAGGGCCCAAGCGCGCAGGGAGGCAAGCCCACCACCGTCACCTCCATCCGAGGGCCAATCTGCACGAGCAGCCGCTGGAGCTCCTCGCCGAGAACATCCATGGGAGGGCAGAGGTCGGCCCGCCCCTGGGCCCGGCCAAAGGGAGTGAGACACTGGATGTTCCAGCGGGTGACGCCCGCCGCCGCGAGCTTTTCAGCCAGGCCCGGGAGCTGCTCGAGGTTCCCGGCAACCACCGTGGTGTTCACGCCGACCTGGTCCAAGCGCCGCAGGGCCAACCGGAGCCCGGCCCAGGTCTCGCGAAAGCTCCCTGGCGACCTTGTGAGGGCGTCGTGCACCGAGGCCACTTGCCCATGCAAAGACACGAGCAGCTCCACTCCCCGCCTCCCCAGCTCGCCGAGAAGCTCCCCGTCGTCCAGCCGCCGGCCATTGGTGGTGACGGTGATGCGCTGATACCCGAGGGCCAAGGCCCTGTCGATGACATCGAAGAGGCCAGGATAGAGCGTGGGCTCGCCCCCATCCAGGTCGAGCAGCCGGATCCCCTGCCTGGAGGCCTCCTCCAGGACTTGGAGCTGCCTGTGAAGGGCGCCGTCCACAACTGGCCTGTCCCCAACGGAGCAGAAGACGCACTGGTTCACGCACCGGTAGGTCAGGTTGATGATCAGCTTCGATTGCGCCGAAGCCAGCCGCTTGCGCTCGAAGCTGTCCTTGAGCCTGACGATCCGGTCGGGCGCCAAGGCGCCGGGCGCGGGCAGGGGCCGGCTGGAGAACGACGAGTAGAAGTCGCCTGGAAGGCCGAGCCCATCCGGGCCTGGCACGGCCATGGCCGACGGAGGTACGTGAAACTGCAGAAGGGGCCTGGCTCCCCAGCGCTCCTCCGCCTCCAGGGCCATGGCGAGGCTGCGGTTCGCCGCCTCGGCCGACTCTCCAGGGACGCCGAGGAGGTAGTGCACCTCGACTGGGAGCCCGACCTCCTTGGCCTGCTCCAAGATCTCGCGAGCCCGGTCCAGGGAGAGCCCCTTGCCGAGGGAGCGCTGCACCTCGGGATCCCAAGACTCAACGGACAGGGGCACTCGCCGGCAGAGCCTGGCGAGGCGCCCGAGGATCGATGGGTCGAGGCGGTCCAGGCGCAGCCCGTTGGTGACGACCAGGCCCAGCCCCAGCTCGAGGAGCAGGTCGAGCAGCTCGCCAAACCGCCCCGGTTGGGCGTTCGCGATCGGATCCAGGAGCCAGACCTCCTCGATCCCCAGGACTTGAAGGAGCGTCAGCTCCCGGCGGACCTGCTCGATGGGAAGACCGGCGAAGCTCCGCCCTGGCTCCCTCGTGCAGAAGGAGCAGCGATGGGGGCAGCCCCTGCTGGCGAGGTAGGGGAAGATGGCCCTCTTGCCATCGTGACCGGGCAGAAGGTCCCTGAGTTGGGGTGCGTTCAGCCAGGCGCTCATCCGAGTCACGTCCGCGAGGTACGGCAGCCCCTCCCAGCTGGCCGTTTGGCGGTTCTGCCCAAGCCCAGGTGACGAGGCAGCCCGGCCTTGCAGACGGGGATGGGCCTTGCCCTCCCAGAGAGCGGCGAGGGGGAGCTCCGGCTCCCGCAGGGCCAGGTAGTCCACCTCGGGAAAACGAGAGAAGACCCAGGCTGGCTCCATGGACACGTAGTGCGTATCGGTCAGGTGGCCGTCCGACAGGACAATGGTTCTCCCAGGGCTCGCCAAGGCTCCTAGGAGCGGCCCGAGCACCTCCCCGAGGTTCCGCTCCAGACGCGCGAGCGGGGGCTGGTGGATCACCACCAGGTCGGAGTCCAGGGAGGCGAGGGCCTCGCAGAAGCGCTCCACCGGCGGCCCCAGCCGGATCCAACCTCCCTCGGCCCCTTCGGGGATGGCCTCTCCGAAGGCGTCCACGAGGGCGACCGGGGCGCCAGCGCCGAGGAGCCCCGCCGCCCCGAGGAGAGCGCCGTAGAAGGCGAAGGGCGGCTGGTCCACCGCCAGGGGGGGCACCCACAGGGGAGGATTCAGGTAGGCGGCTGAGCCGAATGGACGCCCCACGAGAGGCTCCTAGGCTTCCAGCCGAGAAGAAGTAACGCGATGATGCGTAAAGGGGGGCTTCATTCGAGGATCCTGCGGGAGCTCTTCCCGCACCAGGATCCTGGCCCAACCCTTCACCTATGTCCAGGCGGTATCCACCAGGGCCCCCATTGACGCCCCATCGTCCTCTGGCGCATTCTAGGCCGCGCAAAGGAGCCTATACATGGCCAACACCCACGACACCATCGCGGTCATCGACTTCGGAGGGCAGTACGCCCACCTGATAGCCACCAAGCTGCGGCGCCTTGGCGTCCACGGCGTGATCCGCGACCCTCAGGACCCCTTGGATGCCTTCGCTCAGGTTAAGGGCATCATCCTGTCTGGCAGCCCAGCCCTGGCGAGCCAGGGCGAGGCGACCGGCTACAACAAGGCCATCTACGACCTGCCAGTCCCCATCCTGGGCTTCTGCTTCGGCCACCAGGAGATCGTCAAGCAGTACGGCGGAAGAGTCGAGCATCGCGCCCGGGAGTACGGCCCCGCTGACCTGCACATCACCCACGGGAGCCCCATCCTAAAGGGCCTCGACAGGGTGGAGCCCGTCTTCATGAGCCATGGCGACTCGGTGGTGGAGCTACCCAGGGGCTTCGTGGAGCTCGGCTACTCCACCCTCGGGGGTGGCCCGCCCCACTCCTACGCAGCGGTGGCGGACGAGAGCCGACTCAGGTACGGCTTCCAGTTCCACCCGGAGGTTGACGACACCCTGCACGGCGAGCGAATGCTCTCGAACTTCCTGTTCGAGATCTGCGCTTGCCGCCCCAGCTGGCGAATGGACCGCTTCGCCGAGGAGCAGGCAGAGGCGATCCGGAGACAGGTGGGAGACAGGGGCGTCTTCCTGCTCGCCTCGGGCGGGGTGGACAGCACGGTGTGCGCCTGGCTCCTGCAGAAGGCCCTCGGCCCCGAGAGGGTCCACCTCCTGCACATAGACAACGGCATGATGCGGCTCGGGGAGTCGGCGGCGGTGGTGGAGGCCTTCCGCAGCCACCGCGTATCGGACCACATCCACTTCGTGGACGCCTCGGAGGACTTCCTCAGGGCGGTGGGAAGCGCCGTGGACCCGGAGAAGAAGCGCCTCGCGATCGGCAACACCTTCATCGAGGTGTTCCAGCGGGAGTCGAGACGCCTGGGCATGGAGCGCTACCTCCTCGCCCAGGGCACCATCTACCCTGACACCGTGGAGACCGGCGGCACGAAGCGCGCCGACACCATCAAGACCCATCACAACAGGGTGCCCATCATCGAAGAGATGGTTGCCCGAGGCCAGGTGGTGGAGCCCCTGGCGGAGCTCTACAAGGTGGAGGTGCGTGAGCTCGGCCGCGCCCTGGGGATACCGGAGGCCTTCGTCGCCAGGCACCCATTCCCGGGCCCGGGCCTAGGGGTGCGCTGCCTCTGCGCCGACAGGATACCGTCTGGATACGATCCCGCGGCGATCCTGGAAGCAGCGGGGCCCATCGCCGCCCGCCACGGGCTCGAGGCCCTGCCGCTGCCCATCAGATCCGTGGGCGTGAAGGCGGACCTGAGGGCATACGACCTCCCGCTGATGCTCTGGGGCGAGGATTGGACCTTCGATGGCGCCACCCTTTGCGCTGGCGCGATCTTCAAGGAGGTGCCCGCCCTGAACCGCTGCGTGGTGTCCCTCCAGAAGGCCGCGCCCAGGCGGGCCGCTCTGGTGCCCGCCACCCTCACCAGGGAGCGCCTGGACGTGCTGCGCTGGGCAGACGACGCGGTGATGCGGGGTCTCTCGAGGCACGGGCTCATGGAGGTGGTGTGGCAGTGCCCCACTGTGCTGGTGCCCCTGCGCATCGACGAGGGGGACGGGGAGCTCGTGGTGATCCGCCCGGTGCTCTCCGAGCGGGCCATGACCGCCCGGGTGGCGCCCTTGCCTCCGAAGCTCCTCGGCGAGCTGACGCGAGAGCTCCTCGATCTGCCAGGTATTGGCAGCGTGGCCTACGACATCACCACCAAGCCCCCCGGGACCATCGAGTGGGAGTAGGCCCTGCCGAACCTCCTCCAACTGCTCGGCATGTTTGAACCTCTCCTAGTAACTCTGCAACAATCCTTGCTCAAGGTTTTTTTGTATCAATTGACTCTGGATTTGTCACCGTGAGATAATCGCCTCGGTGTAGGTTTATTACCTGGTCAGAATCACGCTGGAGGCCCAAGGCCAGCTGCCCGAGCCTTTGCCCCTGAGAGGAGATCACCGCTCATGACGCGATTGAATGCCGCCCCTCGCTTGGCCCTGTTCTCTTCGCTGGCGCTCCTGCTTGGAGCTGCTTGCGGACACCGCTACTCGTCAACGGTTGAAGATGCAGCCCTGGACAGCGGCATGGACGACGCGCAACTCCCGGACGCAAGGCCGGACGCGGTTATCCCGGACACCTGTAGAGACGGGATCCTGGACCCGGGAGAGGATTGTGACGACGGCAACGGCTCGGCCGAAGACTACTGCCTGCCGAACTGCCGCTGGGCCTGCGGGGACGGCGTGGTGAACTCCGTGGAGATCTGCGACCCGGGAGTGCCGGCCGGCCAGGAAGGGGCCTGCCCGAGCTCCTGCGACGACCAGGACGCATGCACCAGCGACACCCTCATGGGCGCCGCCGAGAACTGCGACGCCACATGTGTGCACGGCGACATCACCCTCTGCCAGGACGTGGACGGTTGCTGCCCCTCGGGCTGCAACGCCAACACCGACTCGGACTGCCAGCCGATCTGCGGCAACGGCGTGCTGGAGACAGGGGAACACTGCGACCCGCCCGGCGCCTGCCCGAGCGGCTGCGACGACAACGACGTGTGCACCGCGGACTCGCTGCTCGGAAGCGCGAGCGACTGCACCGCACGCTGCGTTAACACCGTCATCACGGCCTGCGCTAACGGCGACGGCTGCTGCCCGAGCGGCTGCGATGCCACCAACGACGGCGACTGCAACCGCATCTGCAATAACGGCGTGGTGGAGCCCGGCGAGACCTGCGACCCGCCCTCCTCCTGCCCGACCTCCTGCAACGACAATAACGCCTGCACCACCGACAGCCTCCAGGGCAGCGCGAGCCAGTGCACCGCCAACTGCGTATACACGGCCATCGTCAACTGCGTGAGCAACGACGGCTGCTGCCCGAGCGGCTGCAACGCCAACAACGACAACGACTGCACACCGACGTGCGATAACGGCGTGGTGGAGCCAGGCGAGACCTGCGACCCGCCTGGAAGCTGCCCCATGAGCTGCGACGACAACAACGCCTGCACCACCGACAGCCTCGAGGGAGACCCGAGCCTCTGCACCGCGGTGTGCGCGTTCACTGACATTACTTCCTGCGCGGACAACGACGGCTGTTGCCCGAGCGGCTGCAACTCCGGCAACGACAACGACTGCTCGGCCTCCTGCGGCAACGATTATCTGGATCCGGGGGAGACCTGCGACCCGCCGACAACCTGTCCCACGAGCTGCAACGACAACAACGTATGCACCACGGACACCCTCCAGGGCAGCGCGGCCAACTGCGACGCGCTCTGCGTGTTCACTACAATCACGGCCTGCGCGGGCGGAGACGGCTGCTGCCCCTCGGGCTGCAACGCCAACAACGACTCCGACTGCCCGGTCCAGTGCGACAACGGGGTGACCGAGCCCGGCGAGACCTGCGACCCCATCTCCACCTGCCCTACCTCCTGCAACGACAACAACTCCTGCACCGCCGACGCCTTGCAGGGGGATCCCAATCAGTGCACCGCGCTCTGCGTGTTCACCCCCATCACCGACTGCACGAGCGGAGACGGCTGCTGCCCGGACGGCTGCAACGCCACGAACGACAACGACTGCTCGGCGGTCTGCGGCAACGAGGTGGTGGAGCCCGGAGAGTACTGCGACCCTGTCTCCTCCTGCCCGACCTCTTGCAATGACAACAACTTCTGCACCACCGACTCCCTGCAGGGCAGCGCGGCCAACTGCACCGCCCGCTGCGTCTTCACCCAGATCACCACCTGCGGGAACAATGAAGGCTGCTGCCCGAGCGGCTGCAACGCCAACAACGACCCGGACTGCACGCCGTATTGCGGCAACAACGTCATCGAGTCCGGCGAGCAGTGCGACGACGGCAACCAGAACCCTGGGGACGGCTGCAGCGACACCTGTCAGATCGAGATCCTGCCCACTGCCTTCCGAGCGAGCGACCTGGATCTCAAGGATCCGCACATCTACGTGAGTATCCCCCTGTTTGGTTGCTCCGACATCACGAACTCCGTGCCCTTTGGCCTGGCAGATCCGATCAACACGATGCTCCAGAACGCGGTCCAGACGGACGGCAACGGCAACGGTCTCCTGGACCTCTCTCTGCTCATGATCTTCCGGCCACTCACCCAGACCGTGCCCGGCTCGGGTCCACTGGATGTCGGGGTCGCCGACTGCACCCCGCCCATGGCCGGGACCACGTGCCAGCCGGATCCCTCCAATCCGCTCCAAGCGACGACCTTCACCAACGGGAGCACGGCCCCCTGCATCGGCGCCTATCCGGGTACGCTCAGACCCTACACCCCCGCCCTCACGACGCCGGCCCTGCCCTGCTTCAGCTCGGGCCTCGTCACCCTCACCGTGGACATGGGGGGGATCCTGATCCCGCTCCAGGACGTGCAGGTGGGCGCCACCTACGTGGGCAACCCCGCCACGTCCATGGCCAACACCGGGGTGCTCCGAGGCTTCCTGTCGGAGGCGAACGCCGCCACCGTGATCCTCCCCGCTGACATGCCCCTGGTAGGAGGCCAGCCCATGTCCTCCATATTGCCAGGCGGCACGGGCTGCTGCGCCTCGCACGACGCCCGGGACTACGGCCTCGACGGCACCACGCGGGGCTGGTGGTTCTACTTCAACTTCCCCGCGACCCGGGTGACCTGGATCGAGCCCTAGCCCCCCGCTTCCCTCTCCCTGTGGTATCCTCTCGCGTCATGACACGCTGGCGACGCCTCTACGAGCTGCGCTTCCGTCGGGCCTTCTGGGCCGCGGCCATCCTCACGGTGCTCCTGTGGGTCATCCCCTTCGGGGAGTGGATCATCTATCCACTGTCCCTCCTCGGCACCTGGGTCCACGAGCTCGGCCACGGCCTGGCGGCCCTCGTGGCAGGAGGTAGCTTCCACGAGCTGACCCTCAGGCCGGATCTCAGCGGCCAGGCGGTCTACAGCGGGGTCGGCTCGGGAGGCGGCAGGGCGCTGGCTGCGGCCGGAGGGCTGCTCTTCCCGGCCCTCTTCGGCTTCGCCATGCTGACCGTCTCGGCCCGCCAGAGCCTGGGCAACGGAGTGCTCGCGGCCTTGCTGGCCGTGCTGGTGCTCTCTCTCGTCCTGTGGGTGAGGAACCCCTTCGGCATCGCCGCCGGGATCGGCATCGCCGCGGCCATCGGCTACTCCATGTGGCGCCTCTCCAGCCGCTCCCTGTACTTCGTGGTCATCCTCATCAGCCTGCAGGTGGGCCTGTCCGGGCTGCGCAACTGGCGCTACCTCTTCACCTCCGAGGCCCGGACGGGCCAGCCCTCCGACACCGCGCAGATAGCGCAATCCCTGGGTGGCCCGGTGTGGCTCTGGGGCGCCATCCTGCTAGCGCTGAACTTCGCTCTCTTGTATCTGGCCTACCGGCTCGTCCAAAAAAGAATCGAGGCGGAACGGCTACGCCTCGGCTGAGGGCACGCGCTCCCGGGACGCGAGGAGAGAGGGGAGTCAGCGAGGGCGATCGCTGGCCGGGTTGACCGCGATGCGGCGGCCGTCCAGCTCCGATCCGTCGAGGCGCTCGATGGCCAAGGTGGCGGAGCGCCGATCAGCCATGGTCACAAACCCGAAGCCGCGGGAGCGGCCAGTGTCCCTGTCCGACACCACCACCGCCTCCAGCACCTCGCCGCAGGCCTGGAAGGTCTCCTTGAGGGTGTCGCCGGTCGTCTCGAAGCTGAGCCCTCCCACGAAGAGCCGGATTGGGAAGCTGGATGCCCTTCGCCCAGTCGAAACAGGAGTCTCGATGGCGGCCATCGCCTCCGCCACCGAAGGGAGGGCGCCGGTCATCTCGTCGGCCGACACGATCTCGTCCTCGGCGGGCCCAGACTCTCGCTTCATGGCCCTCCTGTCCGCCTTTGCTTCCTTCCGCCTTGCCTTGTTGTCTTCCCGCTGTCTTTTGCCCTGTGTGTAGTTCGCTCGCCTCATCTTGCTCCATTTAGGCCCGTGTTCGGCCAGCGCCGCCAGGGGGAACTCTCCCCGATTGGCGGCTCAGTCAATCGCCGCGGCCGCCCTTTGACGATAGGAGACGGACGCGCCGATACCCCCTTGCCTACCATTCCCCTCGCACGATTCAAAATCAATTCGCCCAAAGAGCCCAGAAACACCGAAAGAACACACTCCTGTCATCCGCTCGTCTGGAGCCCCAGGGCGCGAAGCGCAGAGGGCTCGCCGGCCAGCTCATCCAGGGCGAGCCGCCGGCAGCGGGCGAAGAGGAACGCGAGCTCGGCATGGGCCTGGAGCCGCGTGGAGCGAGCCGCCGGGGAGCCTCCCTCCCGGAGCCGCCTTCGAAGCTCTGCTGAGGCATCCCGGAGCCCCGAGGGGGTGAGGAAGTGGCCCAGGTGATCGTCGGCGCCCACTCGCCCGAGCACCACGCGCGCGGCCTCGAGGGTCTCCCAGGGCGTCTCCTCGCCCGCCTTGGCCGCCAGGCTTTTCAACTCCCTCGCCACGGAGGGCGCCTTGCGAGCGGCTTCGGCCGCCATACGGGCTTGCTGAACGGCCCAGCCGAGCAGGGCCCGGGCCTGCCCCGCAGGCCCCCAGCCGAGGAATCGTTCCAGCCCCGACCCTTCGCCCCTGGTTGCCGCTTCCGCCCTCCGCTCGGTCCCTGCCGCCGCGAGGCCCTCCATGCGGGCCAGGCAGGCCTGCAGGCCCCGGTGGTCCTGCTCGGTGTAACCCCGCGCCTCGAGCCGCTTGCGAAGCCTCTGGTTTCGCGTCAACCCCTCCAGGAACTGAGTAACCTCCGCGGTGAGGGTCCGGACGCGCCGGTCGTTCCAAATTGGCATGAGGTCCTGCTTGGGCGCCCTGGGCCGACCGGCGGCGCGCCGGTTTCGCCCCACGCGCGCCTCACTGCTCGATCAGGTCTTCGCGGGCGGGGATGACGAGCATCCAGAGCCCCAGATCCGTCAGATCTCCCTTTCGAACCGTGCGCCTGATGGGAGGCGGCACCGCCACCACATCGGGGCCAATGGCGGTTCCGTCCGCTGTCAGGGGGGCCAGGCTGAAGAAGTAGTCGGCCGAGTCCGCGCCCTCGCCAACCGGGATCGAGAAGGGGGTAGTACCGCCCAGGGACCGGCAGGAGAACTCGCAGCCCTTCACGGCACCGGCCTCGCAGAGATCCTCGCCCAGGCCGCCGGTGGAATCCACAGGCTGGATGCGGAGCCGGATCTTGGAGATGGTCTGGCCAAGGGTCCTGAGAGCCTCACCGTCACACTTTGCGGCGCGCTGCCGGCTGTCCCTGAGCACCCAGGCCACCTCTGCTGCGGCGCCGTCGATCTCCAGGCAGCCCCCTGTCAGGAACACGATGGAAACCGCCGATGCAGCCACGAGACGCATGCCCCCCCAGTTTGCGGCGCCACGGCGCGGGTGTCAAACGAGCCGTGGGTTGAATCGAATGGCAGGTCGCTTCATAATGGCGCGCACTTGTGCCCATCCGAGGCACATCCCGGCGCGGTGGGTAAACCCTTGCCTTCACCGTGCGTATACAGGCAGACCGTCCTCGGCCGGGCCACACGGGCCGAGGGCCGGAGCGGAGGAAAAGCCAGGCCATGCTCCCAACCCTGCTCACACCAATCCTCGTTGACGTCGCCCGGATCTTCTGCGGTCCTGCCCTGGTGGTACCCATGCTTGCCCCAGGACGGGCCGCCAAGAAGTCGCTCCTGGAGCTGGCCACCCAGTCCTTCCCCGGCATGGTCTTCTGGGTGCTGGTGCTGCTGGTCCTCTTCAGCCTTGTATGCTGGTATATAATTGGATTCAAGTACTTCCACCTGCGTAAGGCCAAGGCTGGCTCCGATGCTTTCCTGGAGACCTTCTGGAAGTCCCGCCGACTGGACGAGGTGTACACGAACGCCAAGGAGCACCCCGAGAGCCCCACTGCCCAGGTCTTCGTCGCCGGCTACGTCGAGCTCTCCAAGCTCCAGTCCGGCGCCGCCGCCGAGGGGGACGCCATGCGGGATCGCCTGGGGGATCTCGAGAGCGTGGAGCGGGCGATGCGGCGGGCCCAAATGGAGGAGGTCACTCGCCTGGAGGCCCGCGTGGCCTTCCTGGCCACCACCGGCTCAGCCGCTCCCTTCGTGGGGCTCTTCGGCACGGTCTGGGGAATCATGACCTCCTTCCGGGACATCACTGCCACGGGCTCGGCCTCGGTGACCGTCGTGGCCCCGGGAATCGCCGAGGCCCTCATCGCCACCGCCATCGGCCTCATGGCGGCCATCCCGGCGGTTATCGCCTACAACCTCTTCGTCCAGAAGATCAAGGTGATCTCTGCGGAGATGGAGACCTTTTCGAACGACTTCCTCAACATCGTGAAGCGCCACGTGCTCAAGTAGGAGGATTGCCATGGCCATGGGAGGCGCCCCGCGCGGAACGATGCTCTCGGAGATCAACGTCACCCCCCTAGTGGACGTGATGCTCGTCTTGCTCATCATCTTCATGATCACCGCACCCCTGGCGCAGGAGGGAGTACAGGTGCAACTGCCAGAGGCGGGCGCCGCCCCCATGGTCAAGAAGAAGGGGGTGGCGCGGGTTGGAATAGACGAGAAAGGCCAGGTGTTCCTTGGAGAGCGCACCATGGCCAGCCTGGATCTCACCTCGTCGCTCCACAAGGGGCACAACGCCAGCGAGCTGAACAACATCACTGTGTTCGCAAGGAGGGATCCCCAGCTCCAGAAGGAGAAGGAGGCCTATGTCGACGCCCACCACGCCCTGCCTTACGGAGTGGTCGTGAACATCATGGTGAAGCTACAGGAGGCTGGAGTGGTCAAGCTCGGTCTGGTCACCCAGCCTCCCGCGGTGGAGGTCAGATGAGCCCTGAGAAGCGCCCCACCTCCTCGGAGCCCCAGGACGCGGGCCCTGAGGCCTCCAGGGCCTCGGGCCCGGTGGAGCCCGAGCCTCTCCTTGTCCCTGGCCTCACAAACACCCTACCGCCCGAGCGGGGTGAGCTGCCTGGCATCCCGACCCTGCCCCCCGAGGCAGGCTCCCTGCCCAGGATCCCCACCATCCCCCTGGACGTGATCCCAGGGGAGCACCACGGATTGTCCCTCTCCGAGGAACGCCAGGGGGGAGGTGCCACGGCAGGCCTGCTGGTCACCCTGGGCATCCACCTGGCCCTGGTGCTCGCCGTGCTCTTCGCTGGCAGGAGCGAGGCCCGCACGGAGCCGAGGCCCCCCAAGGAGATGATCATCGAGACCCGCATCCTGGAGGTGCAGGCCGGGAGCCCGGAGGGCATGCGCGAATCCGGGCCAGCCTACAAGCGCCGCGAGGGGGCGAGGCCGCAAGGCAGGCAGACTCCCAAGGAGCTCCACCTAGGCACGAGCGGTCGCCCCGCCACCCCCTCGCCCAACTCCATGGGGCCTTCTGTTCCCAGCGGCCCGGACGACGCGGCCGACGTACCGGCCGACTGGGGCTCCCAGACCGGGGTGGACGCTCCCCCTGGGGCTCGCCCCACGGACGACCGGCACGGCGCCGGGGGCACGGCCGAGCAGGGGGCGCTGGATCCATGCTTCACACAGCACGCTCAGGTGGTGGCTGGCTACCGCGCCGAGGTGTCGGCCAAGATCCCACAGATGGCGCGGCCAGCCTTCGTTACGGTGGACGTGGCCCAGAACCTGATCACCTCCGTGAGGGTCGCCATAGACGCAAGCGGCAAGATAGCCTCGGTGCAGGTGGCCAAGTCCTCTGGCAACCCTCGCTTCGACGTGGCCGCAACGGATCACGTCAGCGCGGTGGGCGCCTTCCCCGCCCCACACAAGTGCGTGATGTACGACAAGCTAAAGGGCATCTTCCGCAGCACGGTGACCTTCTCTGTCTCGATCCGATCGCGCTAGGCAGGCCTGCCCGCGCCGCCCCCGTGGCAAGGCTCTCGCCCTCGCTCCCCTTTCGCGGTAAAACGGGCTGGAGCAGGAGATGAAATGAGAACAAGTCGAATCGCCCTGGCCTGCCTGACTCTCGGCCTTTTTCTCCCCCAGCCGGCCTTGGCCGCGCCAGAGGAGCCGGATGGCGGCGAGCAGGATCTCTTCTCCATCACCGTGGACGCGAAGGGGTATCAGCCCTACCGCATCGCAGTGGGCGAGCCCTTTGGCAACGATCTGCCCCTTGGGAAGTTCGTCCGGGAGATCACGGTCAACAACCTCCGCATCGCCACTGCCTTCAAGGTGCTCAAGGATACGACCTACCCTCGAGCCTGGCGGGATCAGGCCTTCAACCCGGAGGTGGCCAAGTGGCGCCACATCGGCGCCCAGGGGCTCATCCTCGGGGAGGTGAAGGTCTCGGGGGAGCAGGCAGCCTTCACCTTCAAGCTCTGGGACTTCGAACGCGGCCTGACTCCAGAGCTGGAGCGCACCTACAACGCTCCCCGCAAGAACGCGCGCTACGTCGTGCACCAGTGGTGCAACGCCGTGATGCAGCACTTCACCCGCGTCCCCGGGGCCTTTGGCACCCGCATCGCCTTTGTTGCGTCCCCTACCCCCACCCTCAAGGTGGTCCACACCATGGACCACGACGGCCATGATCTGCTGCGCATCTCCCAGGAGAAGTCCCTCAACATCCTGCCCTCCTGGTCCCCGGA
>JAVEWA010000658.1:0-3865 GCA_034004785.1 Polyangia bacterium
GTATGGCGTTCCCTGTCCTGGGTATGGCGTTCCCTGTCCTGGGTAGGGCGTTCCCTGTGCTGGGTAGGGTGTTCCCTGTGCCGGGTATGGCGTTCCCTGTCCTGGGTATGGCGTTCCCTGTCCCGGGTATGGTGCGCCTTGACCCGTCTGCGGGCCGGCCGAGGAGCCGGGCCCGGGCCCTGGCGGGGTAGAGACCCCGGGAACTGGGGCCGCGGCCATGGTGGCCGCCAAGGCGTCATTGGTCTGCTGGCCCATCTGGCCCATCTGGCCCATCTGGCCCATCTGGCCCATCTGCCCCATACCCACCGGTCCAGGCGTGGGAGCGGCCCCTGGCCGGGGCGCGCCGGTCTGCCGGGCGGCCCCGGCCCCACCAGCCTCCCACGCCGCGCCCTGGGCCATGCGCTCGAGGCAGGGCATCAGGTGAGCCGAGAGGGTAGGGACGTCCGCGGGCCTGGCCTCGGGCCTCTTCTCCAGGCACCAGAGGATGATGCGCTCGAGCTCCTCGGGGAGCCTCGCGAGTTGCCTGGGGGGCGGCGGAGGCTGGTTCACCTGGGCGATGAGCATCTCCATGTAGTTCGAGCGGCGGAAGGGGAGCTGCCCGGTGAAGAGCTCGTAGAGCAGCACGCCCATGGAGTAGAGGTCGGAGCGGTGATCAGCCGCCTGTCCGAGGCACTGCTCGGGGGACATGTAGGCAGGGGAGCCTATGGGGACCCCGGTCTGGGTCATGCCCGTGCTCACGCCCGCCTCGGTCAGCTTGGCCACCCCGAAGTCGAGCAGCTTGACCCGCGGGACCGAGCCCTGGCCCGTGCAGAGGAACAGGTTGTCTGGCTTGAGGTCCCTGTGCACCACCCCGGCCCGGTGGGCCGCACCCAGGGCGTCGAGGGTCTGCGCCAGGATCTCCTTGGCCTCGGCGGGACCCACGGGCCCCCGCTCCAGGCGCTCCCTCAGGCTCTCCCCCACCAGGTGCTCCATCACGAAGTAGGGCGCCTTGCTCGGCAGCTCCCCAAAAGCGAAGATGTCGATTATCCCAGGGTGCCCGATCTTGTTCGCGGCGCGGGCCTCGGCCAGGAAGCGGGCCACCGAGCTCGCGTGGGTGGCCAGGCCCGGCTGCAGCACCTTCACGGCCGCACGCTTGCCGATGAGGGGGTGAACCGCGGCATAGACCCAGCCCATGCCCCCCTTTCCGAGCATGTGCTGGATCTCGTAGTCTCCGACCCGGGTCCCTGGCGACAGGGGCCCTGAGTCCTCCGAGGGCTGGGAGCTGGCGTCGATGTCGGACATGAAGCGCTGCGACCCATGCCCGCCACCCGGGGCGGGCCCGAGGCCAAGAACCGATGGATTATATCAGAGCGGCGATCTTGGGCCAGCGGCCCGTCGCGCGGGTGCAGATCCGGCGGAATATCGGTGGAGCTTCCGCGGTCGGGCGGCCTAGTCCTCGTCGGGCTCCTCGTCCGACCCTTTCTTCGACGAGGGGCGTTCGTCAGCGATGGCGCCAGAGAAGTAGGACCTGTACTCCAGGGTGAAGGCCCGCTTCATCAGGCCGCGGCGCAGGGTCACCCTGGCCTCCGCCTGTATGAAGGAGAAGCCGAGCTCCTCGAGCTGCTCGGCGCTGCAGCCCTTTCCCTCTATGGGAGCCGCCATGGGGGCCGGTGCCCTTCGCCTGGGAATTTGCCCTCCCCGTTCGAGCGCATCCGAGGTCTCCTGGGCCGCGCGGACCCGATCCAGGGCCGCGTCCCTGGCGCTCTGGGCGCCGTGCAGGCTGCAGGCGATCTCCAGCTTCTTGCGCTGTGGGCCCGGCAGGCCCGAGGCGTTCGTCAGGGTGAGGGGCTCCACCTGCACCCTCAGGTCCTCTGGTGAGACCGTGCCTCCGCGGGAGCGGAGCTTCTCGAGGATCTTCTCCCTGATGCGTGGGATCGAGGGCTTGCCGTCGCGAAAGAGCGCCAGGCCCTCCAGGGAGCTGGCCATGGAGTTCTCTCGATCCAGGAGATCGTAGTAGCAGTAGGCCGTCCAGCCTCCGAGGGCCAGGAGGGCCACGACCACCACGGTGATCACGAGCCCGAGGGTGCCGAGGCCGCGCTGGGTTCGCTCTGCATCACTCTTCATCGTTACGTCCCTCCTCGTGAGACGGCAAGACCCGGTGCCCGAGGCCTCCCTCTGGCCTCGTCTCCCTGGCTTCCTTGGGCAAGCCTGGATCTGTGTACCATATTTTGGGATTCGAGCTTCGGCGCCCGTCGGGGCGCCGACGCCTGGACCAGGTGGCGAGCCTGTCAACCGCTCGTAATAAAAAG
This sequence comes from Polyangia bacterium, assembly GCA_034004785.1. Taxonomy (GTDB): domain Bacteria; phylum Myxococcota_A; class Polyangia; order HGW-17; family JAJRWW01; genus JAVEWA01. The sequence goes on from JAVEWA010000658.1 coordinate 2,289, forward strand.
TGTATTTAGGCTTGGGTCCTCCTTAACTGGGTCTGGTTACAAGGGGCGGAAAAAAAAATTGGAAGAAGCCCTGGGTGCCTGGCGACCTCGGAAGCAAGTCGGCCGCCCAAGAGAACGAAACCCGGACCGACCCGAAGGAGGCTACCATGAGAAAGAGAACCCCGAAGACCCTGGTGCTGCTCTGCGGGCTGGCCGTCGCGGCCGCCGCCTTCGCGCTCCCGTCCAGGGCCGAGGCCCAGATCGTGGTGGCCTCCTCGGACTATGAGCCGATGTACTATGACGGCTACGTGGTGTTTTTCGACGACTGGGGCCGGCCCTTCATCCTGGTGGACGGCGCGGTGGTGTACATCCCCACGACCTACGCCCTCTTCAACACCTACGTGACCCACTACAGGGTCCATAGGGTGCGCTACCACAGCTGGTACCGGACCCACGGCGTCCGCTTCCACAACTACCGGCGCCACGGCGCGGTTCACCGCTACCACGGCAGAACTCACCGCGGCCCAGCGGTGCACCACCGGGCCCCCAGCCATCGCGGCCCCGCGGTGAGCCACCGGGCCCCCAGCCATCGTGGCCCCGCGGTGAGCCACCGGGCCCCCGGTAATCGCGGCCCCGCGATGAGTCACCGGGCCCCCGGCAATCGCGGCCCCGCGATGAGTCACCGGGCCCCTGGTAATCGCGGCCCCGCGATGAGCCACCGGGCCCCCGGCAATCGCGGCCCCGCGATGAGCCACCGGGCCCCGTCCAACCACAACCGCGGGCGGGTCGGCGGAGGTTCCCGGGGCAGCAGCCGCAACCGAGGCAGGTAGCCCATCCCCAGCTCCGCCAGGGCCAATCCTCCCCCTCTCCAGCAGGACCGATGACTAGATGGCTCGCGGTCAGCCAGAGCTAGCTGGGGCTGCGGCGTCACCCAAGATGAGCACGGCATGGACTCGAAGGATGGGCGGCAGGGCGGTCGAGTTCTGCCCATCGTGAGGTTTGTTCTGTGGGCTTAGCCGCCCTTCGGGCGGCGCGCGCGCCGCCCGCCGCCGGCTCTCCGGGGGCCACGGCGGCCGGCGCGCGTCACTCCCTACGCGTCACTCCCTACGCGTCACTCCCTACGCGTCACTCCCTACGCGTTACTCCCTACGCGCTATGCGCTACGCCCTATGCAATCCCGGCCTTGGCCTGAAGATCCTCGATTGCCCAGCCGTAGTCGAAGGGCTCGCCCTCCCAGGTGGGTACGCCAGTCGAGGGGGAGAGCTCGACTCCAGGCGGCAGCCATCTCCCGACGAGAGTCTCTGCCGCGTCACCAGTCACCATGGGTAAGGGCTGCGAGGCGAGCACCTCGCGGCCCAGGCGGTCCAGGAAGCGGAATCGGCCTTTGGCCAAGGCCTCCACGCTGAAGCCGCCCTCGTGACACAGGACATGATGCCGGCGGCAGAGAGGAATCATGTTCTCGAGCGTGGTTTGGCCGCCGTCGATCCAGTGCTTCACGTGATGGGCGTCCCGCCCCCGGCACTCACAGCCAGGAAAGGCGCAGCGCGTCCCGTCCCGCGCGAGGAGCGCGCGCCTGAGCGGAGCGGAGATGACCCTCG
>JAVEWA010000659.1:0-3864 GCA_034004785.1 Polyangia bacterium
GCCCTGAGCCGGTCGTCCCCACGCCGAGCACGTCGAGCCTGCCCCCGAAAAGAGACTCGAGCATCCCGAGGGCCTCGTTCAAGACCTCCACTGGAGCGCCCCTGGTTGGCAAGTAGATGCCATGCACCAGGCGCAGGGACTCGTCGAGCAGGACCAGGTTGGTGCTGACCGAGCCCACGTCCACGCCGAGGTAGCCGCGCACCTCGCCCGCGTCGAGGCCCAGCTCGGAGAGAGGCGGCGTCTCGCAGGAGGGTGGAGCGTCGAAACCAGGGGGCGCCGCCAGCGGCTGGAGCTCTCCTCTCGCCTCCCTTCCCCCGAAGACCGCGCTGCCTGCCGCTGCCTCCCCTGTGAGCCTCAGATGCCTGTAGAGCGCCTCCACTGCGCCAGGGCTCGACCCGCTGCACCCGAGCGCGGCGCCTCGGGCGCCGGCGGTGAGGTGATCCGCTGGGACCATGATCTCCCCCGGACCGAGGCCAAGCACTTCCCCGAAGGCCCGGACCAGCCCCAGGTTTGCGGCCCCGCCGCCCACGAGGGCCACGGGCGGCTCCACCCGGCGCCCCTTCAGCACGGTGGCGGCGAAGGTGCGGGCCAGGGCCAGGCAGAGCCCGTAGGCGATCTCCTCCACGGGAGCGCCACGCTGCTGAAGATGGATCATGTCCGACTTGGCGAAGACGCTGCAACGCCCTGCGATGGTTGCGCCCCTCGAGGCGCCCGCCGCCAGGCGGCCCAGCTCGTCGAGGCCGAGCCGAAGCCGGCCCGCCTGTTGCTCGAGGAACGCCCCGGAACCAGCGGCGCAGAGCCCGTTCAGGGCAAAGTCCTCCACCGCGCCTGTCCGGGACAGTCCCTGCTCGGGGTTAGCCAGGAGGATCCACTTGGTGAACTGCCCCCCGATGTCGATCACCGTGCGGACCTCCGGGTGACCAAGCCCCACCGCCCGTGCCACTGCCACCACCTCGTTCACCTGCTCCGCTCCCTCAGTTGAGGCCAGGAGGGACTTGCCCGCCCCGGTGACCGCCACCTGGAGCCCTTCCGGATCCTCGCCAGCAGACATCGCCTCCTCGAGGATCTGCGCCACTGCCTCGATTGGCCTCCCCTGCACCGGGCGGCACCAGGTGTTTTCCCCGGGGGCTCCTCCCCCTGGCAGCAGGACGCCCTTGACGTTCACCGAGCCGATGTCCAACCCGAGCCTGGGCGCATCTCCCTGCATCCTTCGTGCGTCCCCACGCGCCTCCGCTGCCGTCTCCATCTGCTGCTCCTTCCCTGCTGGCCCCCTGCCACGTGGACCTGAAAACGCTTCACCCTCGGGTGGCCCGGCCGGGAGGCCCGAGGGGACCACCTGCGCCTGGCCCTGCAAACGATGCGCTATTAAGGAACAAATGAGGCCAAAAGCAAGCGGAGGACTTCAAATACTAGAAGCTGAAGGAGTAGGCCGCCCCGACCGGTGTGTGGCTCCGAATGTCTGGGCCGATCTGGGCCACGCCATGGTCTGGCCAGGGTGAGAAACGCCACCCGGAGTCGGGCCCGCGGATGGCTCTGGCGTCCTCGTCGGAGGCCGGCTTGAACTGCCGCCGGAGCCGCTTGTTCTGCCAGTTGGCCACGACGGGGGCCGAGATGTTCTCGTAGAGGAAGAACACTGCCAGGACGCCTATTCCCGCGTAGAGCATAGTCTTTTCCGGACGGGTAGTAGGAGTGGATGCGTGGTACTCACTGAAGTAGAAGGTGAGCAGGGCGCCGCTGATGAGGTCGCCGCCAAGGGCGATGAGCCCGGCCCACCAGACCCCCGTCTCCCAGAAGTGGCTCTGCCCCATGGAGGGCACCAAGGTGAGGTAGGGAGCCCATGACTGCTCCGCCGAGAGGCTGGCCGCGAGGGATATTGTCACGCCCTTGACGATGGCGGTTGGGAAGAAAGCCAGGGCCCAGGCCTGCCAGGGGTTGACCCGGTTCTCGACGTAGATCTCCTCTGGAGTGTCCTCCATGAACTGGGAGCTGTTGAACTGCTGGGCCGAGAGGGCCGCGAGGGTGGGGGCTCCAGACCCAAGCGAGGAAGCAGTCCAAGCCCCGGCCGTACCCTGGCCGACTACCAGGACAAAGCCAAAGGCGGCCAGGATGGCTGTCGCGTGCATCGCACGGGATCTATTTCTGATCATGGATCCTTCTCCTCGGTGCCAGACCCCCGGAGGATAGCGGCAGGCTCGCATGACTGTCAATGGCGCCTTCATGGCCAGGGAACCTCGGACATACGAGGCGGGATAGGCCAATTCTGAGGAGCCTCAACCTGCTCTCTTGCCCCCTTTGGGAGCGCCGGAAGCAAAGCGCCTCAGCTCCTCGAAGATCCAGCGCCGCTCTTCTGCCGTGACGTTGATAGCGATATCCAGACTGTCGTCCGCTGCCTTCAGCTCGAGATAGGTGGGAATGGACAGCTTTTCCACCCTGGACCAGTCCAAGCTGTGCTCCTGACGCCGAGCGCTACTGGCTCGCAGACGCCTGAGCTTCCCATTCTCAATCAGTACATCCTCGGAGAGCCGGAGCGAACGCTCCGCCAAGAGGAAGACCAGGAACAGGGAGAGCGCCACGGCCCCCACGACCTGTTGCCAGCCGCTCCCTGCCGCAATTCCCCAGTAGAGAAAGCCCGCTCCCAGACAGAGCGTGAAACCGAGGATCCCGAGGGCGGCGTTCTTGTCCTCCTTGGTCTTGCTCTTGGGGGGGATCGAGGCGTGGAAGCGTCGCCCCGGCTCGTTCTCGACCCTGATCTCCGTGCCCTCGGGGGGAGTCCTGGGAAGCTCGAGCTGCTTCTCGGTCAGCTCGAAGCGGATGCCGCCGTGGACCGACGAGACAGAGAAGCTCTCCTCGACCGCCTCGGAGGCCTCCCCGGACTCCGCGACCTCTCCCGCCGCGTCCGGCTTCGGCTCCACCGCAAGTGGAGACACGAGGAATGTGGTCCCGCAGTAGTCGCAAGTGAGGGTGGCGCCCCCACGAAGTCCACCTGGCATGGCGATGGGCGCACCGCAGTTTCCGCAAGTCAGCTCGGTTAGCATCGTGCCGGGCACCTTCGTCACGTCTGGCCAAGATACCACGCTTGGTATATCGTTATAGCCGATAGTGCTCGTGTCCTGTGAAGGCACTGAGCCATGGTGCCCCGCCCCCGGGGGGTGTTTCTCCCAGGGGCAAAGACCGATGCCGGCCGTCACGAGGCGGCCAGGAGAGCAGCCAATGAGACTAGCCCCGCTTCGCCAGTATCTCCCAGTGGCCATCCTCGGCGCCTTGCTCCTGTCCTGTGGTCCGGTCAAACCCAAGACCATCGACTGCAACGACGTCGCGGCCTGCGGCAGCCACGGCACCTGCGACGACAGCTCGGGAACCGCAAGATGCCTCTGCGAGCAGGGCTACGTGGGCTCCACCTGTGAGCTCTGCGACACGGGCTACGAGCGGGACAGCAACAACAACTGCGTGATCATCGTGACCTGCGAGAGCTTCTGCGCAGCCCAGGGCCGGACCTGCGTGGCCCAGGCGGGTGGCGACTACACCTGCGGCGACTGCCTCCCGGGCTGGTTCGAGGACCACGGCCGCTGCTACCAGGCCTGCGAAGCCGTGACCGTCCCCGGCGAGCTCGTCCCCTTGGACGTCTACATCATGCTGGACCGCTCCGGCTCCATGGGGGACGAGAACAAGTGGAGCCAGATGACCACCGCCATCAACACCTTCGTGGGCTCCTCGGACGCCGCTGGCATGGGCGTCGGAATCCAGTTCTTCCCAGTGGAGCCGCCGCAAGGCACCGTCATCCCGAGCTCCTGTTCAACTGACGCCGACTGCGGGCTGTACGGCCCCTGCATTCCCATGTTCGGCTGCGGTGGCTCCATGGCCACC
>JAVEWA010000660.1:0-3856 GCA_034004785.1 Polyangia bacterium
GATGCAGGTGAAGTCGGGGTGGGTGGCGAAGTAGGGGCAACCGCCCGCCAGGAGCAGGCAGGCCCGCTCGAGGCGGGCGTAGGTCAAGTTCTTGTCGAAACCCACCAGGACGCAGTCGGGCTCTCCCTGGTCTCCCGAGTCGAGAACGGCGAGCCCTGCCTCTTCGAGCTCTTGCCGAAGCTCGGGCGTCCCGAGCAGAAAGACCCTGCGATGGGGAGTCTGGTCCCTGATGAAGAAAGCGGCCGCCGCGCCCGAGGTCAGGATCTCCTCGTTCTCGGCCGGGATGCCGAGCCGTCTCAGGCGATCGCGGTACTTCACCGCCCTGGCTGACGAGTTGTTCGTGAGGAAGAGGAGGGGCAAGCCCCTCTTCCTCACGATGGCCACGAACCGATCCGCGCCCGGGATGAGCTGGTCGCTGACGTAGAGGGTGCCGTCCATGTCGCAAAGGACCGCCTTCACCTCGGACAGGCGCCCGTGGCCCGAGCTTACAACGCCAGGGACGCTCTCAGGCGCAAGGCTGCAAGGTTGCTCGCTCGAGGACATGAGATTGGCACCTCGCTTGGCCGCGCAGTAGTGCCCGGAGCCGGGCTCGAACCGGCACGGGGATAACCCCGAGGGATTTTAAGTCCCTTGCGTCTACCCGTTCCGCCATCCGGGCGAAAGCGCCGGGCCAAGCAGCCCAAGGGGAGGCCGGACGCCGGCGCAAGCCCAGCCGATGGTGCACGGCCCGCCGCGGGTGTCAAGCACGCCAATCGCAGGGCCAAGTCACCCCGGCGGATCTGCAGTGCGCCATGAAGTGCGCATTTTACATATACAGGTGCATGTGCACCGGCTGGTGGCTGACCGGCGGCTGCAATGCCGCCTCGGGTAGAGGAGAGATCTGCCCGAAAGGGGGCCGTGAAGCCCGACCGGGTTCCGACGGCGGGTGGAATGAGCAGAACGGCCTGAAATGTACCGGACGCGAGCCAATCCCTCGTGGGCCGGGCTACCGCAGGGTCTATGGTGAGACAACGAAGCATGCGCTGGAAGCCTCTGTATTTACGCCGACTCCCCTCTTTGGTCGGATGGGACCGAGGGGCCACTGTTACCCGATCCGGCCTGGTTTGCTGATCCGGGCTGGAAGGCGCGCATGGACGCGCCTGGCGGCAGGTAAGCTCTCCTATCCCGCCGTCCAGTGTAACCAGGGGTAGAGCATGCCACCTACGGACTACACCACGACTCCTGGAGAGCCGGATGCGTAACGAAAGGCGCACGTCCGGTTCGGAGGGAGGCCATGGGAAACCGACGGCGGCAACGCCGCACGGCGCCCATGGCCTACCCTACCCCAAGCGCAGGGGCCAATGGAGACGACTCGACGAGCAGGCGCCCCACTCGGATGGCCCCATCAAGCTGACCCCAAGACCGCCATCGAAGATCGGCGGCAATGCAAGATCGCGTAAGCACTATCTTTTGCACGGCCTTGACAGCTCCCTGTCAGTCATTACTTTGGCATGCAGATTCACGACCGGGCCGCGGTTGGGGCGTGAAGGCCAGGTGCCACCGCAACAGGGCCCGCGGGAAGACCCGGTAGGAAGGCCAGACACCATGACGACCCAGCGCAGCATTCGAAAGCAGGACGCGCCGCTAAGAACCAGCCTGGGCCTCACGGCGTGGAACTACACCAAGACGACGCTCCTCCTTGCAGGACTCACGGCCCTGTTTGGAGCGATAGGCTACGCCATCGGCGGCCCCGGTTGGGCAGTGGGCGCGCTGGTCATCGCCGGCCTGATGAACTTCGGAGCCTACTGGTTCTCCGACAAGATGGTGCTCCGAATGCACCACGCCGAGCCCGTCTCGAGGGCGGACTCTCCCCGGCTCTTCAGCCTGGTGGAGCGCCTGGCGGATCGAGCGGGCCTGCCCATGCCCGCGCTCTACATCATCCGGGACGACTCGCCAAACGCCTTCGCCACTGGAAGGAACCCGAGGAACGCAGCCGTCGCGGTGACCACCGGGCTCCTCGAGCTGATGAAGCCCTCCGAGCTCGAGGGCGTCATCGCCCACGAGCTGGCCCACATAAAGAACAGGGACATGCTGATCATGACCGTGGCCGGAGCCATCTCGGGCGCGATCTCCATGATCGCCCAGATCCTGGGCTTCTCCATGCTCTTCGGTGGACGGGACAGCGAGGAGGGCGGGGGCGGAATTTCCGCCCTGCTGATGATAATCCTGGCGCCCATCATGGCGATGCTCATCCAGATGTCCATAAGCAGAGGGCGCGAGTACGAAGCCGACAGGGTGGGGGCACAGATCGCAGGGAACCCCCGGGGGCTGGCGGACGCCCTCGATCGCCTGGCCTGGGCGCAGGAGCGGGTGCCCACCCGCACCTCTCCGGCCACGGCGCACCTCTTCATTATGCAGCCTCTGTCGGCAGAGGGCATGGCGAGCATGTTCTCCACGCATCCACCCATCGGGGAGAGGGTGAGGAGACTGCGCTCGCTCTAGGCATGGGGGAACGGGAGGAGGATGACAATGCGGTTCGACAAGCTGACCATCAAGTCCCGAGAGGCGGTGCAGGAGGCCCTGCAGAGCGCCACCAGCCTTGGACACCAGGAGATAGGTCCGGAGCATCTGCTCCTCGCCCTGCTCCGACAGGAGGACGGTCTGGTGGCGCCAATGCTCCGCAAGGTGGGCGCCAACCCGGACTCGGTCCGGGCGGAGGTCCAGGCCCACCTGGACCGCCAGCCCAAGGTCTCCGGCGGCGGCTTCGAGACCGGCCTCGGAAAAAGCGCAACCAAGCTCATCAACGACGCCTTCGCCGAAGCGGACGCCTTCAAGGACGAGTACGTCTCCACCGAGCACATGCTCCTCGCCCTCGCCAGCCGCGATCACGGCGAGGCCTCCAAGATCCTCTCCCGGCACGGGGCGACCAGGGAGGCCATCCTCGAGGCCCTTACAGAGGTACGTGGGAACGTCCGGGTCACCGACGATGACCCCGAGGGCAAGTATGCGGCCCTGAAGCGCTATACCAGGGATCTCACCGAGGCGGCCCGCAAGGGCAAGCTCGACCCGGTAATCGGCAGGGAGGAGGAGATCCGGCGCTCCATGCAGGTGCTCTCGAGGCGCACCAAGAACAACCCCGTGCTCATCGGCGAGGCTGGGGTCGGCAAGACCGCCATCGCCGAGGGCATCGCCCTCAGGATCGCCGCCCAAGACGTGCCAGAGTCTCTGAAGCACAAGCGCCTCCTGTCCCTGGATCTCGGCGCCCTGGTGGCGGGGGCCAAGTATCGCGGGGAGTTCGAGGAGCGTCTCAAGGCGGTCCTGAAGGAGGTGGGAGCTGCCGAGGGCGAGGTGATCCTGTTCATCGACGAGCTCCACACCCTGGTAGGGGCTGGAGCCGCCGAGGGGGCCATGGATGCCTCCAACATGCTCAAGCCCGCCCTCGCCCGAGGCGAGCTGCGGTGTATCGGCGCCACGACCCTGGACGAGTACAGAAAGCACGTCGAGAAGGACAAGGCGCTCGAGCGGCGATTCCAGCCCGTGCTGGTGGGAGAGCCTTCGGTCGCGGAGACCCTCTCCATCCTGCGGGGCCTCAAGGAGAAGTACGAGGTGCACCATGGGATCCGCATCCAGGACGACGCCCTCGTGGCGGCGGCTCGCCTCTCCGACAGGTACATAAGCGGCAGGTTCCTGCCCGACAAGGCCATCGACCTGGTGGACGAGGCCGCGTCCCGGCTGAAGATGGAGATCGACTCGCTCCCGGTGGAGATCGACCAGCTCCAGCGGCAGCTAACCCACCTGGAGATCGAGCGGCAGGCCCAGAAGAGGGAGAAGACCAAGGCCGCCAAGGAGCGCCTGGATGACCTGGAGAGGGAGATCG
>JAVEWA010000661.1:0-3841 GCA_034004785.1 Polyangia bacterium
CCTGGTGGAGCGCTACATCGAGGGCATGGAGGTCCAGGTGGCCGTGCTGGATGGTCAGCCCATCGGCGCGGCCGAGGTGGTTCCCGGTGATGGGATCTATAGCTTCCGCGACAAGAACGGCCACGGGAGAAGCGAGCTCTTCCTTCCGGCCCGCCTCTCGACTAACCGCCTCCACGGCATCCTCACCCAGGCCCGCAAGGCCCACGAGGCCCTCGGCTGCGACGGGATCACCCTGGTGGACATGCTGCTGTCCGAGACCGGAAACGAGTTCCTGCTGGAGGTGAACTCCCTGCCCAGCTACTCCTCCACCTCGGTGCTGCCCAAGATCGCCCAGGCCGCCGGCCTGGACTTCGGCGATCTGGTGGAGGCCGTGCTCGAGACCGCGAGCCTCAAGGCCGGCGGCGAACCGATAAGGCGCGCCCATGAGCAGCACTCCTACTCCTACATGGAGGACGAGGCCCTGGTCGCGGGGGCCGCAGGGCCCCACTGATCCCCATGCCAAGCTCCAGGGTCTCCCCGGGCCTGAAGAGAGTCCTCTGGGGAGGGCTCACCGGGCTCGCGGCTCTGCTGGGCCCTGCCCTGCTGGATCTCTGGGCCACGAGCGCCCTTGGGAGCGCCCTCTCGAGCAACCTAGGGAGGCGCCTCGACGCCCGGGTCGAGCTGACCCGCGTCCTTGTCACGGGCCCTGCCAGCCTTCGCCTGGTGGGCCTGAGAGCGGTCTGGGACGGACCTGGCGCCCGACGCTGGGACGCCCCGAGGGTGGATCTCGCCTTCTCCCTCGGTTCCATCGCCGCCCTGCGGCCCGCCCTCTCGAGGGCGAGGCTCCACAATGGCAGCTTCCGCTGGGAGCGCCAGGGCGCCGAGGCCAGCCTGCGCCGCCTGGCCAGGCGCCTCCGCGGACAGCCCCCCAGGCCGGGCAGGCCCGGCCGCATGCGCGCCGGCGGCGCCGTGCTCGAGGCCAGCTTCGACAGGGTCCTCCTGCGCGAGCTCGGCAGGGGCCCTGGCGCCGGCCCGAAGAGCCTGGAGGCTACGGGGCTGCGGCTCAAACGAGGCGCCAGCGGACAACTGCGGGGCTCGGGCAGGCTGCTCTCTTTCGAGCTGGCCTCGGATGGCCGGATGGAGCTCCACGGCTTCGCCCTCCGCGGCCGCGAGGGCGGCGCCCGAGGGCTGCGCCTCGGCTGGCTCAGGGTGGATCGCGGCGCCTGGATCCCGCCTGGCCCTGGCCCGGGCCGCGCCTTCTCCCTCCTTGCAGACGAGCTGGCGCCCGACCTGCTGCAGCTTCGCCTGGAGTCCAAGGGCGAGGGCCCATCCGATCGGCTCCGGGCGAGCGCCGATCTCGACCTCCGCAACGCCACCCTCGGGAGCCGCCTCGCCCTCGAGGAGCTGCGCCTGGGCTCCATCTACCCCTGGCCCTCCCCCGTGGGCCTCGGCCTGCGAGGCGCGACTCTCAGGGGCTCGGCCTCCCTGAGCGCGAAAGGCCGCCGCTCCTTGGAGGCCAAGGGCACCGCGACCTTGACCCGGCTCGCCGTGAACCACTCCAGGCTCGCGCCCACTACCGTTCGCTTCGAGGACGCGACCCTCGAGGGCCACCTCCGCTGGCACCGGCAGGGCTCGCGCCTGGCGCTGGAAAAGGCCAGCATCTCCACAGGCCGGGCCAAGCTCGGCCTGGAGGGGGAGCTCAGCCTGTCAACGCGCCGTGGGCATGGGCGGCTCGTCCTCCCCGCGACGGACTGCGCCCTGCTCTTCGCCTCAATCCCCAAGGAGCTCGTCCCCACTCTTGGCGGCCTCCGGCTGGCGGGCGCCCTCGGCGGCGAGCTCTCGCTCGACGCCCAGGCCAGGAGCCTCGACGAGCTGACCCTCACTGCGAGGGCCAGCCCCAACTCCTGCCGCGTGTCGAGGGACGCGCCCGAGGCCGACGTGGAGTCCCTGCGCAGGCCCTTCTCCTTCGTGATCCGCCCCCCGGGCTGGGCGCCCACCCGGCTGGTGATGGGCCCCGAGAACCCCGACTGGGTCCCCTACATCCGCCTCGGCAGGAACGTCATCGGCGCCTTCCTGGCGGCAGAGGACCGGCGCTTCTTCGAGCACCGCGGCTTCGACCTGGAGAACATAGAGCGGGCCCTGGCGGCGGACCTCAAGCGCCGCGGCTTCGCAAAGGGCGCCAGCTCCATCAGCCAGCAGGTGGCCAAGAACGTCTTTTTGAGCCACAAGCGGACCCTAGCGCGAAAGCTCGAGGAGGCCATCCTGACCTGGCGCCTGGAGCAGGTCTTGGACAAGCGCCGCATCCTGGAGATCTACCTGAACCTCGTGGAGATGGGCCCCGGCATCTTCGGCGTGCGGGCCGCGGCCAGGCGCTACTTCGGCAAGGAGCCCTCCAGGCTCGAGCCCCTGGAGGCCGCCCACCTGGCGGCGATCACGCCGAGCCCGAGGGTCTTCCACGAGCGCTTCAAGGGGGGCCGCGCCGGCATGGACTGGCTGCTCCACCTGCGCTACCTGCTCTACCAGATGCACCGCCTCACCTGGATCGACAAGGCCACCTACGAGCGCGCCCGCACCAAGGACCTCCACCTCGCGTCCTACTGACCTCCGACCTGCGACTGGGCTCCGCGCCGAGGCTGCTTGGGGGCCGCGGCTGCTCCGCGCCCCTTCGAGGGCAGGGACTCCATCACCTCGGTGAGCCAGCCCTGGAGGGCCTCGGCCCAGGTCTTGGAGCCAGCCATGCTGGGGTGGTAGCCGTCCTTCTGCCGCCCCATGAGGACCTTGCCGGAGTCGAAGAAACGCCCCGGGGGGAGCTGGGCCTTCATGGTGGCGATGATGCCCTTGTCCGGCTTCCAGGCCGGCGGCCCCACCCAGAGCACCAGCCTGTTCGGCGCGAGCCGCCCGAGCAGGGTCCTGATGGGCCTGACCTTCATGTGCGGGTAGGGATGGAAGAGCTCGTTCGATCCGAGCATCACGATGACGATGTCCGGGTCATACTGCCAGATATAGGTGTCCAGCTTGGGCGCGATGGACCAAGAGAGGGTCGTGGAGCTCGCCCAGCTCCTGGTCACGAAGCGGGCCACGCCCTGGCGCTTCAGCCATGGCTCCAGCCACACGTTGACCCCGCAGTTCACCATGGAGTCCCCGAACATGAGCACGGTCTTGCCGCGCAGGATCCCAAGGCCGTGGGCCCGCTCGTTGGCGCGTCGAAGGGCCACCCCCACGGGCCCTGGACGGACCTCCATGCCAAGCACGAGGAGAACGCTGAGGAGCCACTCCATCTCGAGGTTCCCTGATCCGGCCTGCCCAATGGCCCGGAGGCCGCCTCAGGGCCGCGCTCCGAGCCGCGCTCCGGGCCGCGTTCCGGGCCTGGCTCCGGGTCTCGCTCCGGGCCTCGCTCCGGACCTCGCTCCGGGTCTCGCTCCAAGGCTTGCCAAGGAGCCGGCCCGAGCCCTTGTAACGCCCCCTGGGGGCGAGCTCTTCCCTGCGGGCGCCGCCCCGATCCCCGGAACGGCTCAGCGAGAAGGCGGAGCGCCGAGCTCCACCCGCCAATGGCCTTTGACCTTCACGAGCCTCACGACCTGCCGCTGCCCCTTCGACGCCCCGCTCACCTCCACCCGCGCCACCTCTCCCTCCACCCCGAGCAGCTTGAAGGACTTGGGCTTCCAGTCCGCCTCCGCCTCGGAGCGCCACGCGAGCGACAGCATCTCCTTGGGCACGAGACGCGGCTTGCCCCCGCCGAGGGCGATTGCCCTGGCCGCGGCAGCCTTCAAGCGAGCGCGGGTCTCGGGCCCGAGCAGCTCGAAGGCCGCGCCCTGCTCCCTGTCGTCAACAGCGGCCACTAACAGCTTGACCTCTCCCACCG
>JAVEWA010000662.1:0-3827 GCA_034004785.1 Polyangia bacterium
AGTCCTACCTACGCACCAAGCTGACGAAGAAGTAGCCGACCGGCAACCCTGGCCGAATTCAGGCCACTCGGCCAAACCCTAGGGTCCGCCCCGAACCTTTCCCGACAGGGGACGGGCCGTGCTACCATGCCGTCATGCGCGAATGGCTCGAGAAGTTCCTCGCGGATCTGGCCGGAGAGCGGCGGGCGAGCGTCCACACCATCTCCGCCTACCGCCGTGATCTCGAGGAGTTCCTGAGACACTGGGACTCGATGGGCATCCCCCTGGAGCCCGCTCGCCTTGACACGCTCATGGTCCGTTCTTACCTTGCCGCCCTGTCTGGCCACGTGGGCCCCACGACCCTCGGGAGGAAGCTGTCCGCCCTAAGGAGCTTCTGCCGCTACCTCCTGCGATGGAAAGCAGTGGCGCAAAACGCGGCGCGCCTGGTTTCCATGCCGAGGAGGCCCAAGCCCCTCCCCGTGGCCCCGGACGCGGAGGTGGTGGAGGCCCTGGTGGAGGCCCCGCCCGAGGACACCACGCTCGGCGTGCGGGACCGGGCGCTCCTCGAGGTTCTCTACGGCGCGGGGCTCCGACGCCAGGAGGCGGTGTCGCTGAACCTCGAGGACATCGAGGACGAGGAAGGCCGTATGAACCTTCGCATTCGGCACGGCAAGCGCGACAAGGAGCGCATCGTCCCCTTGGGAGGAGCGGCAGCCCGGGCGCTCCGCGCCTGGCTCGTCGAGCGTCCCCGGTTGCTCGAGCGGGCCCGCGGCGAGGGCGCTCCCCATGCCCTGTTCCTCAACGCCAGGGGCGGGCGCCTCACCGGACGCAGCGTCGCCAGGGTGCTGGACAGGTACCGGGCCGCCTCCGGGCTCCCCGCCGACGCCGGCCCCCACGCCCTGCGGCACGCCTGCGCAACCCACATGCTGGACTCGGGCGCGGATCTCCGCGCGATCCAGGAGCTCCTCGGGCACGCCAGCCTGAGCACCACCCAGCGCTACACCCACGTCGGAGTGGGGCGTCTCATGCAGGTCTATGACGACGCCCACCCCCGGGCCAAGTCGAAGCCAAAGGAGCGCCCATGAGGCAGAACCCCGAGACCAAGGTCCGTTCCACGACGGTGATCGGCGTCCGGCGCGACGGTCGCGTGGTGATCGCGGGGGATGGCCAGGTCAGCATCGGCAACACCATCGTCAAGTCCGGCGCCCGGAAGGTTCGCCCCCTGGCGGACGGCAGCATCATCGCCGGCTTCGCGGGGAGCGCCGCTGACGGCATCGCTCTTTTCGAAAAGCTCGAGGCCAAGATCAAGGCCTTCAACCAGAACCTCACGAGGGCGGCGGTGGAGCTGGCCAAGGAGTGGCGCATGGACAAGATCCTCAGGCAGCTCGACGCCCTCCTGCTCGTCGCCGACCGGGGGCACATGTACCTAATCTCGGGCACGGGCGACGTGCTCGAACCCGACGGCGACGTCGTTGCCATCGGCTCCGGAGGCGGGTACGCCTCGGCGGCCGCACGAGCCCTCCTTGGCCACACCAAGCTGAACGCCAGAGAGGTGGCCGAGGAGGCCCTCCGGATCGCCTCCGAGATCTGCGTCTTCACCAACAACCAGGTCAGCGTGCTGGAGCTGGGTGTGGAGTAGGAGCGGCTAGCCCGAGCCACGTCCTGACCACACCGCCGATCACGTCCATTACTCCATCGAGGAATACGGGAATGAGCAACCTCACCTCTGATTCGGCCCACCTCACTCCGCGGGCGATCGTGGAGCAGCTCGACCGCTACATCATCGGCCAGAAGCTGGCCAAGCGCGCCGTGGCCGTCGCGCTCAGAAACCGCTGGCGCAGGCAGCAGGTGCCCGAGGAGCTGCGCGACGAGATCGCCCCCAAGAACATCATCATGATCGGCCCCACCGGAGTGGGGAAGACCGAGATCGCCAGGCGCCTGGCGAAGCTCGCCCAGGCCCCCTTCATCAAGGTGGAGGCCTCCAAGTACACCGAGGTGGGCTACATGGGGAGGGACGTGGACTCCATGATCCGGGATCTCACCGAGATCGCCGTGGGCATGGTCAAAGCCGAGGAGATGGTCCTCGTCCAGGATCGAGCCCGGGAGAACGCCGAGGAGCGCGTCCTCGACCTGCTCCTGCCCTCGCCATCCTCACAGGCCCGCTCCTTCACGGATCGCCCCTCGGAGGAGGGAGTCGCCCAGTCCGAGACGAGCGACACCACGCGCGAGAAGCTCCGGGCGCTCCTCAAGGCGGGCAAGATGGACGAGCGCAAGATCGAGATCGAGACCACGGAGTCCCAGAACCCCATCGTGGAGATCATCTCCTCGAGCGGCGTCGAGGAGATGGGGTTCAACATCGGCTCCATGTTTCCCGGCATGCGTGGCCGGACCAAGCAGCGGAAAGTCAGGGTCCCCGAGGCCCTCAAGATCCTGACCGCGGAGGAGGCTGGGAAGCTCATCGACATGGACAAGGTCACCAGAGACGCCGTCAGCCGGGTGGAGCACACCGGGATCGTCTTCCTGGACGAGATCGACAAGATCGCGGGCCGCGAGCACACCCACGGCCCCGACGTCTCCCGCGAGGGGGTGCAGCGGGACCTCCTGCCGATCATCGAGGGTTCCACCGTCACCACCAAGTACGGCCCGGTGCAGACGGATCACATCCTCTTCATAGCGGCGGGCGCCTTTCACGTGGCCAAGCCTTCGGACCTGATCCCCGAGCTCCAGGGCCGCTTCCCCATCCGCGTGGAGCTTCACTCCCTTGGAGCCGAGGAGTTCGTCAGGATCCTGACCGAGCCGGAGAACGCCCTCACCACGCAGTACACGGCCCTCATGCTCACAGAGGACATCGAGCTCTCCTTCCGCCCCGAGGCGGTGCTGAAGATCGCCAGCTTGGCCGCCCTCGTGAACGAGCGGCACGAGAACATAGGCGCCAGGCGCCTCCACACCATCATGGAGAAGCTCCTCGAGGAGCTCTCCTTCGAGGCTCCGGACATCGGCAGGCAGTCGATAGCGGTCACGAGCGACTACGTGGACGATCGGCTGAAGGACATCATCCACGACGAGGATCTCAGCCGCTACATCCTCTAGGCGGGCCCACGGCCTTCAACTCCGACCGAGCTGGACCATGCCTGGCTTGGGCGTGCCGACGGTGTGATCCCGTGAGCTTCCGTGGTTTCGGGCCCGCTGGGTGTTGATCGAGCGAGTATTCTTGCTATTCTCACCCGGAATACACAGACTGAGCCGCCAGTGGGTATCGTTTCACCGTGGGAGTCAATAGTCTGGGATGTGGCAATGAAGGATTGAGCCAGTGACCTGGATCTCGGACGTCAAATTCGCCCGCGAGGTCCCCAAGCTCAAGACCGGCTTGGACCTGGGCTCTCTGCGCCTGACCCCACAGGAGGGTTTCGTGCTGTCCCGCGTGGACGGAGTCTCCACGGTGGAGGAGCTCTGCCTCCTCTCGGCTCTCCCGAGGGAGCAGACCCTGGAGATCCTCGGGAAGCTCCAGGCCGAGGGAGCCCTCGAGGTTCCCGGGGCTCCAGACCCTGCCCGAGCGCCGGCAGCGGAGCAGGGAGCCGCTGGCGGCGCCCTGGGTCCGGATGGGCCCGCTGGCGGCCCTGTCCAGGCCCAAGCCACGGACGCGAGCGTTCCACCGTTCTCGCCCGATCCTGGTTGCGACCTCTCGGAGGACAAGCAGCGGGAGGTCCACGAGCTCTACCATCGTATCGAAGAGCTGGACTTCTACTCCCTGCTAGGGCTTCATCCCGGGTGCGACGCCAAGGAGGTCCAGCGCGCCTACCGCAAGATCTCGCTCTAGTACCACCCGGATCGGTTCTTCGGACAGTAGC
>JAVEWA010000663.1:0-3811 GCA_034004785.1 Polyangia bacterium
AAGGACTCTCCGCCAGGGATCGCTGGGAGCCCTGACTGGCCCGGCAAGAGCCGGGTCGGCGTCCAAAATGGAAAGTTGGAGGTGCACTATGAAGAGATCTCTCGTGGTGCTTGCAGCAGCGTTCATCCTCTCGTTCTTGGGCTCCACGCAGGCCTTCGGGCAGGGCGCGGCCCAGGGCCCCGCCCAGGGGGGAATCAAGGCCAGGGGCTTGTTTATGGAGGTGGGCCTTGGAGGGCAGCTTACCGCCTACAACGGCCTGACCGGGCAGGGCCAGCAGGTCGGCGGCTCCTTCCTAGTGGGCTACAAGCTGAACCGTTTGATCCTCGGCCTCGGCCTCGAGTACTACCACATGGCCACCTACCAGTCGCAGACCGGAGGTGGGATCACCCTGAAGGAGCACGAGATCATCAACGCGATGATCTTCCAGCCCACGGTGCAGTTCCACCTCCTCGAGTCGAGCCCCCTCGCCCTCTACCTCTCGGGCGGCATCCACGTGGGCTTCGCGGTGTACGACGAGACCGACACCGACAGCGACGAGGACACCGGCACCACGATCCTCGGCTTCCACCTCGGGCTGGGGATGCGCTACTTCTTCCACCCGCGCTTCTGCGCGAGCGTGGAGGCAGGGTTCCGCGGGCTCTGGGTCCTCATCAACTACGACCCGGACGGCCCCGGTGAGCAAGACACTACCTCGGCGGTGGGCGCCTTCTACGGCCGCATCGGCTTCGCCGCCATCTGGTAGCCCCGGTAGTTCCCCTCCTCGCAGAGCCGATCTTCTCAACCGAACCGGCGGCGGCTAAGCCGCGGCGCCAGCAACCAGAGCAGCAGGACCGCGAGCGGGCCGCAAGGGGCGCCTCTGCCGGCCGAGGCGCAGCCGCAACCGCTGTCTCCCTTGGGATCTGGGGTCGCGCCGCCGTCGGAGGTCGCGCCGCCGTCGGGGGTCGAGCCGCCGTCACTACCCGCGCCGCCGTCTCCCACCAGCCCGCCGTCGGCGGGCAGGCCCCCGTCCGGGTCCGAGCCACCGCAAGAGCCCGACACGCAGCGCTCGAAGGCGCCGAGGTCGAGGGGCGGCTCCAGCGGCCGAGGCTCTGAGCCCCTGGGGTCGATAAACTGCGAGAGCACTGCGTGATCCGGAGCGGCAGCCGCGGCCAGGGCGCCGCCGGCGTCGATGCACTGCGAGCCCGCGGCGAGGTGGTAGTCCCCTGAGCCAAAACCCTCGAAGCCGGGATCGCTGCCCGTGAGGTTCGTGCCGTCGTCCAGCACCGAGCCCGTGAGGGTGCCGTGGCAAGAGACGTAGCCAGCGCTCAGCCAGTTGTGAGACAGGGAGAGCTGCCCATCGGCGCCGAGGAGCGCCAGCGAGGAGCCCGACTCCGTGACGTAGAAGATGTTGTTCCTGGCGTCGGCGGCCTCGTCGTTCGTGGAGAGGCGGAAGAGGGTGGTGTTGCCCGCCCGGGTGGAGATGACCGTGTTGTTGAAGAAGTAGAGGGTCCCCTGTCCGTGATGCTCCAGTCTCATCACCGATGACCGGAAGGCTACTTCTTCACACGGGCGATGGCTGCCAGGATCTCGGGGTGGTCCGGCTTGATCTCGAGGCCGCGCTCGTACATGCCAACGGCCTTGGGCCCCTCGCCGAGCTCCTCGTGGATCAGGCCGAGGTTATAGTACACGTCCGCCTTGGAGATGCCCGTGGCCGCCTCGTCGATGTTCTGCAGCAGCATGGCCCGGTAGATCCTGCGGGCCTTCTCCCAGTCCTTTGCGGCCATGGCGATCTTGCCGAGCGCCACCACCACGGGCGTGAAGGTCGTGTCGATCCGGTAGGCCGTATCGTACTCCTTGGCCGCGCCGGCGAGGTCACCGCGTGCCTCGGCGATGGCGCCGAGCTTGAAGTGGTAGGGCGCGATGTCCTTGGTGCGGCGCCTGGCCTTGGCCGCTGCCTCGATCAAGCCCTTGAAGAGGGGCTCGGAGTCGTCGAGCCGACCGGCCACGAAGTACAGGTGGCCAAGCGGCGCGAGCACCGCCGGATCCTCGGGCGCGATCCTGAGGGCCTGCTCGAGGTATGGGAGGCCCTGAAGGGGCTGGCCGAGCTTGTCCGCGAAGAGGACCCCGAGCTCGGTGAGGAGCGCGAGCCTCGCCTCGTCGTCACTGGCGTGCTCCGCACGCACCGCCAGCAGCCGAGCCACCTCGGCCCAGTCGCCACGCTTGCGGGCTATGGTATCCACGGCCGCGAGGGCCTCGGCGTGGGTCGGCTGGAATTGCAGGGCCTGCAGGAAGTTCTGATAGGCTCCCTCGGAGTTCTTCAGCTTGTCCTCCACCTGGCCCAAGCGGAAGTAGAGCTCGGCGGCGTCCTTGCCCTCTGGGCCGAGCTGAGCGGCCCTTCCAAGGATCTCCCTGCACTGGTCCCACTCCTCGGCCCGCTCGTGGAGCCGGGCGAGTCCGTTCAGCGCGGTGATGTTGTTGGGCTCCTTCCCGAGGATCTCCCTCAATATCTCACCGGCTGCATCGGGGCTCTCCAGGTGCTCCTCCCAGATGCGAGCCACGCGTACGAGCTGGGCAACTCCCTCGGCCCTGTCTCCCACGGCGTCATGCTGCTCCGCACGCCTCTTCAGCACGTCCACCAGATCGTACCACCTCTCTCCCTTGGAGAGGATCCGCTCCACCTGTTCCCAGGCGGCTGTGTTTGCCGGATCCAACGTGATGATCTGGTGCCAGTAGTCGTAGGCCTCCTCCATGTTCTCGAAGCGCTTCTCGGCGAGCTTTGCGAGCCGCTCCAGCGATGGTATGCGACCAGGCCCCGGGTCCATGGACGCCAGGCGCCTGAGCAGGATGTCCTGCACCGCGTGCCAGTCCTCCTTGGCAGCGTTGATCTCCTCGAGAGACGTCAGGGACACCTCGTCCTGTGGATCCAGGTCGAGACAGTCCCGGTAGCAGTCCGCCGCTCGATCCAGGTCCTTCACCTGATCTCTGAGCAACGTGCCGATGCGATGCCTTATGGGCAGACCCTGTGAGGGCTCCAGGAGGTACCTGGCCTTCCTCTCCAGGGCCAAGATGAGCTCCTCCCAGCTCCCTTGCGCCTCGTACAGGCGTATGAGGGCGTCCTGAGCTCGAGTGTCGGACTCGTCGATCTCGGCGATGCTCCTCCAGGCGGCGGCAGCGGCGGCCGGGTCCACAAGTGCGTTCTCCGCCAGCTCGGCGACCTCGGAGAGGATCGCCTTCTTTTTCTCGATGTCGTACTCGCCCTCCGCGCGCCGCTTCAGGATCTCGATGAGCGGCTGGATCTCTCCGATGTGCCTGTAGATGGCCTCCAGACGCCCGAGCATCTCCTGGCTCTCCGGGTCCTTGGACAGGGCCATGCGGAAGTGATGCTCTGCCCTGCGCACGTCACCGATGACGTCGGAGAGCCAGGCCGCACACCTGTAGGAGAGCGCCAGCACCACGCCGTCCTCGAGGCCTTCTCGCCCGAGGATGACCTCGATGTAGCCAACCGCCTCGGCGAAGCGCCCCAGCGACTCCGCCAGGCGCTGCATCTCGTCGAGGTATCTCTGCTCGTCCGGGCGCTCGGCGAGGGCGCGCCCCCAGGCGTCGAGGGCGCGCGCGGGATCCTGGAGCTGCTGCTCGGCCAGCTCGGCGATGCGCTCGAGGAGCGCGGCGCGATCGAACCGGTCCTCCAGGAGCTCGAGTCGCTGCGTGGCCAGCCAGGCCAGCCTCTCGTTGTTGCCCGCCGACGCGTATACCGGCGCCAGGATGTCGAGCACCTGGCCCTTGCTCTCGACCGCCGAGAGCATGGACTCGAGGGCCTCCAAGGCCCCGGCGT
>JAVEWA010000664.1:0-3807 GCA_034004785.1 Polyangia bacterium
GAGCCCTGGCGTGCCCCGAGCCTACGCGCGGAGCTATGCTCTCAGATCGCCGCCGCTGTCGGCGCCCGGGGCTGGCGGGGGCCAGTCCAGCGGTGCGCTGGCTGGAAATCCGGCCCGGAGCCTCGGAGAGGCCGAGGGCTCCTATGGAGTGGGCTCCATGGAGGCTCGCCGCGAGGGGGAGGGCCCTTGGCCCTTCCAGCGAGCCCAGGGAACCTTCGGCGGCCTGGTCGGCAAGGACCGGGCCCTGCCCCAGGGGAGCCTCGGGCGCCACCGCTACCTCGGCCAGCTCCTCAGGACATACCTCCTCCTCGAGGGAGACGGAGAGCTGATCCTGGTGGACCAGCACGCTGCCCACGAGCGCATCACCTATGGGCGCCTGAAGCAGGCCTTCGGGGGGGGCGCGGTGAAGATGCAGCGGCTTCTCTTCCCCCTGAGGCTGACTCTGGAGCAGTCCGAGGAGGCCCTGTGCGAGGAGCGGCGGGACGTCCTCGCCCGCTGCGGCTTCGAGGTGGAGCTGCTCTCCGGGCGCACCGCCGCCCTGCGCGCCGTGCCTGCGCTCCTCACGGAGGTGGACCCGGAGCGCCTCTTCAGGGACGTGCTCGGAGAGCTGGAGGGTCAGGCGGGCGAGGCGACCTTGGACCAGATCTCGGAGCGCCTCCTGGCCACCATGGCTTGCCACTCGAGCGTCAGGGCGGGCCAGTGGCTGGGCGACGCGGAGGTGGCGGCGCTGCTGGCCGCGCTGGACGAGACCGAGCGGAGCGGGCACTGCCCTCACGGCCGGCCAGTGGTGGTCAGGCTCGACGAGGCCGAGCTTCGCCGCCGGTTCGGGCGAGAGTAGCGCCATTGCGGGCAGCGCTCGGGCCCAAAAGAGGAAGTAGGAGAAGGCATGTCTGGTCCCTCCCCGACCGGGCGCAGGCCGGAGCTGCTGGTGATCTGCGGGCCCACCGCCACTGGCAAGACCGAGGCGGCCATCCGGATCAGTGGCGAGCTGGGCGGCGAGATCGTGAGCGCCGACGCGGTGCAGATCTACAAGGGGTTGGACATCGGATCCGCCAAGCCCACCGCCGAGGAGCGGGCGGCGGCGCCGCACCACCTGTTGGATATCGTGGAGCCCACAGAGGTCTTCAGCGCCGCGCGGTATGTCCAGGAGGCCGATCGGGCAATCGCGGACATCAGGGGCCGGGGCCTTCTTCCAGTTGTCACAGGGGGATGCGGTCTCTACATCCGGGCCCTTCTCTACGGCCTCTGTCCCGCGCCGCCCGCCAATCCGGCCCTTCGGGCGGCGCTCCTCGCCGAGGAGGAGCAGCTCGGGGCAGGGCACCTCCACCGCCGGCTCGCAGCGGTGGATCCCATTGCGGCTGCGCGCCTGCATCCATCTGATCTCGTCAGGGTCGTGCGAGCCCTGGAGGTCCAGACCCTCACGGGTGTGCCCATCTCCGAGCGCCAGGCCTCCCACGGCTTTGAGAATCCTCGGTACGAGGCCTTGATTTGGGGCATCGATCCCGGCCGCGAGGTCCTCCACACCCGGATCGAGGCCAGGGTCGGGGACATGGTCGCCCATGGGCTGGTGGAGGAGGTGCGGGGCCTCCTCGAGCGTGGCCTGGCCCCCGGATGCCCGGGGCTCCAGACCCCTGGCTACAGGGAGATCGTAACTCATCTCGAGGGGTTGATTGAGCTACCAGAGGCTATCCGCCTCATCGGACAAGCCCACAGGCGCTACGCCAGGCGCCAGCGGACCTGGTTCCGAAAGACTCGCGGAATAATCTGGCACCGAGCCGCCGATGAGCTTCCTGTTTCCCTCGGGCAGAAGGGATGGGGCAACCCATGACCTGCCTTGCGCGTCAATTGACTCATCCCCTCGGCTCTGCTAAATAGCGCCGGTTACGGAGGTATCGACCATTGTCCAGCAAGCGGATGTCCCGCAAGGAGCTCAGGCAGCCCGACAAGGTGCTCTCCACCATGGAGCGAGGGCTCGAGGTGGCGTCCACGCACAGGCGTGTGCTGCTCATAGGCTCCGTAGTCGTTGTCGTGGCCGTTGGGCTCTTCATTTTCTACCATCTCCGGACCAAGGCCAAGGCCGAGGAGGGAGGCAAGCTCTTCCAGAGGGGGCTTCGCACCTTCACCGCGGGGGTGGATCCCAGCGTGAGCCCGGGCGTCAAGCCGCAGAAGGGCGAGGAGGTCCAGGCCTTCCGCACGGTGCAGGACCGCGCCCAGGCCGCCCTGGTGCTCTTCGATCAGGTTGTCCGGGACTACGAGGGGTACGCGGTCGCCCGCTCGGCGCATTTCTACAGGGGGCGCTGCTTGTACGACTTGAAGAAGTACGGTGACGCCATCTCCGCATTCAAGAAAGTGCTCTCGACCAAGTCGGGCGGGTGCGGCGGTGGCAGCATGCCTGGCTCCGGAGCCCTGGAAGCCCTGGCCCTCGAGAACCTGGGCTACGCCCAGCTCGCCAAGGGGCGCATGGAGGACGCCCGGAGCACCTTCGCGAAGCTCAGGGAGATGGACAAGGGGAACCGGCGGGATTGGGGGTATTACCACGAGGCCCTCCTCTTGGAGGCCAAGGGCGATCTCGCAGGCGCCATCAAGGCCTACGACAAGATCAAGCAGTCGGGCCAGAGCTCGAAGGGCCAGGATCCCAACCTGGCCTTCGCCCAGTCGCCGCTCGCGGAGCTCTCTGCAAAGAGAGCCAGGTATCTGCAGATGAAGTTGGAGACCAAGGAGCCAGAGGCTACTCCCCGCAAGGCGAGGCCCGCCGGAGACGATATGGCTCCCGCCGGAGACGACAAGGCTCCCGCCGGAGATGACAAGGCTCCCGCCGGAGACGACAAGGCTCCCGCCGGAGATGACATGGCTCCCGCCGGAGACGACATGGCTCCCGCCGGAGACGACATGGCCCCCAGGCCCGCTGCCATGGCCCCCGCCGGGGGCGAGATGGCGCCCGGGCCCGCTGCCATGGCCCCCGCCGGGGGCGAGATGGCGCCCGGGCCCGCTGCCATGGCTCCCGCCGGGGGCGAGATGGCGCCCGGGCCCGCTGCCATGGCTCCCGCGGACATGGCCGCTGCCAACCCCTGAGGAGCTTAGTTGTCTTCCCACCAATCTTCTCTCCGGTCCCTCGTCGGGCGAATGCTGGCTGCGACTGCCCTGGTTGCGAGCGTTGGGGCGATGGGTTTGACCGCTCCTTCGGGCTGCGCGGCAGTGGACGGAGACGGGGTGAGGCGTCAGGTGCCCCTCGGGGATGACGTGAGCGATCGAGCGGTGGTGGACCTGCGCTGGCGGCGGAACCTGAGGAGGCACGGCATCTTCACCTACCTGCCCGAGGAGCAAGGTGGAGCGGCCGCCTCACACGGCGGCTCGAGGATCTACGTCGGCGCAGGCGACGGCAGGCTGCGAGCCCTGTCCGCCCATAGCGGGCGCAAGCTATGGGAGCGCGATCTCGGAGCTCCGGTCACCAGCGCTCCCCTCGTGGTCGAGTCCCTCGGGAAGCTATACGTAGGGGCTGGGGACGGGGCGCTCCATGCCTTGGAGCTCACCTCCGGGAAGCCGCGGTGGAAGTACCACACCAAGGGGATCGCCTACCAGAGCGCGGTGTACAGCGACGGCGTGGTGTACTTCACGACCGACCGCGATCAGGTGCTCTCGGTGGACGCCAGAGATGGGAGCTGGCGCTGGTCCTATGACCGGGAGACCCCACAGTCTTTCACCGTGGCTGGTCATGGCGCGCCGGTGATCCATGGCCAGCGTATCCTGGTCGGCTTCTCCGACGGGACCCTGGTATGCCTCGGGGCGCGGGGGGGAGAGACCCAGTGG
>JAVEWA010000665.1:0-3775 GCA_034004785.1 Polyangia bacterium
CTCGGGTCGACCCTCGGGTCGACCCTCGGGTCGAGCCTCGGGTCGAACCTCGGGTCGAACCTCGGGTCGAGCCTCGGGTCGAACCCAGGGATGATCCCTTTCCTGCCGACCCGAGTACTGGCCCAGGTGTTGGCCTCGACCCTCACAAGGGCTCCGGCCCAGTTCGCGGTCACGGTCGCGGTCACGGTCACGGTCAGCAAGACAGGTCATCAGCGAGCCGCTCCTCTCTGCGCGTTGCAGGTTGGACCGTCGTTGCCCTTGCCGGGGCGTCCTTGGCGGCTGCTGCGGCTCTCGGCGCCCTGTCAGCCCAGGCTAAGAAGGCCGTGGAGGATGCCCCCCAGGACACCCACTGGGAGCCTGATCTCGCAGAATATTACCGGAACGTGAGCCGCTACGGCACCGGCGCCTGGGCCGCGAGCGGCGTGGGCGCAGCGCTCCTTGTCACGGGCGTGATCCTGCTAGTGGTGGACGGCAAGCGAGCAAAGGAGCGCCGGGCCTGGCTGTGGCCCACGCTGGGTCCTGGCCAGGTGTCCCTGGGCGTCGGGCTGGGGTTCTAGGCGGTCATGGCTTCGAGGTATGCAATGGAACTTGTACGATACCTATGGTTGATGCTCGCTCCCCTTGGATATGGTCGTAGTGCCAGACCATTGACCATTGCCCCCGTGCAGGCACCTAAGCCAATGCAACTAGCCTTGCCGCTCGCACCATTGCTCGGGCTTGTCGGGCTTGTCTCGTTGGCTTGTGGATGCAGGAATCCCCCTCTGAAGAGCGACTGGTACCTTTGCTCGATCTCCGATGGCCTGGGCTGCCCCGCGGGAATGCAGTGCCTCCCCGTGCCTGGCAACCCCGGCCTCGAGCGCTGCTACGTCGAGGCTCCAAACCAGGACGCTGCATTGCCCGACGGCGGCCCAGATGGGTCCCTTCCCGATGCCGGCCCAGACGCCTCCGGTCCCGACGGCGGCCCAGATGGGTCCCTTCCCGATGCCGGCCCAGACGCCTCCGGTCCCGACGGCGGCCCAGATGGGTCCCTTCCCGATGCCGGCCCAGACGCCTCCGGTCCCGACGGCGGGGCCTGCGTGGACAGCGACGGGGACGGCTACGGGGAGGGCTGCGCCCTTGGTCCCGATTGCGACGATCAGGCGCCGGGCGTGACAGGCGCGTGCCAGGGGAACGGCTGCCCAGTGGGCTGGGCGTACATCCCCGCGGGTAACTTCGAGATGGGCTGCAACTCGGGCGAGCTGGACGGGACCTGCCTGACGAACGAGCAGCCCCGGCACACGGTGACCATGACGGCGTACTGCATGGAGCTGACCGAGGTGAGTGTTGGGGCATACCGGGCTTGCAAGAACGCCGGGGTGTGCACGGGCACTCCGACAGCATCGGGCGGTTCCTACAACTGGACCGCTGCGCCCGATGCCCGGGAAGCGCACCCTATCAACGGCATCAACTGGTCTGAGTCCAGGGAGTACTGTCAGTCGTGGATGGGAGGCGACCTTCCGAGCGAGGCTCAGTGGGAGAAGGCGGCGCGTGGTGGGCCCGGCGATACTCGGAAGTACCCCTGGGGCTCGACGCCCGAGCCTGATTGTACGAGGGCGAATGGTTACTTCAACTCGACGTACTGCAATGCGACGTACCCGCCGTACACCTGGCCTGTAGGCTACCTTACGACCACGTCTGGTGACTCCCCCTACGGTCTAAAGGACATGTCCGGTAATGTGTGGGAGTGGGTTCAGGATTACTATTTGGACACATTTTATCAGCAATGCAGCAGCGGCTGCACCGATCCACTGAACACTGGTTCAGCCTCGCACCGGGTGCTCCGCGGAGGCTGCTACCACCGCGACCCGTCGAGCCTCCGCGTGGTCAGGCGCGGCATCATCGACCCGACGGACCGCGACAACGCCATCGGGTTTCGTTGCCGCAGGACCCCGTGACGAGGTGAGGAAAGGTATGATTTTCAGCTATCAGCTCGCGGTGCGCGTTTCCCCTATGAAATTTTCCCCTCTTGCTCTTTGTCAGTTTCTTGGTCTTGTTCTTGGTCCCGGCTCTTTGTCGGGGCAGCTAGCAGCGAGGAGGCGCGTGAGATGAGCAGTCTCTTTCCCAGGGACGTCGCCGTAAGGCGACGCGAGCCCTCGTGAGCCCTCCTGGAAAGGGTACCGGGCAGGGGAGCCCTGACCCCGTGCCCGCGGTGAGCCTGTGCATGGACCTGCTTGCCTGGATGATTCCGCTTCTCCACAAGATGCCGAGGGACCACCGGTTCACCCTGGGGGACCGCATGGAGAACCGGATGCTGGACCTCCTCGAGGACCTCCTGCGGGCGACCTTCGACCGGAGGCGGCGGGCCGAGAGCCTCCGTGAGGCCAACCTGAGGCTGGACGTGCTTCGGCACCTCTGGAGGCTCGCGAGACAGCTCAACCTCACGAGCGTCAAGCGCTACGAGCATGGCAGCCGGCTGCTGGTGGGCATAGGCGAGCAGGTGGGCGGCTGGCTCCGCGCGACGAACGCTCCTCCTGCCGGCCGGGCTGTGGATGAGCGGCCGTGAAGCGGGTGGGCAACCTGTGGCCCGAGGTGGTTGGCTTTTCGAACCTGCTCGAGGCTCATCGTCTGGCCAGGAGAGGCAAGCGTTCGAGGGGAGAGGTGGCCCGCTTCGAGCGGGAGCTGGAGAAGGAGCTCCTCGGGCTCCAGAGGGAGCTCGTGGAGGGGAGCTATCGCCACGGTCCCTACCGGCTCAGGACCATCCAGGAGCCCAAGAGCCGGGTGATCGCGTCCTCGCCCTACAGGGACCGGGTGGTGCACCATGCGCTCTGCCGGGTCATCGAGCCGGTGCTCACCAGGGGCTTCATCCATGACACCTACGCCTGCCTGCCAGGGCGAGGCACCCACCGCTGCCTGGACAGGTACAGGTACTATAGCCGCCGCTACCCCTTCGTGCTCACCTGCGACGTGAGGCACTTCTTCCCGAGCATCGAGCACGGCACTCTATTAGAGCTCATCGCACGGCGCATCAAGGACCGGCGGGTGCTCGGGCTGTGCGAGGAGATAATAGGGTCGTTCGAGTCGGGCGACCCCGTGGCCTATGCGCCGGGCGACGACCTCTGGTCCACCTGCGAGCGGAGGGCGGGGCTGCCCATCGGCAACCTGACGAGCCAGCTATTCGCAAACGTGATGCTCGACCCCCTCGACCACTTCATCAAGGAGGAGCTGCGCCTGGGGGGCTACGTCCGCTATTGCGACGACTTCTGCTGCTTCGGCCCGGACAAGGAGGAGCTGTGGGAAGCGCGGGAGGCGGTGCGGCAGAAGCTCCACGGGCTCAGGCTGCGGATCCACGAGCGGAAGTCAGTGGTCAGGCGGACCTCGGAGGCGGTGCGGTTCCTCGGCTTCGAGCTTCGCTCGGATGGCCGGACACGGGTGGCCGGCGCGGGGCTCAGGCGGTTCAGGAGGCGGCTCCGGAGGCAGAGGGCAGCCGTCGCGGCGGGGAGGCTCTCGCCCGAGCGGCTGGCAGCGGGCGTGGCCGGGTACCTGGCTCACGTGGGCTACGCCCGGAGCCGTTGGCTCGAGGCGAGCATCCGAGAGCAGGTCGAGGCATAGGGACCGAGGCATAGGGACTGAGGCATAGGGACTTGTGGGCCTCGGGCCGGGGGGAACCGTAGTCCTGGCTCGCGGCGGTGGTTGACGGCGATGGTCGATGGTGGTGTTGGACGTTCTTGGATTGTGCTTGTGGTTGCTTGTGTCGGGTTCTGGGTGTCGGGTGCTTGAGTCGGGTGCTTGCGCTAAT
>JAVEWA010000666.1:0-3771 GCA_034004785.1 Polyangia bacterium
ACCAAAGCGGCCAGGATGCGGGGTACATCTCGGATGTCACCCCCAACCTGACCCGTACCAGCCTCCGAAGCGGCCAGGATGCGGGGTACATCTCGGATGTCACCCCCAACCTGACCCGTACCAGCCACCGAAGCGGCCAGGATGCGGGGTACACCATCCCTTCTTTACACCGAGGTGCAGCGTGCGCCGGCCGCCGTGGCCCTACAGAGCCGGCGGCGGGCGGCGCGCGCGCCAAGCCCATGCTGGGCTGCATCGCTGATTTCCCCGCGTCAGGGATGCGGAGGGTGCGAAGCAGTCCCGCCGCAGGCTGGACCTTCGCTGTGTGGAGCCCGGAGCAGCCCGGTCGCCTCCCCTATCCCGACTCAATCTCCGGTCAAACTCCTTGCCTCGGTTCAGCTCACGGGGAACCGATTCGCCTGAGAGCATCATATCGGGCGTCACATCGGCGCGATCGGGCTCAAAGTCGGCGAAGTAGTCGTTCAAGTATCGTCCAGTAGTTTCCAGTAGTTTCCAGTAGTCGTCCAAGTAGTCGCAGGGCTACGCATCTTCGAGGATGTCGTCTGTACGCTTCTTGCCGGGGCGAGGGCGCAGGCCGTGCGCCGTGCGCCGTGCGCCGTGCGCCGTGCGCCGTGCGCCGTGCGCTGTGCGCCGTGC
Organism: Polyangia bacterium; assembly: GCA_034004785.1. Taxonomy (GTDB): domain Bacteria; phylum Myxococcota_A; class Polyangia; order HGW-17; family JAJRWW01; genus JAVEWA01. Next base: position 655 of record JAVEWA010000666.1, read on the forward strand.
GCCGAGCGCCGAGCGCCGTGCGCTGTGCGCCGTGCGCCGTAGGACCACCCTTTGGAAGGTGGTAGGATGCGGGGCACCGGCCCTTCCATATCGCCCGGCGAGGTGCTCATGGCTGAGCGAAGAAGTGACGCGCGAGGCGCAGGCCCCGAATCGATCTCGAGCGTGGGCAGCCTGGTACGGGAGACGCGGGAGACCTTCGAAAGCCGCTACGGAGAGCACGAGCTGCTCGGGGCCGGGGGCATGGGCGAGGTCTACCTCGTGCGCGACGAGCGCATCGGCCGCGATGTGGCCATGAAGGTCATCCACCCGCAGAGAGGAGGCAAGGAGACCGACCGGCGGCGGTTCGTGCGCGAGGCACGCGTGCAGGGCCGGCTGGAGCACCCCTCCATGGTGCCCGTGCACGACCTGGGCGTCTCGCCTCAGGGGCAGCCCTACTTCGTGATGAAGCGGATCCGAGGCCGCACCCTGAAGGAGATCCTGGACCTGCTCGCCGCTGGCGACCCCGAGGCGACGCGCGCCTACCCGCGTCGTCGGCTGCTCGGGGCCCTCGCCCAGGCCTGCCTCGCCCTGGACTTCGCCCACCAGCAGGGCGTTGTGCACCGGGACATCAAGCCGGCCAACCTGATGCTGGGCGACTTCGGCGAGGTCTACGTGCTCGACTGGGGCATCGCCAAGGTCCAGGGCGCCACAGATGGCCTCGACGCCGGCACTCCGTGGCCCGATGGCGTGAGCGGAGGCGCGGCGAGCGGGGTGGCCACGGCGGACACCGCTAGCCTGGCGCCCCGCGCGGTCCAGGGGGAAGCCGTCTCGGACCACGCCTCCATGGATGTTACCAGGAGCGTCGCCGGGGACGCCGCGGGAGACGTCGCCGGGGACGCCGCGGGAGACGCCGCGGGGGACGCGCCGGCGGTCCCGCTGGGCGAGGAGCTGGGCGCGACGCGGGAGGGCACGGTGCTGGGCTCCCCCGGGTACGCGGCGCCCGAGCAGCTCCGAGGGCGACACGCCCAGCTCGACGGGCGCGCGGACGTCTACGCCATGGGGGTGATCCTGTTCGAGGTGCTCACGCTGCAGAGGCTCCACAGGAGGGGCGAGTCGCCCATCGCCCACATGCTGGCCACCTTGCAGGGGGTGGACGCCCGCCCCTCGCTGCGCGCCCCCGAGGCGGACATCGCGCCGGAGCTCGACGTCATCTGCGCGCGGGCCACGGCCAGGGAGCCCTCGGACCGCTTTCCCACCGCCCGCCTCCTGGCCGAGGCGCTGGAGGCCTTCCTGGCCGGCGAGCGCGATAGCGAGCTGCGCGCCCGTCTGGCCGACACCCACGAGGCCGCGGCGAGGGCCGCCGCCGAGCGCGCCCTCTCGGGCGGCCCCGAGGCGCAGGCCGACCGCCTCCTGGCCCTGCGGGAGCTGGGCCGGGCGCTGGCGCTCCGGCCCGACAGCCCGGCCGCCCTGGGGACCTTGATGGAGCTAATGACCCGGCCCCCCGAGAAGGTGCCCCCCGAGGTCGTGCAGGAGCTCACCCGGCGCGACGAGGCGCGCGTCGGGGATGGCTTTCGCATCGGGCGCTTCGCCTACGCGACCTGGCTGATCGGCTTCCCCCTCTTCGCCTGGATGGGTGTCCGCGACTGGCCCGTCTTCAGCATGTCCGCGGCTATCACTGTCGTGATGGTGCTCCTTTGCTTCCTGGGCATGCGGGATCCCCGCCCGATCTACCGCACTCTGCTCGTGGGCTCGGTGGCCCTAGTGTTGGGCCTGGCCTCCCGCCTTATGGGACCCCTGATCTTCGTCCCGGCGGTCCTCGCCACGAACACCCTCTCCTTCGCGCTCACCCACGTGCGGCGGGACCGGCTGCTGTATACGGTGATGCTCTCGGCGGCGGTGATCGTGCCATACTCGCTGGAGCTGGCAGGGGCCCTGCCTGCATCATACCTGTTCGAGAGCGACCGCATGGTGGTGCTCCCCCAGGCCATCGCCCTGCCTGCGGTGCCCACCCAGGTGATGCTGGTAGTGGTGACCATGGCCGCTCTGCTAGTGCCGGTCTTCTGGGCGGGCGGCGTCAGGGAGCTCCTCTCCCAGGCGGAGACCAGCGTCGCCCTGCAATCCTGGCAGATCAGACAGCTCTTCCCTGCCAGCGAGCACAAGCGCGATGCCCCAGGCGGTTCCCTCCGATCCAGCGGATCCAGCGGATCCAGCGGAGCCGGCGGTTCCACTGGTTCCAGCGGAGCTGGCGATTCCATCGAATTAGCCGGATCCAGCGGGTCCAACAGCCCCTAACGCGACGGGGGCCGCCTCGACGACAGGTGGGTCCGTCCCAAACGCGAGTACGACCATGTGCCCGTCTCAGCCTGGGACGGGGCAATTGGGAGCGTCTATGTGAAGCAACTTCACGAGGGGGTCTCTCATCGGGGACGCGGTGTATCACAGGTGCCGTCCCCCCCTTCCGGCGGTACGGCGCGGGGGGGGTGGCGCGGCGGCTCGCGGAGAGCGGCTCGGGCCTGGCGAAACGGCCGAGGCGCCGAGGGGGGGCGAGAGGCGCGGCGTGGATCTGGCTGGGCGGGGAGAGGGAGGTACCGCGCTCAGTAGGGCGACTTCTCGCAGCGGCCGCTCCTGCAGGACCCGAAGCCCTTGCAGTCCGAGGCGAAGCTGCAGCCGCCGCACCAGCCACCCTTGCACACCCCCCAGCCCTTGCAATCCGACTTGAAGCTGCAGCCGCCGCAGCGGTTGCTCTTGCAGGTGCCGTAGGGGCAGTCGGAGTTGAAGCTGCAGCGCTTGTCGAGGGGCGCCGCGGTGTCCTGCCACAGCGTCCCCGGCGCGGCCTCGTCACCGGAGACGTCGGCGGCCATGCCCTCCAGGGTAGGGGAGGGGACCTCCGCGGCGCTCGCGGTCTGCTGCGCGAGCAGCACGAGTCCCAGGGACAGCCCCACCAGCAGGGATCCGAACAGCAGGGTCTTTCTCATGATGGAATGCTCCTTTCCCAGGTCACCTTCCGGTGACGCCTTTTTCCGAAGTTTCTCAGACGGCCGGACAGAAGCTACCACAGGGACGAGCTCGGAGAGAAGAGCACCCTGCTGGGAGTTCAGGGCCGATCCTGTGTAGACCCCCTGGGGGCCGGGGCCGGGC
>JAVEWA010000667.1:0-3769 GCA_034004785.1 Polyangia bacterium
GTTCCTGGCCCGGAAAAGCTCCTTCACACCCTGGCATCGCTCGGACACCTCTGATGCTATGATGTCAAGATCAGGTTATCACAGCCAGGATCTATCCAGCAAGGAAGCCAGAAGGAGAAAAGCCAATGTGGAAGACGATCTCGGCGGTGCTGGGGGATTCGATATTGCTGCTCTGTGCTCAGACGGGCTCGGCCGAGGCCGCGGAGTACGTGTGCCGGGGCGAGCGCATCGAGAAAGGCAGCAGCACCTGGGGCTACGCCCGCTCCGCGGGCTCGGACTATCGCATCGAGAAGGGCTCGAGCTCCATAGGCTGGGCCCGGAGCCGGGGCTCCCGCTGGGCCATCGAGACCTTTGGAGGCTCCACCCTTGGCTGGTTGACGGGGAGCAGGATCGAGCGCTCGAACGGCTCCACCTGGGCCAGCCTCTCCGACGCCAAGAGCTTCGCCGACTGTCCCGACGCCGTGGCGGCAGCCCTATGGGTGCTGAACGCCTCCGGGCGGCTCTAGACTAAAGCTGGTCTCCGCATGAGAAACGGCGGTCATGCACAGCGCACCCTGGGCACCTCACCACTTAACGCCGAGCCTTGCCTTCGCCAGGCACGTTCCTGCGAAGAACAGCCCAGCGGCCGCGCCCGTCCCACGCTGACTGCCCTGTTCCTGCCGGCCCTGCTCGCAGGGGCCTCGTGCCAGCCACCTGGGGAGCGGGTCCGCTACCAGGTCAACTCGGATCCCGGCTTCGCGGTCTTCGCCGTCACGGTGAGGGGAAAGGCGATCGTCACGGAGACCGTCTGGAAGACCGTGAAGGTGCAGGCCGCCACGAGCGGCAAGGACGGCGGCTTCCATCTCGTGACGCCACCTGGGAGCTCCCGCTACCGGATGTACATCGCCATCTCCAAGCCCGGATACCGGGCCTGGCTCGGGGAGGCGCGCGACCAGGGGAACCAGCTCGGGCCAGGCGACAGGGAGGGGAACTCCTTCCGGCTCGGCCGCACCGCCTCAAGGGAGGATGAGCTCGCCGCCACCGAAGGCGTCGCGGCCTTCACCTGGATGAGGCAGGCCTGCGAGGACGAGCGCTGGAGGGCCCAATGCGACGCCTACTCGAGGCATGTCGTCGAGCGGAAGCGCCTCCTCGCCAGTCTCGGGCCCGCCCGGCGTCGGGCCCCGCCCCCCACCAGGCCGTGAGCCCCTCGAGCCCCGGCTCGCCCGCCAGTGGCCATGTCAACATGGCCACTGGCCACGGAGCTCGCGCCCCGAGACCCTCAGACTGTCCCCCCCCGGAGTTCGCGCCCCGAGACCCTCAGGGTGCGGCGCCCGAGCACTGGACCGGCGCGGTCCTCTGGCACACCTTCTCCTCGGGCCAGGGCTCTCCAGCGGAGCGATCCGACAGGAAGACGAGCTGCTCCGAGAGCGAGCCGAGCGCGGTGTCGTTGTGATTCGCTCCCTGGCACTCGAGGTACTCGAGCCGGTGGCCATCGGCGCAGAGCCTGTCGAAGGAGGCCCGCTCCGTGGGAGTGTCCACCAGGTCGTCCAGCTCGCCGAGCACGATGAGCGTGGGCGGATGGTCGAGGGGCTCCACCGAGGTGAAGGGGATCGAGTTCTCGCGGAGCGCGCAGCTCCAGGGGCTGAGGCCGAGGGGATAGCCGGCCTCGGAGAGCTCGCGAAAGGGCTGGGTGAAGAGCGACTCCACCGTCGTGGCGTCCGGCACCAGGTCATTCGGGCGGCACATGGTCTCCATCAGCTCGGGGACCTGCTCGTCGTGGGGAGGCGCGAGAGCCTCCGAGAGATCCAGGCCGTACCAGTCGGCCAACGAGGCCAGGATCGCGGCGTAGTTGCTCGAGCCGTCCATCCAGCTCGTGGCGTTCAGCGCGCCTAGGTTCACGAGGTCGCTCGGCGGCACCGACGCGGCCACAGCGATGATCTCCTCCTCGGGGGCATAGTAGGGAGCGTAGCGCGCGGTGGCCAGGGCGCCATGGCCGCCCTGTGAGCCACCCATGAGGAGAACGCCGCGCTCAGCTTCCAGATCCCCTCCCGTGATGTCACCGAGGAGGACGCGCCCGGCCCTCACCGCGTCCAGCGAGGCGATGGCCGTGGGCTCGGAGACGATGTAGGGGTGGAGCTGGGTCGAGGCCGCGCCGAGGCCGTTCATGCCGATGAAGTCCGGCGCAACCACCACGTAGCCCACCGAGGCGAGGGCAGCGGCCAGCACCGGGTAGAGGAGGCCGGTGGAGGGTGCACAGCGGTCCGAAAACCCGCTGGTGCCGTGCAGGAAGGCGAGGAGCCCGAGCCGCCTCGGACCGCCCGGGCCGATGGTCGGGACCACGAGCACGGCGGTGGCCTCGGTGAGCTCCCCTCTGTCCTGGGTCACGTACCTGAAGCGGTACACCCGCGTGTCGTATTGGAGCTCGCTCGGGAAGGTCACCTCGGCCATGGAGAGGGCGGATCGCAGGGTTGTCCGATCGTATTCGAGGAGGACGTCCTCCTCGAAGGAGACGAGGCTCCCGATGGAGGGGTCGCGGAGCCACTTGTAGGAGGGCGCCCCGCAACGCGCCGGGTCGTCCCAGAGGGCCTCGATCCTGGGATCGGGATCCGCGCCCGAATCACCGCAGGCAAATAGTAACGCCGTCATCCCGAGCGGAAAAAACAGATAACCTGTGCCGACAGACATCGTTCCCCCTTCCCGAAGGCTTCGTTCGCCGTCCGTTCCATTCTCAGCTTCCGTAACCCTCTCGATCTGCTTTCGAGCGAGAGAGGCTCTCTCGGACATGGTCGAGCTTCGAAGAAGCTCAGGTGCAGTGGACGTTCACGCGGCCGTGAGCGCCCTGCTAGGCGCCGTGGACAGTTACGCGGTTGCGGCCGCCCTGCTTCGAGCGGTACAGGGCCGCGTCCGCGGCGCCGAGCAGCTCCGCGGTGCTCTTGAAGGGCGCGCCGGGGATGCTCGCCATCCCGAGGCTCAGCGTGACCGCCAGCCTGGTCCCCTCCCAGAGGAACTCGTGCTCCTCCACGCTGCGCCTGATGGCCTCGGCCAAGGCCAAGGCCCCGGCCTCGTCGCGCTTGGTGATGACCACGAACTCCTCTCCGCCGTACCGGCAGAAGATGTCGTCCTCTCCCACGAGGGGGTTGATGGTCTTCACCAGGGCCTGGAGCGCGAAGTCCCCGGCTGGGTGGCCAAAGCTGTCGTTCAGCTTCTTGAAGTGGTCTATGTCCATCATTATGAGGGCGAGGCGGGTCCGGGCACGAAGGGCCTGGGTGAACTCGGCCTCCACCCGCTCGGTGAAGTATCGCTTGTTGTAGGCCTTGGTGAGCCCGTCCCTGAGGGCCGACTCGTACATCTGCCGCTGGAAGTCCTCGTCCAGCCCGTCGTTGAAGGCGAACTTGAGGATGGTGTTCGAGCCTATCTGGATCTTGTCCCCGTCGCTGAGCACCTCCGAGTCGATGCGCTTGCCGTTCGCAAAGGTCCCGTTGGTGCTGCCGAGATCCTTGACCAGCAGCTTGCCCATGGGGAGCTGGCGCACCTGGCAGTGCCGCCTGCTGATCCCGTCGTCCACCAGCCTGATCCCGGCAGACTTGTCCCGCCCGATGTCGAGGGTGCCCTCCACCTTGTGCATCTCCCCGAGGTGAGTGCCGGCGATTGCGATCAAATACGCATGCTGGTTCTTCAGCGCGCCAACCAAGGCCTCGTCCGGACCAACCGTGACGCGGGTCGTCTCCGAGTCGTCGTCCTCGTACTCGTCGTCGACTTCATCATCGTCATCGGTGTCGTCTAGGTCGTC
>JAVEWA010000668.1:0-3767 GCA_034004785.1 Polyangia bacterium
GGTGGAACCAGGTACGAAAGACAAGGTGGGGGCTGCGTTTGTGCCGTGGAAGTCGGAGTCAGTCCAGTCCGTTGCCCACAAGGGGCGCGGGTCGTTTGGGTCGGTCACGTCCAGCGCCGAAATGGCGGGGCGCAGGCGACCGAGCGAGAAAGCAACTGCGGTTCGCCACTGCGCGACCTCAGGAGCGGGGCTGAAGGGAAAAACGCCGTACAGATCGCTCACCACCACCGACCCCTCGACCATGGCCTGAGGATGGGTCTCCGGGAAGTAGTTCCTCACTCTGTTGTTCTTCAGGTCTCCAATGAGAGTGGGCGGCACGTAGGCGAACTTCTCGCTGCCATTGCCGTAGGTTGGGGCCCCAGTCGTGTACTTGAAATACCCCCGATTCTCTAGGATACCGGTGTCGGGGTTGTCACCCCAGCGGAACTCGCCAGCGTCGAATGCATGGAGCATTCCGGACTGGGAGCCGACGTAGGCAATGGTGCGGCGCTCGGCAATGGCGGGCTGAGTGACCCAATCCCGGTACGCCGTGCGGATTGTTGTGGGGATGGCGACCTTCGACATCCAATCCGGATCACCAGGAACGTGGACGACCGCCGCGGTGCTCTTGTTGATGGCGCCCAGCTTCCAGGCCCGCTGCTGGGTGCTGGGGATCTCCCAGCCTCTCGTCCACTGGATGAGGTACCTTGCGTCGTCGTCGTCCGAGTCTCCGTCGCCGTCGAGATCGTACACCAAACGGCCGTTCAGGCGCTCCGCCCTGTCCGAGGACGAGAGGACCTGAGAGAGCGTCCACGCGCTGGCGGCAGAGGACAGCAGCTCCTTGGTCCCGTTCTGATGCGTGAACACGGTCCGAGTGTCGGGGTTCCTGGCCGCGAGAGCTGCTCCGGCGTCCCAGATCTGGGTCTTGGTCATAGTGTCCGGCGTGGACGGGCTATAGAGCTCGTACATCCGGAAGTGTCCGCGATTCGAGTAGTCGGAGGCGGTGACCGTCCAACTCGGGGAGCGGGTTTCGAGGCCCGCACGGAACAGCGTGTTCGCCAGAGGCAGAGGGCTCGTGAAGAGGTACTCGCCGCTCTTCATGGCTTCGTATCCGACGTCCACGTCCAGGATCTGGGGCTTGCACAGGTGGTCGTCTGTGATGATGGCGGCCTTCCAGCGCAGCTCCGCGCCCGCGGCGCCCAGGTCCTGCATGTCGATGATTGCCTCGTCCGAGCCGGGCGGGAAGTCGATCTTGAACCAGATGGGACTGCCGTTCTGATCCGCACTGATCGAGATGTAGTACTCGATGCGGACCTTGTCGGGGTCGGTCGAGCAGGGCGGGGTAGGGATCATGTCTCTCTTTTTGAAACGAACCTTGGTGATGGTGGAGCTGGCCTTCTGATCCGGGGTCAGCTCGGTGACGAGGTCATTTGACACCACCTCGCCCCCGTTGGTACGAAACACCAGAAAGACGAGATCGTTGAAGTCCTTGTCGCCGTGATCGTATAGATCCTCGAACCCAAGAATCCACCAGTTGGGCTCGGTCGATGGGGCGCCGATGAAGACGTGATCCGACTGGCCACCCATCCGGTAGTTGATGGTCTTGACCTCGTGCGGAATGTTCAAGCCATACAGGCTGGAGAGGCGGTTCAGGGCTGCCTGGTCCAGCCATCCCTCGTAGCCGCCGCACTTTATCGGAGGATCATTGGGATCATATGCGCAACCGATATCCCGCTGAAAGGATCCGTTACCAGAGGAGGTGAAGTCCGGGTTCAGGACACGCTTGGAGAAGTAAGGGATTATCTTGGCGTCCACCTCGTCGGGGTTCTGCGCGTAGTAGGGCCTGCAGTTTCGGCAGTTGTTGGTGGAGTCGCATGAGCTTCCCCACTGCTCGGGTGAGCAGTTCGCTTTGCACCAGGTGCAGTTCCTCTTTTTACTTGTGCACGGGCTGGGGCACGTGAGCGTGCCCTGCATTCCCATGCTCGACTTGCGCGGCCTCTGCTCGTAATAGACCACGAGGAAGAAAACCAGCTCGCTCCCGGAATCGAAGGTGCCGAGCTCCACGGTGCGATCCAGGGCGTTTATCACCCCATCTCCGTTCACGTCGTAGTCCGGAATGCCGTCGTGGGTGGTCCGGACGTCTGCCACTGGTGGAAGATTTTGGTAGGCGTCGGTGTCCGTGTCGTCGTCGGCCAGCAGGAAGACCCATCCGCCTCTCTGGTTGACCAGGGTCTCCAGGAGGTTTGGAACGTGATTCATGGTACCGCCACGAGAGGCATCCGAGTAGGGCGAGGTGAGGAGCAGGGGGGTGCAGGTCTTACATGTCTTCACGTACAAGGCCTCGAACCAGTCGAATGCAGCGTTGCCAGCCCAGGTGTCGGCGGCCACTCCATCGTCGCGGAGTACATACTTCGGATAGGCGCAGTAGCGCGTCGCACCGTTGAGCACGCAGGACATCCCAGGGTCGCACTCGCCTGCGGAGGAGCATGTCCTCGTAGTGAAGTTCCAGCCCGAGGGAGTGACGTATGGGTCCATCGCGTTGTCCCAGATGAACCAGCCGAAGGTGTGGCTCGCGCCAGCGCTCTCGTAGACGTAGTGGGCAGTGAGCTTCTGGCGGGTATTAACAGAGATCCGGTTGGCGTCCCCGAGCTGCCTCTCGTCCGTGTCCAGCTCCAAGGCGCCGTTCACGATGCTGACCCCCGATGAGGAGCTGAAGTCCGACAGCGAGAACCCGTTGTCGTACGTGGTTCGCGAGAGGTGATTGTAGCAGACGCTCGTCTGACCGTACGCCTCCTCGGAGCCTGCGAAGAGGCACAGCAGGGCGAGGAGGCCGAGGTGTGTAGATGGTCGCATGGCTTACCTCGCGCTCCTTGGGGTCGGGGCCGATATCGGGGGCGAGGGCCGGAGCATGGGGGACCCCTGCCTGGAGCGGCTGAGGCTTCTCATGCGCGCGAACTCCGTCTGGGCCTTGCGCTGCCGTTCCACCGTGGCCCGGCGCTGGTCGAGGTTGCGCTTCAGGGGCTTGCCCTTGTACGGACGGAACGCCGAGGCCTGACCGAGCCTTGGCCGCTGGATCGGGCCCTGGGCCCGGCGGAAGAGGTAGAAGAGCATGTCGAGGCGATCACGCTCGGATACATGCCCAGGGTAGCAGGCCGCGCCCGTAGTCTTGCGATTCTGCTTTCGCATCCAGGTGCACACCTTGGACGGCGACCAAGACCTCGCGTAGGTCTGTAGATCGTGAGGTTTGAGCTGATCCGGCGTGGATGGAGCCCATATCCAGCCGGACGCGAAGCAGGAAGCGCAGCGCTGCTGCACCAGGGTTCTGCCCCTCTCGAACCGCCCCTTGGCCTCGGAGGGAGTCGCAACCACCAGTGTGGCGCCGAGCAGCGCTAGCAAGGCGAATTGGCGTGCTGTCATCGACCGAACCTCCAGGTACTCGAGTCCTGACCGGCTACAGACCGGTGGACTGGTTCATTTGCACCGCGCCGACATCCATGGAGCGAGCAGAGCCCGAAGCGCTCTGGTTCGCCTGGGCCCCGTAATCGGCACCTAGCAGAGTGGCGGAGCCGTACTCGACTTCGACCTCGACGGTCGTTCTGGCTATTACGTTGGTTCCCGACTCGTCCAAGGCCTCTCCGATGGATTGGATTATGACCTTGGCGTCCCCGTCTACGAGGGGGTTCAGGCTCGAGTCGTCGGGGTTGTTCCTGAATCTGTAGGTGTACCTGGCGCGCAGCAGCGGCAGGGTCACGCCGCCTCCGAGGGTGCTGCCGCCCAGGTTGTACTCG
>JAVEWA010000669.1:0-3761 GCA_034004785.1 Polyangia bacterium
CCCGGGCTGGATCGAGGAGCAGGGCGTGCCCCATTCGAGCCCTCGGGGGCGTGAAGCCGAGGCGCTCTGTCCATGCCTGGCCGTCCCACTCCCAAGTGTCGTTCGCCTCGAGGGTTTCCGAGCCGTTCCAGACCTGCCCGCCGAAGAGGATCACGCGCCGCCCGATCGGATCGTAGGCCATCCTGTGGGCCCGGCGGGGCGGGGGGGAGAGGGCCGGGAGCAGCTCTGTCCATGCCTGGCCGTCCCACTCCCAGGTGTCGCCTGCCCTCTGGGACGGGCCGTCTCCCACCTGGCCTCCGAAGAGGACCAGGACCCCGCGCTCGGGATCCTCGGCCAGGGCGTGGCCCGATCGGCCGGCGGGCGCGCTCGGGAAAGAGCGCTCAGTCCATGCCTGGCCATCCCACTCCCATGTGTCGCCGAGCCATCTCGTGGAGCCGTCCGACTCGCCGCCGAAAAGCAGCACCGCGCCTCCGGAGGCGTGAAAGGCCATCTGGTGGCCGGAACGGGCGGGCGGCCTGACGGAGGGGCCGAGCTCTTGCCAGGCTGCGCCGTCCCAGATCCAGGTGTCATCGTGGAAGGTGTCGGGGTCCGACGGCGGGGCAGGGGTGGATCCGCCAAAGAGCAAGGTCTGGCCCAGGGTGGCGTGGTAGGCCATGGCGTGACCCGAGCGGTGGGATGGCGAGGCCGGAGGCGCGGGCTGCTCGGCCCAGGAGTCTCCGTCCCAGAGCCAGGTGTCGTTCAAGTAGAACGTGGAACCCTCGGAGTAGAACCCGCCGAACAGGACCACCTTCCCGCGGGCCGCGTGGTAGGCGACCCGGCCATTGAATCGGTCGTGCGGCGCCTCGGCCGGGGCGCGCTCGGTCCAGGTGACGCCGTCCCAGGTCCAGGTCCCGCAGCTCGGGAAGGCGAAGACCTCGCCCCTGGCGGCGTCGAAGGTCATGGCCCCGCCGCCGCTGCCGCAGGTGGGCGAGCCGAGGGGCGCGAGCTGGGTCCAGGCCGTCCCATCCCACTCCCAGGTGTCGGTTGTGAGCCCCCCCGAGCCGTTGCCTCCGTACAGGATCACCGTGCCTCGGGCGGGGTGGTAGGTCATGAAGTGGCCGAGGCGCGCCGACGGAGCCGAGGCAGGCTGTAGCTCTGCCCATGCCTGGCCGTCCCACTCCCAGGTGTCGCCCATGAAGCCGGTCTCCGAGTCTCCTCCGAAGAGGACCACCCGGCCCCTGCCGGCGTCGAATGCCATGGCGTGGGCCGAGCGCCCGGGCGGGAAGTTGGCGGGCGTTAGCAAGGTCCAATCGGCGCCGTCCCACTCCCAGGTGTCGGTTCGTTTGCTGAACTGACCGCTGCTGCCTCCAAAGAGCAGGACCCTCTCCCTGGCCGCGTCATAGGCCATGGCGTGCCCGCTCCGGGCAGGCGGGATGTTCTTCGGGGTCCGGCGCACCCAGGCGCCGTCCCACTCCCAGGTGTCCCTCAGTGGGGTGAAGGCGGCGCCGTCGAAGTGCGTGCCTCCGAACATGAGGATCTTGCCGCGGCGGGCGTCGTAGGCCATCCCATGGGCGTAGCGCGAGGCGGGCAGGCTCTCCGGCCCATCCTTCCTGAAGGATGGCTCTTCCGTCATGCACCCGCTCGAGCAGCCGTCGCGGGAGAGCAGGCCGCCGTCGTCGCACTGCTCGCCCGGGTCGGTGACCCCGTTTCCGCAGATCTCCAGGCGGCAGAGGGCGCTGCAGCCGTCCCCAGGGGCGTAGTTGCCGTCGTCGCACTCCTCTGCGGCCTCTCGCACCCCGTTTCCGCAGTACTCGACCAGGCATTCGGCCGAGCAGCCGTCATCGGTCTCCAGGTTGCCGTCGTCGCAGCTCTCGCCTCGCCCGATGTCCACCACCCCGTCGCCGCAGTGAGCCTCGAGGCAGCTCGGGCGGCAGGCGTCCGGAACCATGTCGCTGTTCTGTGGGCCGTTGTCGCAGGCCTCGTCAGTGTCGACCACGCCGTCGCCGCAGCGGGCCAGGGTGCAGTCGGTCCGGCAGGCGTCCGGGATGGTGTCCGAGTTCTGGGCGCCGTCGTCGCACTCCTCGATCCCCTCCCGGACGCCGTTGCCGCAGTAGGAGGACGCGTTGTTGTTCGAGCCGCCATCGGCTCCAGAGGAGTTGTCGTCGCCGCAGCCTTGGGCCAGGGCGAGAAGGACCGCTATTGGCAGGACGCGCCCGGCGACTGGCGGGAGGCGACCGGCGATTGGCGGGACGCGGCCGGCGATTGGCGGGACGCGGCCGGCGATTGGCGGGACGCGGCCGGGGGCGATGAAGATCCGTCGTAGGGCTCCTGAGGTCTCCCTCGGGATGGTGTTGCTCATGAGGCGATCTTCGACCCCTCGGGTGAGCAGGTCAAGCCTGTCAGGGGCAGATGTAGTCCCTGCGGACGCACTGCTTGGGAATGTAGAAGAGGGCGTCCGGATCCCCGATGCGGGCGCAGCGGTAACCCTCGGGGCAGGCGGCGTCGGTGGTGCAGGCCACGCCGCAGGCGGCCCCGCCGGAGTAGGCCAGGCAGAGATTGCCTCCCGCCCGGCAGTCGGTGTCGTCCTTGCACGGCGTGCAGGCCACGCCCTCGCTGGCGTGGGGATTGAGCTGGGGGTTGTCGTCCACGCCGTGCACGCCGTAGTGAACGCCCGAGAACTGCTCGGTGTTCACTCCCCTGAGCAGGGTCATCCAGGTCAAGGGGTAGTGGTTGCCGGCGTCGTCGGTGAGGGTGAACCAGTAGAGGAACTCCCAGAGCACCTGGTAGCCCACGCTGAAGGGGGTGGTGTTAACCGTGGTGACTATGTCCAAGTTCTCGAAGGTCTTGCCCGGGTTCTTCATCAGGTCGTCCACGTAGGTCCGGTAGGTGCGGCACCCGTCCAGCACGTAGATCTGGTACTTCGACGCGAGCTCCAGGGTCGCGAACTGGCTCGCCGAGATCTCGTGGCGGGGCTGATAGTCCAGGATGAACCCCGCCCCCTCGCCCGCGTGCCCGGAGTAGATGACCACGTCCCGTTCGGCGAGGCTCGTCTTCATCGCGTCGCTCAGCCTGGCCTCCTCCGTCGCCTCCACCATGTCCGAGTGGAAGATGTGGACCCCTACCTCGATCTCCCGGCCCTCCACCAAGACCTTGCGCGTGAATGGGGGCGAGTCGATGGTCAAGGTCTCGAAGCTGCTGACCGAGGCGTTCTCCCAACCCCCCTCGAGGAGGGTCTCCACGAGCCAGCGCGCGGTGGAGAGGTCGAAGCGATCGGTGTTGTAGTCGCCGCCGAAGTGCACCGCGATGTCGAAGACCCCGTCGGCGAAGAGGGCGTCGTAGCGGGGGAAGGCGTCCCTGCTGGAGCTCCCGCGGATCTCCACGGGGATGGTCTCTGCGTTGGTGCCGCCGTAGTCGCTCACGTCCACGGTGAACATGCGCGTCGCGCTCCCCGTCTCAGGCGCCACCACCGACATGAGGTACCAGGAGCCCACCAGCTCCAGCTCGAAGTCGAACTGGGCCCGGCCGTCTCCAAGGAGCCTCACCGTCTCCACCGAGGCGGGCTGGCGCCGGAAGTAGGTGAAGTAGGGAGCGTCCTCCCCGGTCACCCCGTTGCTCGCCTCGCTCACCACTGCGTTCACCTTGGCCTGCACTGCCCTCGACACCGACGAGAGGCGCGAGGAGACCAGGCTGTCCAGGGTCGCGTTCTGCTCCTCCGGGGTGCGGGCGTCGAAGTCGAAGGGCAGGTTAACGTGGGCCGCGCCCAGGAGCTCGAACTCCCTGGC
>JAVEWA010000670.1:0-3759 GCA_034004785.1 Polyangia bacterium
AGTACCTGGTCCTCTACGAGAGCCCCTTCTACGCCGAGTCGGGCGGTCAGGTGGGGGACACTGGGCTCGTGGTGGCCCCGGGGTTCAGGTTCGTGGTGCGGGACACCCAGCGCGTGGGCGATCTGATCGTCCACCATGGGGATCTGGAGGAGGCGGATCTCGCGGCGCTGCCAGAGCGCGTGACTGCCAGGGTGGACCTCGAGAGGCGCAGGCGGATCATGGCGAACCACACCGCGACCCATCTCTTGCACGCGGCCCTGAAGACGGTGGTCTCCAAGGAGGCGAACCAGAAGGGCTCTCTCGTGCACCCCGACTACCTCCGCTTCGACTTCACCCATGACGCGGCCCTCACCGGGGCCGAGCTCGAGGCCATCGAGCGCATGGTGAATCAGCGCATCGCCGAGAACCACCCGCTCTCCATCGGGGAGGATGAGTACCAGGAGGCCATCTCCAAGGGCGTTACGGCTCTCTTCGGCGAGAAGTACGGGGACAGGGTGCGGGTGGTGAGGGTGCCCGAGGTGTCGGCCGAGCTCTGCGGCGGCACCCACTGTCGGGCGACGGGCGACATCGGCCTCTTCCAGATCCTCTCGGAGCGGGCCATCAGCGCCGGAGTGCGCCGGATCGTGGCCGAGACCAGGGACGCGGCCCTCGGGCGTGTGCAAGAGGGTCGGAGGCTGCTCCAGGAGACGGCGCGGCTGCTCGGTGTGCCCCCCGAGCAGCTCCCCGCGCGGGTGGAGAAGCTCGCCTTGGACCTGAGAGAGCTGAAGAAGGGCGCGAAGAAGGCGGCACAGACCGACCTCGGCGCTCTCAGGAAGGCCCTCCTCGGCGAGGCTCCCGTGGAGGGCGGAGTCCGCCTGGTCTTTCGCCACCTGCCCGAGCTGGACGGGGATCAAGCGGCCCAGCTCGCCGATGCGTTCAGGAGCGGAGAGGAGCCGGTGGCCGGCGTGCTGGTGGCCGGGGCTGCCGGGGATCGTCCGCCGGCCCTCGTGGCATTCGCCACCAAGGACCTGGGCAAGCGGGTGAACGCCACGGAGCTGGTCCGGGCGGTGGGAAAGGGTGGGGGCAGGCCCGACTTCGCCAAGGGGGCCGCGGCTGCGGGAGATCCGGCGGCCCTGGAGGCGGCGCTCGCTCGGGCCTGCGATGACCTCCGCGCGAAGCTCCGCTGAAAGAGCAGCTTCCAGAGCTCTCCGAAAACACGAGCGGCTGGCCGGGGGAAGAGTGGAAGGGAGGAGCATGGGGCCTCGGGCCCCGTGGATGGCTCAGAAGGCGAAGGCCGCGCCCAGGGTGAAGTCCAGGTGGAAGGGCGTGTTCAGGTCGGTGTCCAGGGTGAAGGTGGCCAGGTAGTTCACCTCGAGCTGCACGTTCACCTGGCAGGAGCGCACCACGCAGAGGGAGACTCCGCCGAAGACGTTGGGCACGAACCCGGTGCTCCGATCCGTGTCGATCACCTTGGAGCCGTCCACCGGGTGGCGGGCGTTCACGAGGTGGCGCACGATGCCCCAGCCGAGCCCGCCGCCGGCGAACCAGCGCAGGTTGATGGGGAGCTCGGCCTTGAGGAGGCGCCCAGACTGGTAGCGCGCCCGCAGGAGCACCACGACGTCCTTGTCGTTGCCCTTGGCGCTGGTGTTGGGAATGCCGCCGGCCTCGGGATCCTTGATGTCGCCGGAGATGGGCAGGTAGCCGATGCGGGCGAAGGCGTTCAACGAGAAGCCCTGGGTGATGAGGTAGCCGAGCTCGAACTGGCCATAGAGGGAGCCGAGGGATGGCGTGTCGGGCACGACCTCGTTGGTGACCTCGGTGCGGCCGGCCATGAGTCCGATGCCGGTGCCGAAGCCCACCGAGGCGAAGAACATCGGGGGCGCCGAAGGACCAGGAGCGCGTTGCCTCTTCACTGTGGCATCTGGGCGGGGCTCCCGGCGCGGCTCGCCCGCGTCCGGGTCCTCGAGAGCCGGATCGGGACCCGACGCCACCCGCCTGGGCACCGCTCGGGGGCCTGCGCCATCCAGGGGGTTCTCCACGCCGCTGTCCCGGACCCTGGGGACGCTCGCCGCGGCGCTAGTGAGCTGCACCATGTGCATGTTGGCCGAGTTGCCCGAGGCCGCGGCTTCCTTGTCTCCGGCGGTGTAGGCCACCAGGAAGTAGCTGAACTGCTTGCCGCGCACCTCGGTGCCAGGGATGGAGACCGACCAGGTCCACTTGTCTCCGCCTCCCTTGGCGAGCTCCCTGCGGCGGCCCGTGGCCCCTGAGTCGGACTTGAAGAAGATGCTGATCTTGGAAAGGGCCAGGTCGTCGGCGGCCCTGGCTTTCACCGTCATGGTGGCGCCCTCCTCCCACTTCACGAGGGGGAGATGCTCGAAGCCGGTCGGGGGGCCAGAGGGCCGAGGGTCGCCGGGGCGCGCGGGCTCCTCTGGCCTGGAGGCCGCAACCGAGGCCTTCACCGCGGCGAAGAGCCTCATGATCTTGGCTGTCTGCACTCGCGCTGGCAGCTCCACCTTCGGATCGATCTTGAGCGCCTTGGTAAAGGCCGCGCTCATCTCCTCGGGCTTGCGCTCACGCTCCTCCAGCACGCCTAGGAGCACGTAGGAAACGGCCAGCTCCGGGTGCTTGTCGCAGCCGCGGTTCTGGGCCACCAGCTTGGCGTCCTCCAGCTTCTGCCGGGCCTTCTCGAGCTCCCACCTGTCGGTCTCGTCCATGGCGTCGATGTTGAGCGCCTTGATCTTGCGGACCGAGGCGGCGTCGCAGGTCCCCTCGGCGGCCGCGGGGCGCGCCGCTGCCGGGGCCTGGTACCGCCCAGAGGCCGGTCGCGGGCCGAGCACCGAGCAGGTCAATAGAGCAGCGATGACAACTGGGAAGGTGTAATTCTTGCGCATTCGGAGATCCTCTCTAGGCAGCGCACTGAGCGGCCCTCTTCCTATCAGGGGGGCGCCGGCAGGCGCGGGTTCCGGGCCCCGAGGCCCGGAACTCCTCGTGATTGCTTCAGGTGAAGCACCATAGCCCAGGTCTCTGGCCGTGGCAACGATGAGATTGGATGGCGAGAATCACCAAGCTCGGAGGCTTGTACGCCCGTCCAGGGCGCCACCTGACCCCCCTCTCGGGCCGGCGACCGCTGCCGGGCTGTGCCGTCCGGCGAAGGAAAGGCGTCCATCCCCGTATCACCTGCTGCCCTCTCGTCCCATGGTATGGATAATGTCTGGGTTGGGAGGCGCCCATCGACCGGGGCAGCCCGCGGAGTGCCGCGGGGGTGCGCCGGGGGTTGGGCCGTGTTAGGTTCGGACGATGTCGGAGCCCCTGGGGTGGCGAGCGGGCGCGAGGTCGATTGTGGTGAAAGCAGGGCTCAGGGAGGAAGGCATGGCGGCAAGAAGAAGCTGGTATTGCCTGGTGACCATCTTGTTGGTCTCCGGCACGGCCTTTGGCCTGGTCCCCGGCTTGGTGGTGGCGCCCGCATCCGCTCAGGTGAGGGGCGATCTCAGCCGGCTCTCCATGGAGCAGAAGCGGGAGCTCCGGCGCACCGCTACCGTTCGGGCCATCCAGAGGGGGGGCAAGGCCGTGGTTGCGATCAACACCACCAAGAGCGCCCCCCAGAACCCCTTCTACAACAACCCCAACCCCTTCGGCGGCGGCGAAGGCAACGCCACCTCCCTGGGCTCCGGGGTGATCGTGAACCAGCAGGGCTACACCGTCACCAACGAGCACGTCGTGTCCCAGGCGACGGACATCACGGTGAAGCTCGCCGACGGGCGGGTCTTCAAGGCCCAGGTG
>JAVEWA010000049.1:0-17885 GCA_034004785.1 Polyangia bacterium
ACGCTCTTCCGATCTCGTGTTGGCCTCGTCGGCGATGGCGAGGTTCTGGGTGGTGCTGCCCGCCCCGGGGGTGTCGATCCAGCCCGCGACCTGGCTCGCGTCGTAGGTGTAGCCCTGGGCGTTGCCGGGGTCCGCCGTGAAGAGGAAGTGCCAGCCGGTCAGGTCGAACTGATTCGAGCCGCCCCGCTCCCACATCTCCCAGTAGCCCTTGCCGGGCTGGCAGTCGGTGACGCCTGCGCAGTCCGAGTCATAGCAGTCCACCGCGCCGTCCAGGTCGTCGTCCTGGCCGTTGCCGCAGTTGGTCTCGGTGTTGCACGTGCTCACGCCCCAGCACTCGGGATCGTTGCAGTCCACGAGCCCGTCGTTGTCGTCGTCACTCGAGTTGTTGCAGATCTCGTGGCCCGTGGTGGCGCAGGTCATGGCAATGTCGAAGGTGGAGATGTTGCCCTGGAAGCCGTCCACCACCACGTAGTAGTTCATGCCGGGGTAGGCGGCGAAGGTGATCACCTCGTCCACGCCGGCGCCGTTGCCGCCCCAGGCGAAGCAGCCCCGGTAGGCGTCACACTCGCCGAGGATCTCCTTGATGATGTACACGTCGAGGTCGCCCGTGAAGTTGCTGACCGTGACGGTGACCAGGCGGGGCTCGGTGACCGTGAGGGTGTAGGCGTACTCGGGGCCCCACTCGTTGATGAAGCCGCCCGGATCGCCGCTGTCTGGAGACACGCAGTCCGAGCCCTCGATCTGGTCGGTAGAGCCCTGCGCGTCGTTGGACTGCCCCGTGAGGGTGGCGCCGCAGGTGAGCACCGCGCCGGTCGGGGGCTCGCAGACCTCTCCCGAGCAGATGCCCAGGTTGGCGCACTCGGCGTCGGCGCAGTCCATGGCTCCGTCGGCGTCGTCGTCGCTGTTGTTGCCACAGATCTCGCCCATGGGGCAGTTGTCGGTGCCGATGCACTCGGTGTCGGCGCAGTCGGCCCGGCCGTCGAAGTCGTCGTCCACGCCGTTGGAGCAGTCCTCCTCGGGGGAGACGCACCAGCCGTAGTTCTCGGCCAGCTCGTCGGTCTCGCAGTCCCCGGTGACGGTGCACTGGGAGTCGTCGGTGCAGTGGCCCCAGAAGCAGACGCCGACCCCCTCGCCGAGGTCCTGGCACTCGTAGCCCGGGCGGCACTCGCTCGGGCTCGCGGTGGGATCGCAGGCGAGCATGCAGAACTCGGCCCCGCCGGTGAAGACGACGCAGACCCCGTCCTGGCCCGAGCCGGGGCAGCCGCCGTTCTCGTCGCAGTTCTCGTAGCAGTAGCCCCCCGCCGGGCCCCAGTGTCCTGGCCCCGCCTCGAGGAGGCACAGCCCGCCGGTGCATTCGGCGTTGTCGAGGCAGGGGTCGCCGACTGGCATGGTGGCCTCGTTGTAGCAGGCCGTGGTGTTGAAGGTGCAGTCGGTCCGGCAGGAGATGGTCCCGCCGGCGAAGCCCTGGCTCTCGCAGGTGGCGCCGCCCAGCTCGAAGGTGTCGCACTGCTCGTCGCCCTCGATGGCACCGTTGCCGCAAACCCCGCCTTCGCAGCCCGTGGTGTCGAACTGGCAGGTCGTCGAGCTGCAGGCCAGGGTGCCTCCGCCGAGGCCCAGGCTCGAGCAGGTGCGGCCGTTGAGGTTCGTGCCCTCGCACTGCTCGCCCGAGTCGAGCTGGCCGTTGCCGCAGTTGACCACGCCCTGGCACCCGGAGGTATTGTGGGTGCAGAGCAGCGTGCAGGTGAGCTCGCCGCCAGTCAGGCCGAGGCTGGCGCAGGTCGCGCCCCCGAGGTCGCTGCCGTCGCAGGACTCGGTGCCCTCGACCTTGCCGTTGCCGCACTCGGCGCTGTCGTCGTCGCTGCAGGCGCTCATCGGCAATAGGAGCGCTGCGCAGAGGCCAAAGCATGAAATAGTCCGTCTCATAAACCGTCCTCCTGTTGACATTGTCGCGTCACGAGGAGCATCCCCGGCTCCTCTATCTTCCTGATCGGCTCCATCGGCGGCGGGTGCCGCTCGAGTGATTTCAGCAGGCAAGGAAACACGAAGCGCGGGGATTTGCAAGAGGAAGCTGAGGTCAAGCGCGGACGGAGGGCGCCTGGAGGCCTTTTTTCAGGATGGTTGCTTTTTTTCCTTCGCACGGATAATAGAGTGGCGATGGCTCGGCCGGGCGCGCTGGCCGAGCCATCCAAACCTGGAGAGAGCCGATCGGGATGACCATCATGAGACGCTTATTGGTGGCGCTGGGGAGCCTGGCGGTGCTGTGCACCGCGGCGCCTAGGGGCTCGCTTGCCCAGTCCCTGGAGGACCTCGAGCTCAAGAAGGCCCAGGCTCGCGCGGCCGAGCTGAAGAAGAAGCGGGAGGACTGGAGGAAGGACTTCGGCTTCGGCATGCTCGGCATCGTGGAGACGGCCACCGGCATCAACGCCGACCGGCCCACCGTGTCCACGCTGCTCTACGCAGCTCCCCAGCTAAAGTACAAGCAGATCTACAGGCTCCAGCTCAACATGGGCTTCACGGGCTACTACCTCGACCGGGACCCCAACCCCTGGGACATGATGGATTGGTCCGTCCAGCTCTCGGCGCTGAAGCTCTACACCGAGAAGCGCTCCAAGATCTCCCTGTCTGGCAACCTCCGGTACTACCTGCCCCTGTCGGTGGACTCCCGCTGGAAGGAGAGCAGGGGCTACGCCAGGGCTCTTCTGAAGCTGAACCGGACGGTCTGGAAGCTCTACTTCGGGGTGGAGCTCATGGCCTACTACCACTTCGCCAAGTGGACCACGGTGAACGCCGCGGCCAAGGTGAGCGAGCATACCTACCTGACCGAGGACCAGGTGGCCAACAACGCCCAGGCCACCTTCGCCGAGCGGGTCATCGTGTCCTACAACCCCACCTCGAAGCTCTCCTTCAGCTTCATGTGGACCTGGATGCAGATGATGGACTACCAGCCCAGCTCCACCTACGACGGCGTGGGGAGCTCCTTCGTGGCGGACGTGGAGCGGAAGAACGATCTCTGGGATCACGCCTTCAGCGCGATCTTCGACGTCACCTGGAACGCCTGGAAGTGGTTCTACCTCGCGGCAGGGTATTCGATCCTCGCGCCGGTGCACCAGAACCTGGGCAAGAAGGTGAGCTGGAACCCCTTCGATCCGAAGTACGGACAGGTCTATCTGGACCTGATGGTTATCTACTGAGACGCCTCCTCGCCCGGGGTATGGCACACCGGGCCCTGGCGGCTGCATGAACTTGGAGGACAGGATGCGAGTGCAAGGTCAAACCATGAAGCTCCGACCCTTGGCGGTTCTCGGCGCCGTCGCCCTCTGGGGCATGACGAGCTGGTCATGCGTAACGGAGCCCAAGCCGCTGGACAAGACCCAGGACGAGTCCATCCACAAGTCCGTGTTCGAGGGCGAGTGGTACTACAAGGTCACCGTGATCGACACGGACTGGCACAACCAGTACACCTTCATCGGGGAGCAGTCCTGGAACATGGACGGAGGCGGGGCCAAGATCCGGTGGGAGATAACCCAGGACTACCTGCACGGCTACCTGATGCCCCAGAAGTACCGGGACCCGTCCGGGAACCTCGTGGAGAACACCATCGGCAAGGAGTCTCTAGCCCTCTCCTTCCGGATCGAGCGGCACTTCGACATCAAGTACCTCGAGAACAACACCACGCGGGAGGACCTCAACGTCATCGTCGAGAACACCGACCGGCCCTGGAACGAGCGCGAGTACATCATCGTGGACTGGTCCAAGAACCTGGCCACGGATTGGTGGCAGCCCCTGGCGCTCGACGAGAGCGCCGGCGGCATCATCAGGGAGCCGGTGTCCTCCTGGAGGAACGTGGAGTTTTTCGACGTGAACGACGAGCGGGTCAACACCAAGAAGTGGCGGCCCGGCAAGGATCCGGACATCTACGCGCTGAACATCGACGTGCAGGAGCAGTTCCACGCATCCATCAGGCGCTGGTGGGAGGTGTTCTACGGCGCCATGGAGCCGGTCAGGGTGCGCCTGCGCATCTCCATGATGAAGAAGGACCCCGACGGGGCCCCCGAGCGGACCTACGAGCCTCTCACCTACCGGGACGAGTTCTTCCGCCGCTTCGGCTACTTCAGGACCGAGTTCGAGACCTTCGATCCGGACCGCGGCCCGCTCGAGTCCCAGAAGCAGTACCTCGCGAACCGCTTCGACGTGGGTTGCTACACGGATCCGGATACCGGGGCCGAGAGCTGCAAGAAGATCGTGTTCTACATGTCCCCGACCACTCCCACCGCCGAGGAGGATCCCGATCTCGTCACCTGGGTAGGCGACGCGGTGAACGCCTGGAACGAGGTGTTCCAGGAGGCTACGGGGCGTACGGATCGAGTGGTGGAGCTCAGGCCGAACGAGCCGCTCTTGGATCGGAACGGCGATCCGGTGCTCGACTCGGAGGGTAAGCCTCGCTACAAGTACGAGATCGGCGACATCCGATACAACTTCGTTAACTACGTCACCAAGCCCCTCTCCTACGGCCTGCTCGGCTACGGCCCATCCACACCGGATCCCGACACTGGCGAGATCATCAACGGCGTGGCCAACTTCTACGGGACCTGGCTAGACGTCTCCCTGGCCAAGGCCATGGACTACTACGACGTAGTGGCGGGCAACTGCACCCTGGAGGACATCCAGGCGGGCCACTACTGGGACGAGGACGCCCAGGCCTGCACGGGCGGCGCCGAGACCATCGTGGCCAAGGGGCGCCGCCGCAAGGCGGACATGCACTTCATCACACCGGCTCTCGCCACGGCCTACTGGCCCAAGGGCAGGGTGAACAAGCCGAGCGAGCGCCTCGACAGGCAGGAGCTTGAGGCGCGGCGCCCCATGGCCCGCCTCATGTTCGACGAGCACGCCAAGGACCAGCGCGCCCTGGACCTCGGCAAGATGACCATCCACGCGGGCACCGGCTACGAGCGCCAGATGGTGCCGAGCGCCACCTTCGGCTCGACCTTCCCGGGGGCCCGCTCGGTGGACGAGGTGATGGGGGACTTCTCGGTGGCAAATCGCCTGACCGCTCAGAACCTTCAGAAGATGAAGGACTTCTACACCAAGCGGAGCAAGCACTGCATCCTCGAGGTGGACCACTTCGACAACTCCATCATTGCCTTCGTGGAGGACATGAAGGACCGGTCGAGGGAGGAGGTGTACCGGGAGCTGCGCCACTGGATGCTCTACACCACCGTCGTCCACGAGATGGGGCACACCCTGGGGCTTCGCCACAACTTCAAGGCCTCGGCGGACAAGGTCAACGCCGACAACCAATTCCACATCGAGTACAACCTCTGGTGGCAGGAGGTGGAGCGGCTCAGGGCCGAGCTAGGACCCGCCATCGAGTCCGGGGACGCCAGCGCCTACAAGCAGTACATCGAGAGCGTGAACGCCATCCCCACCGCCCAGGACCGCTACGGCGGCACCTCGGTGATGGACTACACCCGCTACTTCGACGGCTGGTTCCCCAAGGTGGGCAGCTACGATCGCGCCGCCATCCTGTTCGCCTACGGACAGAAGATCGAGGTGCGCGACTCGGGCGTCTGGCAGGTGGTGGACTACGAGCCCGGAGACTTCGTGAAGGACGACCTCTACGACTACGCCGCCGAGAGCGCATCGGGCCGTGTGGTGCGCTACTATATGAACTGCTCGGACGAGCGGGTATGGGACGACTTCTTCTGCATGCGCCACGACCGGGGCACCACCGCCGTGGAGATCATGCGTAACTTCATCCAGGACTCCTACAAGAGCTACTTCTTCTCGAACTTCAAGCGGGACCGGATCCTCTTCGGAGACTACACCTCCTACTACATCTACCGCTGGCTCTTCACCTACCTCATGTACGCCAAGGCCTTCGCCCAGATCACGGTTCACAACATCTGGTACGAGGAGTTCTGGGACTCCCTCTGGGATGGCCTCGAGACCATGGCCAATGGCCCGGAAACCCGCGAGATGGTTCCGGGCTACATGCGGACCGGCGGCGAGGATCTCCTCAGGGCATCCCTGCTCTTCTACTACTACCTGCTCCACGACGTGCTCCAGAGGCCCGACTACGGGCTCCACGAGCTGGTGTACGACACCAAGGGGAACCGCTTCTGGGAGTCCACCAAGCCGCAGTACACCACGGCCGATTCCATCACGGCCAGCATAGACGCCGGGCCGGGCTGGGGCTGGAACGACAAGTGGGACAGCCAGTACGACCAGACGATCTACTACGACAAGCTCATCAGGATGGGCGTGGAGATCGACAAGATCATCGCCTACGAGATGCTCTCCATCCCGGCGGTGTTCAACGAGTACCTCTGGCACGAGAAGGCCAACGGCACCTCCTTCTGGAACGACCTCTGGACCGGCAACGGCATGCAGCTCTGGAAGATTACCCGCGGCTTCATCGGCAACGGCTTCAAGCACGACCAGAACCCCTGGTGCATGAACGCCCAGGGCAACCTCCTCGCCATGCCCTTCGATCTGCTGGAGGGCGCGGCGTTCGGCCAGCTCATCGAGCGGAACATCTTCTCGGGCGAGTCCCGCTGCCCCGAGGGCTACCACCCGGTGCAGCCCGGCATGGATGATCTATTCGCCATCTACCCAATTTTCTTCGGCATATCAGGCTCGCAACACCCCTGGTACTACAACAACCTGTCCGACTACATGGATAGCCAGGTGCTGGGCGGCAACCATCGCTTCGACGTGCCCCCGGGCGTCGAGACCGCGGAGTTCACCAACTCCACTGGCACCAAGACCTACCAGGCGGCCGAGAGCAGCGACGGCCTCTCGGTGAGCTTCGACCTGGTTTCAAGGGGCCGCGATATCGCCAACCGGATCAAGATGGTGCAGACCTGCAACGAGGGCGGCACTCCCACCCTCGGCCTCCCGGGCACCCACGGCCGGGACTGCGCCGGGGTCATGGCCAGCTACGGCAACACGAGCACTCCCTCCTACTGCGACCCCGAGGGCAGGGACAGCCTGTACCTGTATCCCATCCTGGCCTACCGGGACCTCGACCGGATCGAGGCCATGCTGATCATGATGCAGGACATGATCGACCTCGCGGGCCACTACGCCTGGTACACCCCTGGATATCTCGATCCTCCCTAGCGGATGGCGCTGACGCTCCGCCCGCCCTGCTTGCGGGACCGTCCGTTTTCCTGGCCACCCTACGCAAGGGCGAAACCATGACTAGCGGCTCACCGAGAATCCTGGCTGCGGCGATGCCCGTGGCGGCGCTCGTCTTGCTCCTTGGTGGCTGCCCTGGGAAGAAGGACGAGGGCGGCTGCGTGGATCCATGCCCAGCCTTGAACGCTTTGCGCTGCGGAGGATCGGCCATCCAGCGCTGCGTTCTCATGGAGGGAGGCTGCCTCGGCTGGGCTCTGGTGGAGGACTGCGCCGCCTCGCAGCGCGTCTGTCTGGATCCAGGCACTGGGCCCATGTGCGGAGTCATCTGCACTGACCAGTGCAGCACCGGGCAGACCCGCTGCCTCGACACTGCGGTGCAGGGCTGCGCGCCCAACAGCGACGGCTGCCTCAGGTGGGTCGAGGCCCAGGACTGCTCCGACTCCACGCAGATCTGCTCGATCCTCGGCACAGACGCCACCTGCGTCGCCGAGTAAGGCTCCGCAAGAGGGAAGGAGGGCTGGGGCTCAGGGCCTGGGGAGGCTCTCCCAGGCAGGGGAGCGCCGCAGCTCCCGGGCCTCTTCGAAGCGGCGGCTCACCTCGCCCCAGGCCGCAAGGGCGTAGGTGTCGCCGTCGGGGAAGTCTCTCGGGACGAGGGGCTCGCCCACGACAATGGCGACTCGCTGGTGCGGGTACATGCGGTCCATGGTCGGCGGGAACACGTACCTCGAGCCGTGAAGGGCGAAGGGGCAGATCCTCAAGCCCTTCTCCCAGGCGGCGCGGATGGCGCCCAGGTGGACCTTCTCCCTGAGGCGGCCGTCCCGCGACCGGGTGCCCTCTGGGAAGAGCACCACTGGCGTCGAGTCCGAGCACATGCGCAAGAGGTCGTCCTGGGCCTTCTTTCGCCCCTCCGGCCTGTGCCTGTCGAAGTAGATGGTGCCTCCGAGCCAGGCGATCTGACCGATCACCGGTATATAGGCCACCAGGCTCTTGGACAGGAAGGCCCGGAAGGGCAGGGCGCCCATGATCACCGGGATGTCCACGTAGCTTTGGTGGTTGGAGACACAGAGGAGGCCGCGCCGCTCGGGTGGGATGCGTTCGCCGCCGATTACCCTGACGTCGGCCTGCATTACGTGCCGGGTACAGAATGAGGCCCAGGCCGACATCTTGTGCCAGCGGTGGAAGCGCTCCTCGTCCTTGAAGCGGCGGTAGAAGAGGGCGGTCAGCGCCATGGGAGGCACGGTGG
This sequence comes from Polyangia bacterium, assembly GCA_034004785.1. Lineage (GTDB taxonomy): Bacteria > Myxococcota_A > Polyangia > HGW-17 > JAJRWW01 > JAVEWA01. The sequence continues at coordinate 8,384 of JAVEWA010000049.1, forward strand.
TGGTGGGGACCGCCGCCGCCACCACGGCGCCGAAGCGCGCCATGCAGGAGAGCCGCTCCGCCAGGCTGGGAGGGGCCTCGAGCTCGGCCTCGGTTGGCACCATGGGGCTCCCCTGCGGACCTTGGTCAAGGGCGCCTGGGGTGTCTGGCGCCGCACACCCTGGCTCTGGCGCTGCCTGGAGCCGGCCCGAGGGGATGGAGCCCCTGTGCTTTCTCGGAACGCTCATTGCTCTCCTCGGGCGGGCCGCCCGTCAATGGGCCGCTCGCGGGCCGGGCGGCGTCCGCACACCCACGCCGATTGGATAGCTACGCACAGGGCGCTGCCCGCAGGCAAGCGACTCATTCACCCCGCGGGGGCGTGGATGGCCCCAGTGTGATCTCTCTCACAGTGGGCTCCCCTTCTCGGCCTCGGCGAGCCAGGTCTGGACCTGGCTCGCCACCTCCTCGCGGTAGAGGATCCCCAGGTGGCCCGCGTCGGTGAGGACGAGCTCCTTGCCGCGTCCCAGCAGCTCGGCCGAGCCCGGGGGAACCACGAGGGCGTCCGAGTGGCTCCAGACGCTGTGATACCTCACCCCGGCGGGAGGAGCCGGTGGGCCGAGCGCCTTCAGAAACTGGCTGCCAGGGGTCATCTGCCTTGCCGCGGGGCCGATGCCGGTGGAGGCCCGGTGCGTGCCCGAGAGGGGAGAGCCGATGAAGGTGACGCTCGCTACCTTTGGGGCGCCTCCTGCCTGCTCCACGAAGAAGCGCGCCACTAGCCCGCCCAGGGAGTGGCAGATGAGATGGACTCGATCGCTGCCAGATGAGGAGATGACCCGGTCCACGATCCTTTCGAGCCGCCGCGCGCTCTTCTCCACCCGGCCGAAGAACCAGTAGTCGAACGCATGGAGCGGATGCCTGCTCCGCCGCCGCAGGCGCCAGGCCAGCCCCCAGAAGTCGGCCCTGTTCTGGCCCCAGCCGTGGACCATCACAACCGGGAGGGGCGCCCTGGCGCTCTCCTTCTCGAGAGAAGATCCTGGCGCCGGGGTTTGGTCGGGCCCCAGAGCGCCGTGATCGTTGGTCCCGCCAGCGACCGAGCCTCGGGGCCGTCTCCACCACCATGGCCACAGGAAGAAGACTAGGGGGACGGTCCACTCGGTCGCCGTGGCCCAGCCGAGCTCTGAAAGGAAGGCCTTCATCGGCCTGGCCTGGAGCGACCGCCGGTGATCCACGGCGAGCCAAACATGGACAGCCAGCAGGAAGAGCGCTGTTCCGGCCAGATAGGCGCCGAGGACCCACGCAATTGGCTCGAGGGCGGCCATGCCGGCCATGCTAGCCCACCTTGACGCACTGCGCCAGTGGGGTGTCTCGCCACCTGGCCCTTTGGCGGGGCGGTCGTCGGGGCGCGGGAGAGATCGCGCTCCAACTGCTTTCGAGGCGTGGCTTTACACCCATTGGGGCCTCAACTATGATGCCTCGGATTCGAGCCCCGTCCCGACTGGAAAGGAGCCCCGACCCCATGGATTCGTCCAAGGACATGCCGAGCAGCCTGAGCTTCGACGACGTGCTGGTGGCCCCGGGCTACAGCGAGGTCTTGCCCTCGGAGTGTGACGTGTCCACGCGCCTCACCGCCGAGATCAGGCTAAACATTCCGCTCCTGTCGGCGGCCATGGACACCGTCACCGAGGCAGACACCGCGATCTCGCTTGCGCGGGAAGGGGGCATCGGGATCGTCCATCGCAACCTGGCGCCAGAAGCGCAGGCCCGAGAGGTGCTCAAGGTCAAGAAGGTGCAGAGCGGCATCGTGGTGGATCCGGTGACCATCCATCCGGATCAGACCGTCAGGGAGGCTCTCGAGCTCATGTCCCGCCACGCCTTCTCCGGGCTTCCCGTCGTGAAGGAGGATCGCCTGGTAGGGATCCTGACCAACCGGGACCTGCGCTTCGAAAGGAACCTCGAGGCCAGGGTCCGCGACGTCATGACCACCGAGCTCATCACGGTGAAGGAGGGTGTGGACCCCGAGACCTGCAAGGAGCTCCTGCACAGGAATCGCATCGAGAAGCTGCTGGTTGTGGACGACGCCGGCCGGCTCAAGGGGCTGATCACCATTAGGGACATCCAGGCCGCGGAGCGAAACCCGCTGGCGGTCAAGGACTCCATGGGACGCCTGCGGGTGGGGGCGGCCCTGGGCACCGGACCCGATACCGACGAGCGGGCCGAGCGGCTCGTGGCGGTCGGGGTGGACGTCCTCTGCCTGGACACGGCTCACGGCCATTCCCGCAAGGTAATCGAGGTGCTGCGCAGGCTCCGGTCTGCCTACCCAGAGGCCCAGATCATCGCAGGGAACGTGGGCACCAAGGAGGGCTTCGCCGCCCTGGTGGAGGCCGGGGCCAGCGCCGTGAAGGTTGGCATCGGGCCGGGCTCCATCTGCACGACACGGATAGTCTCGGGAGTGGGTGTTCCCCAGATGACCGCGGTGCTCGAGTGTGCCGAGGTGTCCCGCAGGACTGGAGTGCCTCTCGTGGCCGACGGCGGGATCAAGTACTCCGGCGATCTGGTGAAGGCCCTCGTGGGAGGCGCACACACGGTGATGATTGGGAGCCTCTTTGCGGGCACCGACGAGGCGCCAGGGGAGATCATCCTCTACCAGGGCCGATCGTATAAAGTATACCGCGGGATGGGCTCTATCGGCGCCATGCGGGCTGGGAGCGCCGACCGCTACTTCCAGGGAGGGCAGGAGGAGAGCAAGCTGGTTCCCGAGGGGATCGAGGGCCGCGTGCCATACAAGGGCAGCCTCTCACGATCGGTCTATCAGCTCGTGGGCGGCATCAAGAGCGGCATGGGCTACACAGGGTCGAGGACCATCGAGGAACTTCACGAAAAAGCGAGGCTTCTCCGGATCACCGCCCAGGGGCTCAGGGAGAGCCATGTGCACGACGTGATCATCACCAAGGAGGCGCCCAACTACCGTCTGGAGTAGCCAGGGTGGGGGTCGGGCCCAGGGCGGGCCCCTTGTGGGGGCTACTCGTCCAGAAGGAAGATGACCTCGAGCCGGACCCGATACTCTTGGATTTCTCCATCTTTTACGGCGACGGACTGCTCGAGGACGCGGAGGCCCGTGATGCCCCTGAGCGTTCGTTTGGCTCGCTCGAACCCGAGCTTGATGGCGTCCTCGAAGCCGGTGGTGGAGGCGCTAATCACCTCCGAGACTCTCGCGACCCTGGCTTCCATCATGGGAGACCTCCTGTTGTTACGTCAGGTAGGAAGGGTGCACAGCCCAGGCGGGGCAGTCAAGCTCCCTCGTGGCGAGGGGTTGAGGCGCCAAAGGGCTCGCCCGCCGGCCGAGTCAAGGAGCAAGGAGAGTTTTTCGGTGAGCTGGCACGGTTTTTTTTCTCAGTGGAGGGGGGCCTGTTTTTTGTTTGATTGGGCGGTTTTCCTGGGATAACATCCCCACTTGAGCTTCACTTCCGGAGCAGATCCACATGACGAAGTCCGAGTTGATAGAAGCAGTAGCCGCCAAGTTGAAGCTTCCCAAGGGGAAGGCAGAGCTCGTAGTGAACTGTGTCTTCGACTCCATGGTGGATGCCCTCAAGAAGAGCGAGGGCATCGAGATCCGTGGCTTCGGAAGCTTCACCGTGCGCAGCTACAAATCCTATGAAGGCAGGAACCCCAGAACCGGGGATCCGGTGAGCGTCAAACCGAAGCGCTTGCCTTTCTTCAAGGTAGGCAAGGATCTGCGCGAGCGCGTGGACGGCTTCGCGCAGCGCGACCCCGCCGCTCCCCCGTCTGACGCCAGCGAGAGCTAGTCGTCAGGTCCTGCAAGGCCAGCAGACCAGACCGAGGTCGGCGTCCACCCGGACGCAGGTGCCTGCCTGCAGCCTCGAGGTGGCCTCCACGGTTCCGAGCACCGCTGGGATCCCCAGCTCCCGGGCCAGGATTGCTCCGTGCGAGAGCGGCCCGCCCTGGTCCGTGACCACTGCCGCGACGCCTGCTGTGACAATCCATGCGGCCGTGGTTGGAATGAGGGCTTCACACACCAGGATCCTGGGCTGCGCGCATTTCTCGGGCTCTTCGGGTTCGCTGTAAATACAACTGTTTTCGAGCTGGACTACTCGCCCCTCGACCACCCCCGAGCCAGCTCCGGCGCCAAAGAGCACTCCGAAGGGCCCGCCTGACCGGGTGGCCTGCTCTCTGTCACAGGGAGCTGCTCCGGCCCTTCTCGGACAGGGCCCATGGCCAGGGCTCTCCAGGGCGCCGGTCAGCTCCGCAATCGTCAGCAGGAAAACACCCTCGGCACGATCCAGCCGTCCTTGGGCGCACAGGCGTTCACCGTCAGATAGGGCAGCACGTCGCAACGCGCCGATTGCACGGGCAAATGCCAGATCGTCCTCCTCTTCGATCTGCAGCAGGGCTCCAAGTGGGCTGTGCGGGGGAGACCTGTGGAGCTGCCCTCTCGGGAGCGATGCCAGCCTTGCGGCCCCGGCTCTCAGGATCTCGGGCCGTTCTGCTATGGTTGGGCTGGCCAGGTCCCAGCGATCCGGTAGCGGCCCCACGGCTTGCATGGCCAGTGCCATCAGGTCTTCGAAATCCCTAGCCCCGGGCTGATCCATGGGCGGCTGCTTTCCTTGCCTCAGCCAGGGTGAGAGGTTTGGATTGGCGCGCACGAGCTCGGCGAGCCTCCCGAGCCAGGCGCCGAGAGGCGGCTGCACTCCCGCCAGAATCCTGTCCAGCTCTCCGGGGTTGGCGGGGCAGGACGCCACGGTATCCAGGTACTGCTTCACGAGGCCCTGCTTGGCGCGAACGAGGATGGGCCCGATCTGGCCGGCATAGATCTCGTAGAAGCGCTCGAAGAAAGGCAGGAGGGATGGCAGCGAACCCCCACCTTGGGCGCTCGCCTCCAGGGGGCCAAGGGCTGATTCCAAGGAGGGAGCGCCCTGTTCGAACCACCACCGCGGGAGGTCCTCGATCGGTGGCCCGGCCTGCTCCTGACTCGTTCTCTCGCCTCGTCTCGGCGCCGTGAAGAGCAGGCCCTTCTCCACTCGCATGCGGAAAGGCAGCTCTAGGCGGGCATCCAGCAGCTCCACCAGGGAGGCGTGCATCGGCGAGAGAGGCCCGGGGTTGTGCTCCTTGTCATGGCGCCAGGCAGGTGCGTTTGCGATGCGGGCGGGCAGGATCGGCCTCCGCGAGAAGGCGGTTATCGGGCGAAGCTGAAGCAGGAATAGGCGTCCATCGGTCGTGAGCGCCCACTCGAGGTCCGCAGGCGCGCCGAGGAGCGTCTCCGCCGCCCCGGCCAGGGCGCCGAGACGCGCCGCGAGGCCGGCCGCCCTGAATGCAGCAGAACCGGCGTCGTCTGCCGAGAGATGTTTTTCTGGCTGCTCATCGCTCCTTCTCCAGCGAAGCACCCGGCTGGAGCCAAGCCCAGAGGTGACCGCGATGGTGGATCCAACCGCCCACTCAGCCACCAGGGTCTCCGCTGCGGGGCCGTCGTCGGGATCCCTGCTGAAGAGCACTCCGGCCAGCAAGGGATGGACCTGGGCCTGCCCGAGGAGCGCGATCGGTGGCGGCTCGCCCCTTACCCCGAGGGCTTGCCTGAGGGTAGCCAGGGTGGGATGCCTGAGCCGCTCGTAGCAGCGCAGGGCCGCATCGAGGAGCTCATCCGCAGAGGAGAGCCCGAGCTCGGTCAGGTACAAGCCGGCGAGGGTGACCGATGCGCCGTCCTCCTCCGGCGACGAGGACCGCAACACGTATGGAGGGGGTGCGAGGGATGCCAGCGCGCCAGAGATTGCCCTTTGCAGGGCTTCTGATCCTTCCGGGGCAGCCCCTCTCTCGGCGAGGGCCTGGGTGACGAGCTCCTGCGCTCTTGCAGGGATCACGAAGCCGGGTGGCACCAGCAGCCCCGCCGCAATCGCCCGACCAAGGCGCGCGGCCTTCACACCTGCCTCGGCCGGGTCGAGGCCAGGGCCGAGGGCGAGGAGCTCCCAGTTGGCGGTCATTGCAGGGTTGGCCTCGCGGCCGAGGCCATGTCAGTCGTCCTTGGAGCAGTTGATCTCGATCTCGGTGCCTGGCGGAGCCTTGGTGCCGGGCTCGGGAGACTGCCCCATCACCAGGAAGGGGGGGGCGTCATAGCTCCGCCAGTTGACCTTGCCGACCTTGAAGCCTTGCTCCTCTATCACCTTCTTGGCCTTGGTACAGCTCATGCCCTTGAGCTTCGGGATCTCCTTGGTGGGATCGGCTTTCTTGGCCACGGTGAGGGCCACGGTCGCCCCGGATTCCACCACCGAGCCGCTCTTTGGCTCGCAGTCGATGATCTGTCCAGCGGCGAGGGTATCGTGTGGGGCGTAGGTAACCGCCCCGAGCTTCAGCTTCTGCGCACTCAGCGTGGCGCTGTACTCCTGGAGCGCGGCGGCGGTGCAAGGGGGAACGGTTATGCGCGGCGGCCCCGAGCTGAGCACCACATTGACGGCGCTGTGGGAGAGCACCTTGGAGTCGGCGTAGGGGTGCTGCGAGCAGATGTGACCGGCAGGAACAGTCGGGTCGGGCCGGCGCTCGATGATCTGCATGCGGAGCTTCCGGCCGTCCAGCACCTCCATGGCCTGGGACGGTTTCAGCCCCACCACCTGCGGGACCATTACCTCCTTGAGGGTGGTCTTGCGGCTCGTCATGTAGTGGAGGGCGAAGAACGTGCAGATGCTCGTCAGGAGCGAGGTCAGCACCGAGGTCACTATGACGTTGCGTGTGGACATGGTGAGCAATGGTACGGGATCGAGGCTCCACGTTCAAGGAGCCCTTTTATCGGAACATCCGGGCGGAGAGGGACCTTCTCAGTGGTGCTCGTCGTCTCCGTGGTCATCGTTCGGCGGGGGCGGCGGCTGTTTGGGGCCCCCTCCACCCTGGCCACGGCGTTCTCCGTCCCGGAACTGGGGTGAGCTCTGGAGCTTGATGTAGGGCCTGGCAACCAGCCTCAGCGAGCCCTTCGGGGCGGACACCGAGAGGAGCTTGCCTCCCGAGCCGAGGGTGCCAGCCCAGGTGTTGCCCTTTCTCTTCAGCGAGGAGAACGGGGTCACGAACACCAGCTCCTTGGTCTGGAGGCTGAGCTGCCCGTTGAAGCTCTCGGAGAGGCTCAGGTGTACGTCTCCCCGCTTGGCCATGATCGAGCTAGGGGATTCGAGGGAGGACCGCTCGTGCATCAGAACAGTGGCCTCGCCGCGTGAAGTAGAGACATCGAAGGAAGGGAAATCTCCGGTGAGCTTCAAGTCTCCCCGCTTCGTCTCCATTTGGGCATGGCCCTGGGCCCCCATTACCTCGAGGTTGCCCCGGCCCGAACGTACGGTGATCGCTCCACCGAGCCCCAAGACTCTGATGTTGCCCTCGCCAGTGTCGGCGTCCAGCGCGGAGTCGGCGGGCACGAGGATCCGAAGCCGGGCCGCGTGGTCCCTCGCCCCCTTGGAGGCAGGACGATCGACGAGCACTGTCGCCTTGGAGCCGTCCCGGTGGATGCGCAGCTTCATTCCATCGAGGTCGGCCCGGGCCTTTTCCTTCTTGTCCGCCCGGGCGGTGTAGGTGGCGGTCACCTCCAGCTCCTTGGCGATGTGCCTGTAGGCGATCACCTCTATGTCCCCCTTGAGGTTCCTCACCTCGAGGAGAGTGACCCCCTCGTAGTCGGCCTTGCGGACCTCCACCCGGTGCTCGGTCACGAGGGTGCCCTTGCACCCCGGCGCAATGGCCAAGAGGAGGGCTATGGGAAAGAGGCCGGGTCTGGCAAGGAGCGGTGAGAGTCTCATGGGCGCAATCTCCTGGTCGGGGCCGCGTCTAGTGGAGCCCTGGGTGACTATCGCACGGAGCCCCGACTATTCACTCGGAATTATTCAGGCGCTGCGCTAGGCCCGGGCGGCGGGGTGCAGGGGCCCAAAGAGGCAGGCGCCAGAGCCGGGCCTGGGGGGGCGCATGGACGCCCAGCGAGATCGCTGGCATACTCCCCTGCGGGCCCTGGCTCTCCCGGACCGAACGATGCGAAACGCCACGCTTGTCCCCAGCATCTTGATCTCTTGCCTGCTTCTAGGCGCCTGCGGCGAGGAGCGGATCCTGCCGGTGTGCGGCAACGGCGTGGTGGAGGGCAGGGAGCTCTGCGACGATGGCAACCTCGAGCCCGGGGACGGCTGCGACGAGAGCTGCATGCTGGAGAGCCGTGAGCTGTGCGACAACGGCGTGGACGACGACGGAGACGGGTCGGCGGACTGTGCGGACCCGGACTGCTTCTCGAACCCGTTGTGCCAGGGCTCGGAGGTCTGCACCAACGGCTTCGACGACGATGGGGACGGCCTGGTGGACTGCGCGGATCCCGACTGTGCGACACACTTCTCCTGCCAGGTGCGCGAGCGCTGCGACAACGGAGCGGACGACGACGGGGACGGCCTCATCGACTGCGAGGACGGGGACTGCTCGGGGCATCCGCTGTGCGGCGGCTGCGACGCCGAGATCGACTTCGGCGCCCTTGCTCCGGGGGAGTCTCGTTACCTGGTGGTGGACACCGCCGAGGCGCAGGGGCTCCCGGCTCCGCTCTGCGCCGAGGGGCCGCCAGCCTTGCACATGAGGTTCGAGGTGGCGGTGGGGTTCCACCTGCGCGTCTCCGCGGCGGCGCTGTCGGGGAGCTTGGTGGCTGCGCTCCTCCGGGAGGAGGAGCCCGGCGTTACCTGCGAGACCGACGAGCTGCTCTGTCGCGCGGTGGAGCCGCCCATCCTGCAGATCGAGCGCTCCGCTCTCCCTCCGGGCAGCTACCGGGTTGTGCTCGCCGCGGCAGAGCCCGGCTCCACCGGGCAGGTGCAGCTCGGTCTCTCCCTCATCGCGGGCACCGAGGAGATCTGCGACAACGGCATCGACGACGACGGCGACGGTCTCGTTGACTGTGACGATCCTGGTTGCGCTGGCGAGGCTGGGTGTCTGGTGGAGGACTGCGACAATGGCGTGGACGACGACGGCGACAACCTGGTGGACTGCGCGGATCCCGACTGCGCGCAGGCACCACCGTGTCTGCCGCCGGAGGACTGTGACAACGGCCTGGACGACGACGGCGATGGCCGGGCCGACTGCGCGGACGAGGAATGCGCGGGCACCGCGGGCTGCCTCGGCTCCGACTGCGTGGTGAACGCGGACCTGGGCCGGCTGGGGCGAGGGGCCATGGTGTCTGCCTCCTTCGACACGCGCCTGGCCACCCACGACAACAGGGCTAGCTGCGGAGGTGACGGCCCCGAGGTCGTGATGGCCTTCACCCTGGACGCCACCGCCACGGTCAGGGCCCGCCTCCATCAGACGGGTGATCACGTGCTCGCCCTGGGAGGAGAGGCTGGAGCAGGGAGCTGGTGCGACGACGCCGAGTACCGCTGCGTCGATCCAGGGGGCAGCGGCCGCCCTGGAGATCTCACGGTGCAGCGGCTCGGGCCCGCCCGGTACTTCCTCTGGGTTGACGCGGTGTCCTCTCAGAGCACTGGGGAGGGCTCGGTCATCCTGGAGGTCCACCCCCCGTTCGTGGA
>JAVEWA010000050.1:0-17882 GCA_034004785.1 Polyangia bacterium
TCTGTAGCCGAGCCGCTTCAACATCGCAGTCGTCGCGTTGAGGATCAGGGGCTCGTCGTCCACCAGCAGGATCCGCCCACCGCTGCTCGGCTCGAGCTCCGGCTCCCGCTCGGCCCGCGGCTCCGCAGCATCGGCCTCCCCGAGCAGCGGGAGGTAGAGCTTGACCGCCGTGCCGCGACCGGGCTCGCTGTAGACGTTGATGGTGCCCAGGTGGTTTCTCACCGTGCCGTAGACCGCGGCGAGACCCATGCCGAGGCCCTTCGACTTCGTCGTGAAGAAGGGCTCGAACATCCGGCTCCTGGTCTGCTCATCCATGCCGAGCCCCGTGTCGGAGACGCAGACCATCAGGAAGACGCCAGGCTTGATCTGGTCTGCGTGGCTCGCGCAGTAGTCCGAGTCCAGGGAGACCACCGCTGTCTCGAAGCCCAGCTCGCCCCCCTCGGGCATGGCGTCCCTGGCGTTCAAGGCGAGGTTGAGCAGCGCGCTCTGGAGCTGGGAGGGGTCTCCGAGCACGACGCTATGCTCGGCCTTCGCGCGCAGCGCTATCCTGATGCGCTTGTCCATGCTCCGCCCAAGGAGCGTCTTTATCTCGGTGAGCAGGTCGTGCACGCAAACAGGCTCGCTGCGGTACTTTCCCCGCCGGGCGAAGGCCAGGAGCTGACTGGTCAGGTTCGCCGCCCGCTCCACCGAGCTGAGGATGCTCTCGGTCAAGGGCCGGAGGTCGGCCCTGTCCTTCAGCTCGTCACGCAGCAGCTCGGCGAGGCCCAGGATTCCTCCGAGCTGGTTGTTGAAGTCGTGGGACACGCCGCCGGCGAGCTGGCCTATTGCCTGGAGCCTCTCCGACTTGCGGAGCCGCTCCTCCATGGCGCGGCGCTCCGTGATGTCGCGCAGGTGCTCCACCAGGCGGAACACCTTCCCGCGCTCGTCCTTCACTGGATACGAGCGGCAGTCGAGCCAGACGCCCATCTCCGGGACGTGCTTGATGATGCTGGACACCTCGCCGGTGCGGATCGCCTCATGGGTGGCGCACTGCTCGCAGGGGCGGTCGCGGCCGATGAGGGCGTAGCACTTCTTGCCGACTGCCTCATCGGGCCCGATGCCCAGCATCCTGTAGCCGGCCTCGTTGTACCTGATGATGGTGTGATCGGGGTTCTGGACGCCGATGAGGTCGGGGATGGCGTTCAGAACGGCCTCCATTAGCTGGTTGCTCTCCCGTAGCTTCCGCTCCTGCTCGCCTGGCCCCTCGGAGGCCTGGCGGCCGACCGTGGCCTCGCTGAAGAAGCCGAGGATGCACATGGCGCCTCCGATCGACGCAGAGGCCGTGTTGATGTCGGCATGCAGCAGGGAGCCGTCCTTGCGCAGGCAAGGGACGGCTTGCAGGAGGGTCTTTGCGTCTCGGGCCAGGGGATCGAAGATGGCCTCGACATCTTCGAGGGCCTCGGCAGGGTGGAGGTCCGAAATTGAGAGGGTCAGGAGCTCCTCGGAGGAGTAGCCCAGGAGCTCGCAGAAGGCGGGGTTGGCGAAGACGAGGCGGCGGGACCCCTCTTCGGCCACCAGGATGCCCGTGCTCGCCGACTCGACCAGGGTGCGGTACAGATCTTCACGCGAAAAGCCCATTGGTGGTCCCCCGTGAGCTTCGGCTAAATAGTATCATCCGAGGCCGAGTCCGCCAAGGCAAAGGTCCGATCGAGCGGGTTCGGGGATCTCGAGGCGCTGCTGGTCCCGGGATCTCGAGGCGCAGTTGGTCCCCAGGTCGCCCATATTCGAGCTAGAGGAACGGCGGGGGCTCGTCCATGGGGTCCCTTCCCTGGGGGGCGCTCGAGGCGAAGTGCTCGTAGAGGAGGATGGGCATGACTATGGAGCACCTGGTCAGATACTCCTGCGGGCCCAGATCTCCGAGGGGGGACTCCTCGCAGAGCTGTCGGATCCGGGCGATCATGCGCTGCTCGCTCCCTTCGGGCAGCCCCATGGCCCCGATGAGGATGGATAGACCCTCGGAGGTGGGGGTGACCGCTGCCGCCAGGCATTGGCCCGAGGGGAAGCGCTCCGAGAGCCCCTGAGTCGAGATCTCCATCCGCTCCTCGCTCAGCAGATCCCGGGCGCCGAGGCGGTTCTCCCCTGCGGGCCCCTCGGAGCGCAGCAGGTGGTAGTGGCTGCGGTGCACGGCCCCGAGAGCGGTCAGCTCTTTGGGGCTGAGAGGGCGGGTCAACCGCGCGGCCACGCGGTCGAGCAGCATCTGGCCGCTCGCAGCCCTGGCTCCGAAGACCAGCCACTCCCAGATTGAGGCTTCGATGACCTCGCCGGCGCCCTGCACCTCGCCGAGCTCATGCAGCCTCTCGAGCAGCTCCTGGGCAGCGGGCTCGGCGTCCGAGAGGAGATTGACGCTCCTTGAGGAGCTCATGAGCTCCGCGATCAGCGCGCGAACGTCCTCTCCAGGGGGAGGGGCGAACTCATCGGCGCTGGTCTGGGCCAGCAGGAGGGAGCCCTCTCCACCCAGAAATGGGCAGGATGGGAGGCAGCGGATTGTCCTCACCCTGTGCTCTGCGCAGCACTGAGGGCAGATCCCCTTCTTGTCACGTGCTGGGCAGATGCGCTTGCCCTTGCGTTCACCGCAGAGGTCGCACTTTAGCTTGGGCACTACCGTCACCTCCTCGAACCTGGGCGCGAGACGGGAATTTCATCCAACCTCGGAGAAGCTGCCATATACTTCCCCGGAACGCCACCGGAGAACCCTTCATGACACGCGCCTTCGTCTTCGCGCTCATCGGTGGGCTGGCCTTGCTCGGCGAGGCGGCCTGCGAAGGACCTGCCCGGAAACCCTCTGGGGGTAGCCAGCACAAGACAGACGCCGCTGGCAAGGAGAAGCCTGAAGGGAAGGCGGCCCTTCCCGCCCCGGAGAAGCCGGTGGGCGCTCCCAGGGGGCCTGGCGACCCCATCGCGAGGCCGGGCGACGCCCCGTCCGGGCCCGAGAATCCCGAGCCCAGGCCAGCCCTTGCTGGCCAGGGCAACGTCCTCGAGCTGCCCGACGCTCCAGGCGTGACGCGGCTCACCTCCGAGCTGGCCCGCGAGGCGCCCCGTGTGGATCTTCCTGTCGATCGCGTGGTCGCCCAGGCCAGGGCTCATTGCAGGACCCACTGGTACGGCCTGTACCTCCAGGGGAAGAAGCTGGGCTGGGCCGAGATGGGCTGCGCCGTGGCGCCCTGGCAGGGGCGAGAGGTGGTGGAGCGTCGCTCCCGCATGGTCATGGAGGCCAAGATGTACGCTACCGAGGTGAAGATCGAGATCACCTCCACGATGCGCTTTGCCGCCCAGGGAAGGGGCGAGCTCCTCTCCTACGAGTACCGTCAGGACGGCGCCCAGCAGCGAAAGACCCTGTCCATCCAACGAGGCGCCTCCGGGTGGACCGCCGAGCAGACCTATCGGGCCGGGAAGATCTCCAAGCCAGGGACGCGCAGGGTGCTGCCCGAGCTGCGCACCGCCCTCGGAAACAGCGAGATGGCGGTCACCACCCTGCTCCTCGAAGGAAAGCTGACCCCCGGGGCGAGGTACCGGTACCTCGAGCTGGATCCCGAAGACGTGGAGGAGCGGGAGAGCGCTGCCCAGCTCCTCGGGCAGGCGGAGCGGGTGGTTCAGGGGGTCAAGACTCGTCTCTACAAGATGGAGGTGATGGAGCTGCACAGGAAGCTGCGCGGCGAGACCGTGATGGACTCATCGGGCAACTGGCTGGACGGCTCGGTCCAGGGCACGATCCGCATCCGCAGGGAGGAGAAGGCCACAGCCCGGCGCATGGATCCCACGGCAGGGGATTTCGGGCTGGGGGCCGTGATCCGGGCGCCAATGAACGTGGCCGAGCCCGGGAAGGTGCGACAGCTCAGGCTCGGGCTGACCGGTTATCTGCCGCCCGGGCTCGAGGGCAGCTCCAGGCACAAGCTGACCAAGCTGGGCCCGAAGGAGGCCGAGCTCACCATCACCCGGGAACCCCTCGGCGGGCTGCCCACGACCCTGTTGCCTCAGCTCGAGGAGCGTTTTCCAAAGGAGCTGGCCGCAACGGAGCAGATCGAATCGCGGCACCCGGAGATCCTGGCGCTCGGGCGCAGGGCGGTGGCGGGGGAGAGCCACGCCCTGCCGGCCGCCCGGAAGATCACCGCCTTCGTCTATGGCTACCTGAAGAAAAGCCTGTCCACCAACCTCGACTCTGCCCTGGCCATCTCCAGGGCCAAGGCGGGAGATTGCACGGAGCACGCCCGTCTGATGGTCGCCCTGTGCAGGGCCGTGGGGCTGCCAGCCAGGGAGTTGGGTGGCGTGACCTGGGTGCCCGATCTCGGCGGCTTCGGCTACCACGCCTGGGTGGAGGTCTGGGTCGGGCGCTGGGTGAGCGCCGATCCCGCCTGGAACGAGCTGCCCGCCAACGCCACCCACATCCTCATGGGCGGGCCCGAGGACGTGCAGTGGATCGGCACCCTCGGCAACCTGAAGGTCTCGGTGCTCGGGTTCGAGCTGGAGCCTCAAGCGGCCCCCAAACGGTAGCCTCTGCAGCGCTGCGTCTTGGTCCGAGAGGCCTCGGAAGGGCCAAAAGCCACTGTGCGGCCGGTTCCTCCCTGTGCTACTGTGCTTCACGGTCATGTCCAAGCCCCGGCTACCAGACAAGCGCGGCTCATCCAGTGGACGGACATCTGCTTCTGGCCCCTCGCAACCGATAGGAATCGTTGCGGCGGACCAGGAGCCCCTGCCCCTCGGACCTCCGCCTTCCCTGGATGGCCTGGAGCGGCTCGAGGTCTCCGGGCTCTTCGATGAGGTCACGAACGCCGAGGAGCGCTTCGTCTTGGCTCTCGGCTCTGCCGAGTTCGATCCCCGGACGCTCGGGCGAGAGGACGAGAGCGGTGCGTCTGGCCGGCCCGAGGGGGGACCATCAGAGCCGGTTTCGCGAGGAGCGGGCGCATCTCCCAAGGCACAGGAACGAGCCGCGGCAGCTTCCCCCTACACGGACTGGCCCGAGCCCCCGAGCCTCCCAGAGCCGCCCGAGCGGTTCGCTCCTCCCGAGCTGACTCTCCCTCCAAGGCTCCCCCAGGCCTCGTCCGGGACGGAGGAGCCACTCGGGCCCGTCAGCGGCTTTCCTAGCGGTCTGCGGATCCCGGGAGAGCTCGGAACTCCCGAGCTGCCCGAGCTGACCCCTTCGGACCTCCCCAACGCGCTTCTGAGGAGATTGAACATAGCGGGTGGCGCTCGCGGCCAGGCCGGCGCCCCGAGCGACTCGAGCCACTCCGGCCTGGGAGTGGTCTCACAGGTGATGGACGTGCCCCTCGGGGTCATGCGGCCCGGCTCCTCGGAGGCCTCCTACAACCCGACGAATCCGGGCAGGAGAGCCGGGGCCCCGGATGGCTCGGTAGAGATAGAGTTCCCAACCGCTGTATGGTCCGCGGACTTCCCGCAGGAGCCGCAGGGTAGGCCGGCGGCCATGCTGGGCGATGCGCGTGGGGGCGGGGCCGGGGAGGCCCACAAGAGAAAGGACGGACTCGTAGCTCCTTTGGCCGAGGCCCGGCAGGAGCTGATCGCGGCCCGCTACCTGGTCTTGGATCGCATCGGACAGGGGGGGATGGCGAGGATCTTCCGGGTGAGGCACGTGGAGCTCGGCAAGGACTTCGCGCTCAAGATCATTCACTCTGCCTTGTCCGAAGACGCCAAGGTCAAGGAGATGTTCTATCAGGAGGCTCGCCTCGCCAGCTCGCTGGACCATCCCAACATCGTGCTGGTGACCGATTTTGGCGTGGACGAGCGGCTCGGGGCCTTCATCGTGATGGAGTACCTCAAGGGGGAGACCCTCCACTCGAGGCTCCGCCGCGAGGGGAAGCTCCACCAGAACGTCGCCTGCGAGATCACCCTTCAGGTCGCCGAGGCGCTGCAGTTCATTCACGGCAGGGACGTGGTGCACTGCGACATCAAGTCGGAGAACGTCTTCCTCTGCGAGCCTCCCGCAGAGCAGCGCCGAAGGACCATAGTCAAGCTGCTGGACTTTGGCCTCTCCCGGCAGAAGATCGCATCGGGGCGCGTGTCGATGTCCGAGGTCGGGGGAACCCCGGCGTACATGGCGCCCGAGCGCATCAATCGCCAGTCGCCCCGTCCAAGCATGGACATCTACTCCCTGGGGATCCTGCTCTACGAGATGCTCACAGGGACGCTGCCCTTCAACGGAACCGTGGAGGAGACGCTGCTGGCGCAGCTCCACCAGGCTCCCGAGCCCATGTCGGCAAGGACAGGAGAGCCGCCCGACGATCGCCTGGAGGCCCTGGTCATGCGCGCCATGGCCAAGAAGCCCGAGGAGAGGCAGAAGAACATGGCTGCGGTTCTCTACGAGCTGCGCACGGTCATGGACATGCTCGGAATCGGCAGGCGGAGGGGACGCGCCAAGGCCCAGGCCCGCGGGCTGGCTTCGGAGAGGCCGCGGGACGCCGAGCTGCTGGTGGCCGAGTGCCCTCTTCCCCTCTTCATGACCGACCTCGCGGGCAACCTGGTGCTCGCCAACAAGGCCTTCACGGCCTTCGTCAACATCAGGGAGGATCAGGTGGCGGGGATGCCTCTCGCGGACACGCGGCTCGGGAGGCTCTGCCCGGAGGTCCTGGAGGATCTCCGGAGCACGGTGGCTGCCCAGACCCAAAGGCAACGCATGCTCTCCTTCCCCTGGCGCTCTCATGGCCAGGTCTCCATGATGATCTGGCTCGCGCCGAAGATCGTGGACAAGCAGCCAACGGGCGTCATCGGCGTGGTGCATCCCTTCGGAGCGACCCCCACCAAGTAGAATCGAGCCGGTCAGGTCTGCCTGACGCCGCCAAGGGAGCGCTCTCCTCGGTCCATATCCTCATGGGGCGAGGGTCCGGCTGGCCCTCATCCCTGTGTTATCGAGTACATGCAGCGGCACGACTGAGGTAGTGCCTGGGAGCACGATCGCCCTAACGGTCGCACCTGAGCTTGCGGTGGATGGTGGAGACGTCTATCCCGAGGATCCGGGAGGCCCTGGCCTTGTTCCCTTCGCACCTGTCGATCACCCAGCTCAGGTAGGCCCACTCCACGTCACGGAGCTGGGGCAGGCTCTCTGGGTCTCCATGGGATGCGAGCTGTGTCTCGAAGGCGCGCGAGATGGCATCTTCCCCGGACATGGAGCTGGTGGCTGCCCGAGAGAGCAAACCATGGGGAGCGGCCGAACCATCCGGGACTGGGTCCTGAGCACCCGGACTGGAGATTTCCGACGCGGGTGTTTCCAGGGCGCCGAACCGTCTGACGTCGTCCGGGTCAGCCACCGAGTCGCGGACGAGGAGGGCCAGTCGGCGCATGAGATTGTCCAGCTCGCGAACATTGCCTGGCCACTTGTGGCCCTCGAGGAGCAAGAGCGCGTCCGGGGAGAGGCGCTCCAAGGTCGAGCCAGGCGCGCCTTGCCTCGCGCGGGCGAGCAGGGCCAAGGTCAGAAGGGGCAGGTCTTCGAGACGCTCACGCAGCGGTGGGACGCGGAGCGGAACGACGTTCAGACGGTAGTAGAGGTCCTGCCTGAAAGTGCCCTCTGACACATGTCTCTCCAGGTTTCTATGAGTGGCGGCCAGGAGCCTCACATCAACCCGCCGGCAGGCGTCAGCCCCGACGGGCCGCACCTCGCCGTCCTCGAGCACGCGGAGGAGCTTCGCCTGGAGGCCAGAGGGCATCTCGGCGATCTCGTCCAGGAAGAGAGTGCCACCGTCCGCCTCCACGAAGAGCCCGCGGCGCGGGCCCGTGGCCCCCGTGAAGGCTCCGCGCACATGTCCAAAGAGCTCGCTCTCGAGGAGCGCCTCGGGCAGGGCGGCGCAGTTCACCGGGACGAACCGGCGCTCCCGCCTGGGGCTCAGATCGTGGAGCGTTCGCGCGACTATCTCTTTGCCAGTGCCGCTCTCTCCCAGGATGAGCACCGGGGCGTCGCTCGGCGCCACCATGTCGATCATCCTGAGCAAGGCCTGCATCGGCGCGCTTTCTCCGATGAGCCGCTGCTGCCCTCCGCGCTCCCTGGCGAGCCTGACCAGGGCCTCGTGCTCCTCGCGGAGCTGCCGCTCCTGGAGGGCGCGCTCCACATAGAGGAGCAACACCTCGAATGGGAAGGGCTTGGCAAGGTAGTGGTATGCCCCCCGCCGGATGGCCTCGATGGCGCTCTCCACCGCGCCGAAGGCGGTCATGACTATCACCGGGACCTTGGGGTCGATTCGCCGGATCGCGTCGAGCACGTCCAGGCCATCTACCTGCTCCATGCGGAGATCGGTTATCACCGCGTCCGGGAGCCGCAGCTCCACCTGGCGCAGGGCATCGACGCCGCTGGTCGCCACGTCGGCGGAGAAGCCGAGCTCCTGGAACTGCTCCGCGAGCATCGCGGCCATCTCGCGGTGGTCATCCACCACCAGAAGCCTAGCGCGGTTTTGGTTTCCCATCGTTCACCTCGAGCAGTGCAGGCCACCTGAGGATGGCCTTCGTGCCCTGTCCCGGCGTGGATTCGAGATCGATGCTGCCGTTGTGACTATGCACGATATGCGCCACGATGAAGAGGCCGAGGCCGGTCCCCTGGCCTCGCTTCTTGGTGGTGTAGAACGGATCGAAGATCATGTGCAAGGCCGCGGGCTCGATGCCCGCGCCGTGATCGCGCACCTCGATCCTGACAAAGTCCCCTGGGGGCTCGCCGACGATTGGTGCCTCTATGAAGGCTCGTATCTCGATGGACTCGCCCTTGGGGCTCGCGTCGATCCCGTTCATGAGGAGGTTGATGAGCACCTGCTGGAGCTGGTCTGGATTGGCCGCGAGGGATGGCAGTCCAGGTGGCAGATCCACCTCGACGCCGATCTGCCTGCGCTGCAGCTCGAAGCGGAGGAGCTCCAGGCAGGTCGCGACCACGTTCCGAAGGTCGGCGTCCGCTGGGACCGTCGGGCTCGTGCGGGAGTAGTCCAGCAGCTCGCGGATGGTCCGCACTATTCGATCGGTCTGCTCGATCACGATCTTCAGACCGGCGGCATGCTGACCCTGCTGGTCCAGCTTCGAAAGGACATGCTCCGTGCGGCCGCGGATCACGCTGAGCGGCGTCCCGATCTCGTGAGCGATGCCCGCCGCGATGGTGCCCGTGGTGGCCAGCTTCTCCGCTCGAAGAAGCCTCTCCTGGAGCCGTTTGAGCTCCGATATGTCGTCCAGCACGAGGAGCAGGTTGCCTTGAGGCGAGGAGGGCAGCAGGGGAATGGCGAGGATGCGGTAGTACCCATCCACGCCAAAGAGCGAGCAGTGCTCGGCAACGAGGCTTCGGGGGGAGCGGCCGCGGCGCGCTTCGGACACGATGTCCTCGAGGCGCTGTCTGTCCGTCTCCCTCGCCTCGCCGAACACCTCGCCCAGGGCGCGGCCCTGGGCGATGGCTGGCAATCGGTCCCTTATGGCGCGGTTGGCCTCCACGACGCGGTTGCCCTCGTCGAGCAGCATGACCCCTGATGGGATGCTCTGGAGGATCTTCTGCGCGACCTCGTGGAGGTGCGCCTCGATCTGGGCGTGCCGGAGCCGCTCCACCATCGCTTCGTGGCGGTATGAGGTGTGGACGATAAATACCCCCAGGCCAAGGAGGAGCAGCATCATGGCTGCCGCGCCCAGAACGAGCTTCAGGAGCAGGGAACGCTCGTGCCAACGGATGGCTGCGAGCGAGGTCAAGGTGGCAGCCGAGAAGTGCCCACCTTCGTGGAGCCGGATCGGGTAGTAGGCGGCGACGATGTCGTCGTTTCCGAGCCCGAGGCTGGCGGCGTGGGCTCGGGAGAGCAGCATTGTCCCCTGATCGCCCTTGCGCATGAGCTGCCTCAAGACTGCAAGGGGAGCGCGGGAGCCCTCTGGCTCCGAGCCAAAAGCGTCCCGCAGGGCGGGATCGCTCATGGAGAGCGCGGTTCCCCAGGGGCCGATCACGAGGAGGCTGGTATTTGGATCGGCTGCCACTATTCCCAGCCGCTCGAGGTAGGGTTCCATGTCCACGATCAGGGCCACGCAGTGCCAAGGCGGTTGCAGGCGCGCGGCGAACACCCTGTACGCGCCCTTCTCCACCTCGATGGCAGGAGATATGGCGAGGTCGGGCGAGCCGAGCCTCGATAGCTGGTCGATGGTGGCGTGGAGCTCTGGCTCGAGGAGCTCCCGCGATGGCAAGGGATCCTCTGGATCACTGATCCACAGCCACGGCTGGCTGCTTTCGTGTACGAGCACGAATCCACGGTAGGTGCTGGAGGTTCCCAGGAGAGCCATGAACAGGGGGCGGATATCCATCGTTCTCGTGGCCAGCCCGGTCTTCATCAGGCGCGTCACGAAGGCGAGGTCGTCCTCAACGTCCTGGATGTCTTCCTCCACCTCCTTGGCGGAGATCCGCAGCGCCACGAGGCGGTCGCGGGAGTACTGCTCCAACTGATCACGCCGATCTGCTTCGACCCAGCGCCAGGTGAGGACCGGCACTATCACCAGGGCTCCGCAGAGAACGAGCAGGCCCGAGAGGACCCGTGGCTGGCGCGTGATGGTTCTCCACAAGCTCATTTCGCTGTCTCTCCATCCGATCAGACCACTCTCCGGGGCAGCGCAGAGGCTGCACGGCCTGAAGGCAGGATAGCAATAACCGGACCGGAGTTGGACATGGCTTTGCCTCGACCGGCCTTTGCCGCTGCTCGCAGGCCTCTGGTGGCATGGAGGCTGGCGCTGCGTAGGACCCCGCAAGGAGCGATGGGAGCGCCCTTGAGCGGGGGCCCGGCCTTGGGGCGGAGAGCTGGTGCGACTCTTGCATCCAGATCTTCCGTGTCCCGCTGGGACAAGGGAGCAGACAGTTGGTTGCAAGGCGAGACAGAGTGCCCCCTGGCACAGATCGGATGACAGCGGTGCCGAATCGGAACGGAGCAGAGCCCAAGGCCACCCACACCAGGATCCTTGTGGTGGACGATCAGCGGGACATGAGAGAGTTCTTGGCGGACGTCCTCTGCGCCGCGGGCTACGACGCCCTGGTGGTGCCCGACGGCCTGGAGGCCATGAGGGTCATCGGCGCGGATCCGGAAGACCCGGATGAGCCTCCCTTCCTCACGGTGGACGTGGTGGTGACGGATCTGCGCATGCCCGTGGCCGACGGCATGGATGTCCTGGAGGCGGTCCGCAGGAGCTGCCCCTGGGTCCGCACCATCCTCTTGACCGCCTTCGCGACTCCAGAGGTCCGTCTGGAAGCCGAGCGGCTCGGGGCCGACGCGGTGCTCTCCAAGCCCTTCAGCCTGGCCGAGCTGCTCGGCACCCTCGAAGAGGTCCTCAGCAGGGCCCGATGACAGGGACAATGGGCTCCTGGGTCCGCTAGGCCGTCTCCACATTACCGTGGCATTATGCAAGGGCAGGGGCGGCAAGACGCCATGCTCTGAATCCCACCTGGGAAGATGGGGTCTGGCGGCGGCGTATCCCGTCCGAGTGAGGTGCCGTCCATGGACAGGTTCTCGAATCGGCCCGCGGCCGCCCTTTGGGTCCTCGCATGGGTTCTGGGAGGTCTCTGGGGCTGGGCTGGCTGCGGTGAGTCCAGGGCCATGGAGGCCCCCCGGCCAGCCGAGGCCTCCCAGACCGGCGCACCGCGGGCCGCGGCGGGGCCCCGGGCTCACGGTATGGAGGCCGCGCCTTCGGCCCCCGAAGGCCGGGGCGCCAGGTCCGCTCCAGTGGGACGCCTGGCAGAGCGGGAGGCGAGCGCCGGGAGCAGGGCCGGCCTCCCAACCGGGCTGAAGGATCGCGGGATCTTCTCCCACCTGGACTCGAGGGTGCGCTGGAGCGCGCCCTCTTGGATCACGCCTCGAGACACCCAGGTGATCGTGGACAAGAAGCGCAGGATCCTGACCCTGGTTGCGGACGGGGCGCCAGTGAAGGCCTACCCCATCTCTCTCGGCTTCTCTCCAACTGGACACAAGGCTCGCCAGGGGGATGGCCGCACTCCCGAAGGCTCCTATCGCATCGTGGAGATGCTGCACAGGGCGCTTCCCGCCAGGTACGGGGCGCGCTCGATGCTGCTGTCATATCCAAGCGTCAAGGATGGGCGCGCCGGCCTGGCTAGCGGGCTCATCTCTCGCCAGACCCTTCGGGACATCGAGGCAGCCGAGGGGCGCGGCGCCATCCCGCCGCAAAGGAGCGCCCTCGGAGGCTCCCTGCGCATCCATGGCGGCGGCGTGGGGCGGGACTGGACCCATGGGTGCATCGCGCTTCGGGACCCGGACGCGGTGGAGCTGTATCGGTTCCTGCGGGTGGGCAGCCCCGTGGTCATCCACGGCGGCGGGCCTCGGCCGCCCTGGCCGGATCGGGACGCCGACGGCATCCCCGACGGCCCGGACGCGCTCCTCGGCGCGCACAAGGCCGCGCTGAACGGCGCCCGCTACCACGAGTCCTACCTGCGGCTCCCCTTTCCGGGTGGAGACGTGCCAGCCGGCATCGGGGTCTGCACCGACGTGGTGGTGCGGGCCCTGCGAAACGCGGGAATCGATCTTCAGGTCGAGCTGAATCGGCACATCAAGGCGCGCCCGCGCCTCTACCCATGGATCGACCGGCCCGATCCGAACATCGACCACCGGCGCGTCAGGAATCTCCTGGTCTGGTTCAAGGCCCACGCGCGGTCGGTTGGCGCTTCGGCCGGGAACGAGCGCAGGCGCGCCCTGCTGCCCGGGGACATAGTTTTTTTGGACACTCTCCCGAGGCCTGGACCGGACCATCTCGGCATCGTCTCCGACACTCTCGGCCCCGGGGGCTGGCCGCTGATCGTCAACAACTGGACTGTCGGCTTCCGCACCCAGGCCATGGACCTCCTGCCCGGAGTTCCCATCACGCACCACTTCAGGCTGCGCTGACCGCGGCGACCTGCCGCGCATGGACTGGCGCGATGGCTCTCTCGGGGCCTCGCGCCTATAATGGCTCCATGCCGAGGCACAGCCTGCAGGTCGGAGATGTGGTGGCCGATCGCTATTGCATCGAGGCCTTCATCGGCGAAGGCGGGATGGGGACGGTCTATCGCGCCCACCACGTCCGGTTGCCGAGGGTGTTCGCCCTGAAGCTGCTCAAGCCCGCCCTCGCCGCGGATCCCGACTTCGTGAAGCGTTTCCTGAGGGAGGCGGTGACCGCCAGCCGGGTGATCCACCCGAACGTCGTGAACGTCACCGACTACGGCCAGCTCCCCGACGGGAGCACCTACATCGCCATGGAGCACCTGGAGGGGGTCGGCCTGGACGAGGAGGTCGAGCGCCTTGGCCACCTCTCCTTGGAGCGGACCCTGGACATCCTGATCCAGCTCGCCGACGCCCTGGACTGCTGTCATGGGCAGGGTGTCCTGCACAGGGACCTCAAGACCGAGAACGTGATCCTCTGCACCGTGAGGGGCAGGAGAGACGTGGTGAAGCTCGTGGACTTCGGCATCGCAAAGATGCTCGGAGCCGAGCTCGGCACCTGGCAGGTCACCCAGGAGGGGACGGTCTTCGGCACGCCGGAGTACCTCTCCCCCGAGCAGGCCATGGACCAAGACCTGGACGCTCGCTCGGATCTGTATGCCCTCGGCATCATCGCCTTCGAGCTCGTCACAGGGCGTCCGCCCTTCACCGGGCGCTATACCGAGGTGCTCAAGGCGCACGTCAGGCAGCAGGCTCCGCCGCCCTCGAGCCTCGCCGCAGAGCCACTGCCTCCGGCCTTCGACGCCCTGGTGGCCACCCTGCTCGCCAAGGATCCAGCGCATCGGTTCCAGAGCGGCGGGGAGCTGCTTGGGGAGCTCCTGCGCCTCAGAGGACAGACTCTGGCGCCGGCGCCCGGAGGGGCTGGGGGCGGAGAGGGAGGGGGACCGTCTGGCGGGCTGCCTGGGGGCCGGCTGGCCACAGGGGGCGCATGGGGGAGCCTGTCTGCCCGCTCCCAGGACTCGCCGCTTCCCATCCAGGCTGGCGGGGCCGCGCCGACGAGGGACGAACTCTCCTCCAGCCTCCGCGCCGCGCTGGCAGCCGAGGAGGTGCTCAGGCAGCGGGAGCTCGTCATCAAGGAGCTGGCCGTGTCCGTGGCCTCCAGGCGGCCATCGGACGAGGCCGTCGGAGGCCTCCTTGGCGAGATCCTCCGCATGGAGAAGGAGGCCCGCTCCGCCGGCGAGGAGCTCGAGCTCCTCGGGCGGCAGCGGGACGAGCTCCGCCTGGAAGGCGACGAGTACTCTAGGGCCCTGAGGCTCATCCTGATGGACGCCGACCTGCGGGCGGCCCGCTCCCCCGAGGACGCCGCGGCCAAGGCGGTGGCCCGGCGTCTCAGGGGGCATCTCGAGAGCCTCCTGGGGTCTTTGGACGAGCGACGCGAAGGGCTCCAGAAGGACGAGGACGCCTGCCGGTCCCGCATGAGGGAGCTCGAGGCGGCCACGGTCCGCAGGCTCTGGGAGCTTCGCGAGAGGCTCTGGCCCCTCGACCCTCCGGTCACGGATCGAGAGCAGAGGCTCAGTGAGCGCCTAGAGCACCTGGAGACGATGCTCGCCCACGTGCGCCAGGCCGTGCGGTAGCGCCTGCTTCAAGTCCGACAAGCGCGGTCGATGTGGAACGAGCGATGAACGAGAGGTGATCGCGCTCGAGGTCGCTGCGCTACTGCGCGGCGGGCGAGAGGGTGAGCGGATACTCGGCGGTGACCTTGACCTTGGGGGCGTTCGACACGTTCAGGCCGCTTGTGACCTGGATGATGCACTGGTCGAGGGCGGCGTCCTCGCCTGGGCGTTCCAGGACGCTCACCGCCGAGATGGCGGTGCTGTTTCGCTCGACGGTCATGGAGAGGGCCATTGTCCCGGACAGCTTGGGGTTTCGCACCAGCGCCTGTCGGTAACAGTCCGATAGCTGTGTCTTGGCGCCAGCCATTGTCGAAGTGAGGTCGGTCTTGAAGCTCGGCGCAAGGGTGCTGCAGCCGGTGGTGGAAGCGAATAAGAGGGCCAATGCGGCGATGCTGATTCTGGGTTTCATGTCTGCCTCACTTCCCTTGATCCGAAGCGACGACGGTGAATTCCACTCGGCGGTTGGTTTCACGTCCCTCCGGCGTGTCGTTGCTGGCGATGGATGTGTCAGCTCCGAAGCCCTTGGCGCTGAGGCGGCTGGCTTCGATGCCCTTTCCCACGAGGTACTTGACCACGGACTCGGCGCGTTGTTGGGAGAGGGCGCGGTTCTTCTCGGCGTCCCCCACCGAGTCGGTGTGTCCTTCGACCTGGACCTTGATGGTGGGGCGTTCCTTCATCACCTTCACGACCCCGTCGAGCACCGAGTAGGACTTTGGCAGGATAATGGCCTTCCCGGTGTCGAACTGGATCTTGTCCGATATCTCTATCTTCTCGACCTTGCGCGGGGGCGGCGGCTCGGGCCGGGCAGGTGGAGCGGGTGGCGAGGCAGTGATCGCCAGCGGTTCGAACTCCGCCCGACCCAGGGACACTGCGACCTTGCAGCCGCTCGCCAAAAGGGCGCAGGCCAGCACAAACAGGATAGTATTACGCATTTCGCTGTTCCTCCATTGATTGTCCTTTCGCCGTACCGCGATAGCGCGGGATAGTCAACCCCACCTCGAGATTGGGCGCTGCGAGGGCTCTTTTCGGCCCCCTTGGGGCCGATGCGGGGCCCAGGAGGGCGAAGCAGGCTCTACTCCGCCTCGGCCTCTTCGGAAGGAGCGCTCGCGGGCAGGGCGGCCGCCACCAGCTCGCCGAGGTCGAGGACCTTGATGTCCTCGTCCCGATCCAGCGCCTTGAGGCCGTCGGTGATCATGGTGGTGCAGAAGGGGCAGCCGAGAGCCACGATGCCTCCCGAGGCGGGCAGCACCCGGGCGATCTCCTTGGCCCTGTTCTCGTTGACCCTGGGGGACTCCTCCTCCATCCAGAAGCGGCCTCCGCCAGCGCCGCAGCAGAAGGAGGTCCGGCCGTGGCGCTCGAGCTCCACGAAGGTCTTGCCTGGCAGGGCCGCGAGGATCTGCCTGGGGGCGTCGTAGATCTGGTTCCACCGTCCGAGGTAGCAGGAGTCGTGGAAGGTGATGGTCTTCTTCTCCCCGTTCTCAAGCTTCAGGCGGCCATCGGAGAGCAGGTCGGAGATGAGCTCGGAGTGGTGAAGGACCTCGAAGTTGCCGCCGAACTGCGGGTACTCGGCCTTCAGGGTGTGGTAGCAGTGCGGGCAGAATGTGACGATCTTCTTGACCTTGTAGCCCGTGAAGGTCTCCACGTTCTGCTCTGCCATCATCTGGAAAAGGAACTCGTTTCCCGCGCGACGGGCCGGATCCCCGCAGCAGACCTCCTCCGGAGCCACCGCCACCTTCACGCCCGCCGCCCGCATGACCTTGAGGAGGGCGTGGGTCTGCTTCTGGCAGCGGTTGTCGTAGGAGCCCGCGCACCCCACGAAGAGCAGGTACTCGAACTCCACGGGGCTGTCCTCGTCCAGGATGGGCGTGTCCTCGTCGGCCCAGTCCATGCGCTTGTCGGCGCCGATGCCCCAGGGGTTGGCGTTCCGCTCCATGCCCTTGAAGGCGTTTGCGAGCTCCTGGGGCATGGACTCTTGCTCCAGCACGAGGTTCGTCCGCATCTCGAGGATCTTCATGGGATGCTCGATGAAGACCGGGCAGACCTCTTCGCAGGCGCCGCAGGTGGTGCAGGACCAGAGGGCCTCGGTTCCGAGGTATCCGAGGCTGCTGTCCGCCTCGGCGCCCTCGGCCACCAGAGGCTTCAGCTCCTCGAGCGCCTTCTCCAGCCGCTTCACCTCGTCTTCGTCCTTCGAGGCCTTGGCTTTCTCGAGGGCGGACATCAGATCGCCGCGATCCTTGCTCTGGTAGCGGATGTCGTGGATGAGCTTCATGGGGGACAGGGGCTTTTCGGTGGCGTTCGCAGGGCAGTAGTTCGAGCAGCGAGCGCACTCGGTGCAGGCGTAGGTGTCGAGGATCGACTTCCAGGTGAACTGCTCGAAGCGGGAGACGCCCCAGTCGGGCTCGGCGCCCGTGGCCTCGTCCTCCTCGAGCTGCCGCTTGGGCATCACGCCCCTCTGGCCCTCGTGCCTGAAGAGGACGTTCGGCAGGGCCCCGAGGAGGTGCACGTGCTTGGAGTAGGGGATGTAGTTCAGGAAGAAGAGCACTATGAGCACGTGGATCCAGTAGGCCGAGGCGGCGTGGTAGTGCAGGTAGGACATGGACGCGCCCTGGTACAGGGCGCCAAAGCCCTGCACCAGCACTGTCGCCGTCACGGGGCTGCCAGCCTTCTCGGCGGCGGCCCAGTGGGCGCCGTGGGCCATGAAGTGCGTCACGCAGAGCAGGGTGATCATGCCTAGGATGAGCCCCGCGTCCAGGTTCATCGGGATGAGGCGGGGCTTTACGAAGATGCGCCGGTAGTTGGAGTAGAGCATCACCAGGATGACGAGGGCGTTCATCCCATCGAGCAGGTACTTGAAGGCGAGGGCTGGGTACAGGCCGATGAAGCGCTCGTAGCTGAAGGCGGGCCAGAGCCCCATTACGAGGTACTCGAGGGTGCCGACGGTGATCACCAGGAAGCCCCAGAAGATGAGGAGGTGGTGGAGGCTCGAGTGGACCCTCCCCTCGTAGCCTCGGCCCGGACGATCCGCCACCTTCTTCTGGAAGAGCCAGAAGATGATGAAGTTGGTCCAGGCTCGGAGGTCCAGGAGCTTTCGCTCGGGATGAGGTATCAAGGGGTCTCGCCGGCCCTTGATGATCCGCTTGACGTATCGCGTGAGGGTCCAGGCGAAGGCCGCCAGGGAGGCGGCCATGAGGGCCCCGAAGAGGATCTGCCAGGACACGGAGTTCGAGAAGTGCATGCGTTGCTCTCCCTTGGGCGTCCGCAGCGTCTGGCGGAGGCCTTCCAAGTCGGGAAATGCTCTTGTTAGTGCGGTTATATT
>JAVEWA010000671.1:0-3748 GCA_034004785.1 Polyangia bacterium
TTGTGCGCTCGCCCGGGTGCTCTTTCCATCTCGCTGGCTCCTCGCAGGCCGTCGTGCGGCCGGTGTCGAGAGCCACGCTACGCGGGATGCTCAGGATTGTCGTGGGCCCGTCGGTGCACTGGGTACAGAACAACCCTTAACCCCAGCCGGCTCCGAAGCCCTACTGCTTCACGAGGGTGGACTGGAAATGCGCCTCGCACTCGGAGGGAGCGATGGGGACACCGAAGAGGTAGCTCGTGACCGGGCCCGAGCCAGTGGTGCCGCTGAAGGTGATCACCCCCTCGATCACGGCGGTCACCCCGGACTGGGGTGGCATCACCTGGCAGATCACGAGGATGTTCCCCTTGATCACGCCGACGACAGTGCCTCCGATGGTGTCGGCATACACGCACTCTCCCTGTCGCGGGTAGCTGAGATCGCTGACCTGCTCGGCCCCGGGGACCATCGAAGGGTTGAAGGTCTCGACCATTGAGTTACACGTGTGCGACTGGGTCACCAGGGTCTGGGTCCAGGTGCCCGAGAGATCCACGGTCTCGGTAGCGCCGGTATCGCAGGCGGGCAGTGTGCAGGACATGCCCGAGTGAAAAGGTCCATTCGGCGGCCAGTCGGTGGATCCTGCGTCCGAAGGCGAGGCGTCCGGGGCCGCGGAGTCGGGGGGCGCGGAGTCGGGGGCCGCTGAGTCGGACGTCGCGGAGTCGGGCATCGCGGAGTCGGGCTGCCAGGCAGCGTCTTGTCCTGGGTTGCCCCCGTCGTCGTCGCCGCAGCCAACGTAAACAACGCCCGAACAGAAGACGAGCATCAGGGTAGATGCAATTCGCATGGCTTCCTCCTCTCCTTGAAGCTAACCCTCCACGGACTCGGGAGCCGCGGGCACGTCGTAGAGGATGTCGTCGAGTGGGTGGCGGTAAAGGGGCTGGCCTAGCCGCTTCTGGTCGAAGTAGTGCCCCATGAAGCCGATGGAGCGGCCGAGCAAGAAGACCGCGTTGAAGAAGCCCATGTCGGTGAGCTTCTGGATCTCCTGGTCGCTGTAGCCGATGGACATGAGGAGGTCCACGAAGAGCACGCCGATGGCGCCGTCCACGTTCAGGATGAGGTTGTTCTTCTTGCGCGAGGTAACGTCCGAAACCGAGAGGGCGTACTCGAGCACCTTGGTCTTGGGGAAGTGCTTGCGTGCGAAGTCGATCATGATCTCGACTCGCGCGTCCGGGTTGTCCACGCTGTGCAGGCGGTGGCCTATCCCCTGGATGTTGATGCTCTGGGCCTTCATGTAATCGACGAACTCTCGCGGGCCGAGGTTCTTGTTGAGGCCCATCCGGAAGTGGTCGGCAGCGCCGTTGACCGCCCCGCCGAAGCGGGGCCCGATGGTGACCAGGCCGGAGACCAGGGATTCGATCAGCCCCTTGCCGGCCCGAGCCGTGACGATGGTGTTGTGCGCTCCTGAGACCGCGGGGCCATGGTCGGCGATGATCTGGATCACCAGCTCGATGAAGTCGCAGGCATACTTGGGGAGCTTCTTCTTGAACCAGAGCAGGCCGATGACGCCTCCGATGCCGTAGCCCTGCCGGATCACCTCGTCCATGGGCACGCCGCAGTAGTTGTGGACGTCGCCCCGCTCGTCGCAGATGGTGGAGACGAAGTTGGCCGGCCTGCGGACGAGGCCCCTCTTGAGGGCGTCGCCATAGTCCATGGGGACCGGCGGCGGGTCGAACTCCGGAGCAGGCGTGATGGCGCCCTTGGCCACCAACCCCTCGTAGGTCTCGCGGATCTTCTGATCGTAGTCATCGAAGCTCTTGGGAACGATGGCGCCCGCCGCCCGCAGGGCCTCGTTCTTCTCCGCCGCGCCCTCGGCCTGCTTGTCCGCCTTGGCTCCGGCGTGGCCGAACTGCACGTTGCCGCCCAGCATGGGTGCGCAGGTGCCGGTGACCCAGATGACGAGAGGCTTGGTGATGGTCTTCTCACGCATGGCGCCTACGATGTCGTACTCCTCGCTCCCGCCCAGCTCTCCGAGGCAGACCAGCATCTTTACGTCCGGGTTCTGCTCGAAACGGATCAGGTGGTCGAGCAGGCTCGAGCCGGGGAAGGCGTCGCCGCCGATGGCGATCCCCTCGTAGATGCCGTCGGTGTTTCGCGCGACGATGTTGTAGGCCTCGTTCGAGAGCCCACCGCTCTTGGCGACGAAGCCCACCGAGCCTGGCCGATAGAGCTTGCACGCACGGATGTTCTCCAGGGTGCCTGCCGTGTTGCCGATGCGGAAACAGCCTGCCTTGATCCCACCGACCGTCGCCGGTCCGATGATCCACTTGCCCCGCTGCTTGGCGATCGCCCGGAGCTCACGCGCGTGACGCTCCGGGACGCCCTCCGCGATCACCGCCACCACCCTGATGGTCTCGCTCTCCAGCATCTCCTTGGTGCAGGCGTAGGCCGACCGCTCGGAGGCGAAGTTGACCACCGTGTCGGCCTCGGGGTGGGCGGCCGTCGCCTCCCTGACCGAGCGGAAGCGGTGAATCACCACCTCCTTGGTGCCCCAGAAGAACTTCTCGAAGCCACCCTGCTCGGGCGTGATGATCCCGACGACGGAGGGCGAGTCCTTGCGGCACATGTAGTCGAAATCCAGCATCCGCTGCGCCGCGCGCAGCTGATTGCCGTACACAAAAGCCTTTGTGTCCTTGTGGAACAGGTCGTAGCTCGCCATGGCGTCAGCCCTCCAGAACAGCGGAGATGATCTTGGTCATGTGGGTCTCGGGGCCGTACACCTCGATGGGCAGCCCCAACTTCTGGCCGAGTGTCCTCATCTTGGCCAGCCCTGTCTCGTAGTTCGGCCCGCCCCTTCGGACGTAGATCCGGGCGTTCACCCCCTGGAGCTTCTCCTTGTACTCCTCGATGGCCTTGATGATCCCGGTGAAGGTCGAGGCCACATCGGTGAAGTTGGCGATCCCCCCTCCAATCAGCAAGAACTTGGGCTTACCCCCCGGCACCTTCTCGCGCGTCATCAGATCCAGCACGACCTTGGTGTACTCGTAGGTGTCCTCGGCAGAAGGATCCCCCGAGTACTCGCCGTAGTTGGCGAGCTCCTTGGCCATGCCGAGGTCCACTACCGTGTCGGCGTATATGACCGAGGCCCCTCCCCCCGCGACGAGGTTCCAGATGCGCCCCTTGGGGTTCAGGACGGTCAACTTCAGCGAGGCGCCCGTGCGCTCGTCTAGCTCCTCGACCCGCCTCTCCTCTGGAGTCTGGGTGGCGCCGAAGGCCTTGGGGAAATCCAGCGCCCCCCACATGTCGGAGCACTGGAAGGCGGCGTAGTCGTCCAGCCGGGACTTGACGTCCATCAGGACCACGCTCCCCTTCTCGAGGGCGAAGGGGTTTATCTCGAGATAGGTGAAGTGATATGCGACAAAGAACCTGTACAGCGCCTTCACGAAGGCCGCGGCGGTCTCCTTGTCCTCGAGATCCGCAGGGAGCTTCACCTCGATGTCGTCGTCCCTGTCGAGGATTCCGATCCGAGTCTCCACCACTGAGTCCCAGGCCTCCTCGATGTCCACCCCGCCCTTGGTGGAGAAGTAGATCGAGTCATGCTCCCTGGCCGTGGAGATGCCGACGTAGTACTCCGTGCCGTGGGGCACGAAGGGCTCGATCAGGAAGTGCGTGAGCGTCCCCGTTGTCTTGCCGGTGGTCTGCGTTATGGTGATCTCCTTGCCCAGCCGCTCCCCTATCCACTTCTTTGCCTCGTCGAAGCTGGCGTTCAGGCAGA
>JAVEWA010000672.1:0-3746 GCA_034004785.1 Polyangia bacterium
GTCACCGGCAAATGCTGTACTCCATGCAGTGGAGCGCGGAGTATCTGTCATTTCCAGCCGTTAGACCCTCTCGTCGTGGGGAATTCTAATTGTCGCTGATGGTGAGAAGTAATTGTCGCTGACCAGATGGCCTTCCGGGCTGGGCCGATAGCCCCTTCTGCAGCCAATGCGACATGACCTTCGTGAGCGATGTGGGGTGGGCGGTTCGTGAGAGAATCTTGCTCCGTAGGCGCCTGGCTCAGCCCCTGGCCGGGTGGGAAGCGCCTGGGCACGGTCAGGCGGGAGCTGGGATTAGGGCCTCTCCAGAGTGGCCACCACGGGTTTGTGGTCCGAGACCCACTTGTCGGTGCTCGCGTCGGTGAGCACCTTGAAACCCGCCGCCACGATGCCCGCGGCGGGCCTGAAGAAGGCTAGGTCGATGGTGGACTTGAAGCCCGGGTAGGTCGAGGGCGCGCCCCTCGGATAGAAGCGGGACCTGAGGCACGCTAGGCCCGCGTCGCGCAGCCTGTCGTCGGCGAGGTCGTGGCTCGATCGCTCGGGGTCGAAGTTGAAGTCCCCCGCGACCAGGGCCGCGGCCTGCGCGCGAGAGGGCTCGAGGTGGGACACCAGGGCGCGGGCCATGGCTTCCCGCCGGTGGGAGTTCGGGCAGTCCCTGGAGCCCCTCGCTCCCCTCGAGGACTTCAGGTGAACCGAGATGATCCTCAGCTTCCCTCCGAGGGCGGTGAGCTCCACGGCCCCCCGGGGCGCGAAGCGCCCGTCGGGATGCAGCACCCTCAGGGTGCCGCCGATCCGGCTCGCCAGGGCCACGTTCTGTGGGTTCTCTCCCTTCGACCAGCGCCCGGCGACGCAGGCCCAGCGCCCCCCGGGTACCGCGAGGGAGGCGACCTGGCAGGCGAGCTCGGCGTTCTCTATCTCCTGGAAGGCGATGACGTGGGGCTTCGAGGAGCGGAGCTGCGCGGCGAGCTTGCCCACCCGGAGCTTTGCGTCCGTGGGGGTGAGGCTGTCGGCGTGGTGTCTCGACAGGTATCGATCCTTGCCAAGGCCGTCGTAGAGCTCCCAGACGTTGTAGGAGGCAACTGCTATCTGGCGGGGCGCTGGCTCGGGGGAGCCAGGGCCGGCCCAGGTGACGGGCGCGGCCTCGGGCCTGAGCCTGGGAGGGGGGCTTGGAGGCGGGATGGGGCACGAGAAGCCCTCTTCGCCCGTCCGGGGAGGAGGAGATCCTCGATCGGGTGTGGTGGAGGGGGGCTGGGGGCGCCAGTCGAGGTAGCGGCTGGTGATCCAGCCCGTCTGGCCCGAAGGGCCCTGGATCTGCAGCCAGCGGCCGCCGAGCCGCTCCGCCAGGACGCGCACCTCGGTGCCCGCGGGCAGGCGGCCGGAAACGACGCGGCTCTGGGGCATGGGGTGGAGCGGCACGCCCAGGCGGCTGCCGCCCTTCAGCCGCGCCCTGGAGGCCTGGGGCATAGCGTGGCCGGAGACGTCGGCCCGCAAGGACTCCGTAGGGTCGCTCCGCCTGCCGTGAGAGCGCTTGGGCTTGCAGGCCGATCCCAAGAGCAGGGCGATGGCGAGGGCGAAGGCGGCGAGCCCAAGCGAGATCACGGAGGATCTGGGATGTTTGCTCATTGCGCCTCGCCCTCCCGCTCGATCCAGGCGCGGAGCCAGGCCTCGGCCTCCTCCCTGCTTCGCACCAGGCCCTCTAGCTGGGCGTCCTCCAGGGCCTCGAGTGCCCTGCCCACTGCTGGCCCCCTCGGGACGCCGAGCGCGATCAAGGCGTCGCCAGGGAGGAGCCTCGGGGGCCTCAGGGTCTCTTCGGCGAGCCCTGCGAGCTCCGACCGGCAGGCCTCCCACAGGGAGAGATCACCGCTCGAGGCCAGGCGGTCGGCCCGGTGAAGGCGGAGGAGCTCGGCGATGTGGGGCCGGCGAAGGAAGCGCAGGCGCGTGGAGCGCCGCATCCTCGGAACCTGGAGGATCTGGTCGTGCTCGGCCACCAGGGCCACCAGGAGCTCGGTCTGGGCCCTGGAGAGGCGGAGGCGGCGGGCGATCTCGCCCGCCATGGCCGCGCCCGACTCCGGGTGCCCTGGGAAGCGGATCCGTTTCCCGCCGGGGCCGTCCTCGACCTTCTGGGTGACGGCCTTGCCCACGTCGTGCAGGAGCGCCGCCAGGCAGAGCGCCTCGCGCCGCCAGGCCGGGGCGCCGGGGTCTAGCTCCAGGCGCTCGAGCACGAGCCCGGTGTGCAGGAGGGCGTGGCCCTCCGGGTGGTGATCTGGAGGCTGCTCCACTCCGTCCAGGGCCGCGACCTCGGGCAAGAGGACCGAGAGGAGTCCGCTCGAGTGGAGGAGCTCGAGGGCGAGGCGTGGACGGGGCCCGCAGAGCATCTTGAGGAGCTCGTCCCGGACGCGCTCGCCGCTCACCCGCGCGGCCTCGTGGGCGAGGGCGCATATGGCGGCCCAGGTCGTCTCCTCTATCCGGAAGCCGAGGTGCGCGGCGAAGCGGAGGGCTCGCAGGAGCCTGAGGTGGTCCTCCGAGAATCGTGCGCGCGGCTCGCCGATGGCGCGGATTAGCCCGGCCTCGAGATCCGCCCGTCCGCCCACCAGGTCGATCACCTGTTCCGACTCGGGATCGAGGAGCAGGCCGTTCACCGTGAAGTCCCGGCGCTCGACGTCCTCGCCCGCGGAGGCGAACCGGACCTCGGAGGGGTGGCGGCCGTCGTCGTAGGCGCCGTCGGAGCGGAAGGTCGCGACCTCCACCGTTGTTTCTCCAACCCGTACCAGCACGACCCCGAAGTGGGCCCCGACCTCCACCGCGCCAGGGAAGAGCCCGGTCACCTCCTCGGGCCGGGCGCTGGTGGCCACGTCGTAGTCGTGGGGCGAGGCTCCGAGCAGGAGGTCCCGCACCGCGCCTCCTGCGAAGTAGGCCTCGTGGCCGGCGGCTCGGAGCCGCCCGAGCACCGAGAGGGCCGCGTTCTTGCCGCTGGTGGTCAACCCTGGTCCTCAGTCGAGGAGGCGGCCGTCTTTGACCACCAGCTCGCCATCCAGGGTGAGGGTGGGGCGCCTGAGGACGCCGTCCAGGTGGATCGGGACGTCCACGGCTCCGCCCATCCCCACGTTGTTGCCGAGCGCGATGTGTACGGTGCCAGCCACCTTCTCGTCCTCCAGCACCATGCCCGTCACCATGGCTCTGTCGTTCGTGCCCACCCCGAGCTCGGCCACGGTTCGGGCTGCGGGACCGTGGGCGTCCAGCAGGGCTGCCAGTCGCTCCGCCTGGCCTTCGCCGCCGCCGGAAATGGAGACCGCGAGGCCTCCCCGGATCTCCAGCCGCAGCGGGGTGGCGAGCAGGCCCAGGTCGGCCATGGAGCCGTCCACGAAGAGCAGCCCCTCCGAGCTCCCCTCCCTCGGGCGCAGGTAGGCCTCCCCGGAAGGCAGATTGCCCCCCTGGCCCGGCCGGCGGATCAGGCCCGTGGAGGCGATGGCCGGGATGCCCTCGAGAGACATCTCGAGATCGGTGCCGTGGGGGCAAGTGAGATGGGCCACCCGGGCGGCGGTGAGCTTGGCCGTCAGCCGCTCCGTGACTTGGGCGATGCGATCGTAGTCCGCGGCCAGGCAGCGGATCATGCAGTCCGCCGTGATGCCGGGCATGGTGGCAACCCTGCCGCCGGCGGCGCAGGCCGCTCTGCGGGCCGCGGTGTGGGTGACGGATTTCGCGGTGGCAGCGACGGTCACCGCGGCTGCCGCCATGGCAGCCGCCGCCGG
>JAVEWA010000673.1:0-3746 GCA_034004785.1 Polyangia bacterium
GAGATCATCCACAAGCCGGATTTCCAGCGTCTCGAATCCACCTGGCGCGGCTTGCACTATCTCGTCAACAGCACCGAAACAGACGAGATGCTCAAGATCCGGGTGATGAACATCTCCAAGAAGGACCTCCACCGCAATCTGCGCCGCCACAAGGGCATCGGCTGGGACCAGGGCCCCATCTTCCGCCGGATCTACGAGGAGGAGTACGGTCAGTTGGGCGGCGCCCCCTACGGCTGCCTGGTGGGTGACTACTATTTCGACCACTCCGCGCCGGATGTGGAGCTGCTTGGCGAGATGAGCAAGATCGCGGCCGCTGCGCACTGCCCCGTCATCGCCGGCGCCGACCCCGGCGTCATGCAAATGAACTCGTGGCAGGAACTGGCCAACCCCCGCGACCTCACCAAGATCTTCGAAAACACCGAGTACGCCCCCTGGCGCAGCCTGCGCGACTCCGACGATTCGCGCTACATCGGTCTGGCCATGCCACGCTTCCTGGGCCGCCTGCCCTACGGCGCCCGCACCAACCCGGTGGACGAGTTCGACTTCGAGGAGTCCACCGAGGGGGACGACCACTCCCGCTACCTTTGGGTGAACGCTGCCTTCGCCATGGCGGTGAACATCAACCGCAGCTTCAAGTACTACGGCTGGGCCACTTCCATCCGGGGCGTCGAATCCGGGGGGCTAGTCGAGGGTCTGCCCTGCCACACATTCCCCAGCGACGACGGCGGCGTGGACATGAAGTGTCCCACCGAGATCGCAATCTCCGACCGTCGCGAGGCCGAACTCGCCAAGAACGGCTTCATGCCCCTGATTCACCGCAAGAACACCGACATGGCCGCATTCATCGGAGCCCAAAGCCTGCAGAAACCGGCCGAATATTACGATCCCGACGCTACGGCAAATGCCCACCTTTCGGCGCGCCTGCCCTATCTCTTCGCCTGCTGCCGCTTCGCGCACTATCTGAAGTGCATCGTGCGCGACAAGATCGGAAGCTTCAAGGAGCGCGACGACGTCCAGCGCTGGCTCAACGACTGGATCATGAACTACGTGGATGGCGACCCGGCGAACTCCAGCCAGGACACCAAGGCACGCAAACCCCTCGCCGCTGCCGAGGTAATGGTGGAGGAGGTCGCGGAAAACCCCGGCTACTACACCGCCAAGTTCTTCCTCAGGCCGCACTACCAGTTGGAGGGCCTCACGATGAGCCTGCGACTCGTGTCGCGGCTGCCATCCCTGAAGCCGGAAGGTACGACCTGACCCCACCGGGCACAGGCAGCTGCGCTGCGCCCACCTCCCCACTTGCAACCCGAGAGGAAACACGACTATGGCTTCTTTGCAGGATTTCTTCATCAAGATCGCCGGCATCGACGGCGAATCCAAGGATTCTAAACATACTGGCTGGATCGACGTGCTGTCCTTCGGCTACGGCGTATCCCAGTCCTCGTCCATGTTCACCGGCGGCGGCGGTGGCGTGGGCAAGGCCAGCTTCGACACCCTGAACTTCGTCCACTACGTGGACAAGGCCACCCCCAATCTGATGCAGTACTGCGCCTCCGGCAAGCACGTGGGGACAGTGGAAGTTTCCTGCTGCAAGGTCGGTGACGGCTCGCAGGAATACATGCGCGTCACCATGACCGACTGCATCATCACCCACGCCGGCCCGTCCGGCTCCACCTCCGACGCCCGGGTCACGGAGTCGGTTGGCATCTCGTACTCGAAGATCAAGGTTGAGGTGAAGGAGCAGAACGCAGACGGCTCCATGGGCGCCGCAGTCACCGGCACCTGGGACGTCAAGAAGAACATGGTCTAAGTCGCCGCAGGGCGCGGGCAGGCGGTCGCCTGCCCCCATCCCGCCTTCGAGGAACTCGACATGTCACTTGACTCTAATGTCATCAAGATTGTGCGCCGGACCGAGAGCGTCGTCTCGACGGTCTCCGAGTTCACCGCCGGCGACAACACGCTCACGGGCTACATCCTCGAGGAAAGGGGCCCGTCCACCCGGATCCCGAACCAGGAGCGGCGGATCCCCCCCGGCACCTACACGCTGCGCTGGCACACCAGCCCGCGCTTCCGCGCCACCCTTCCCCACCTGTACAACGAGCAGGTCCCCAGAGAACGCTACATCCTGATCCACGCCGGAAACACGGCCGCCGACACCGAGGGCTGCCTGCTGCCCGGCAAGACCTTCACCAAGGACAGCGTCGGCTCGAGCCGGGCCATGCTGGCCGAACTCATCGAGTTTTTCAGGTCCAGGGGAATCGAGAACGTTTCGCTGGTCATCGAGGAGGACTTCCGATAGTGCGCAAAGCCTGGCAAACCGCGGCGGCGCTGTTCGCCGCCCTGGCCCTCTCGCTGCCCTTCGCCGGCTGCGCCGCAGAGCAGTCCGTGGTGCTGCCGCCGGGCTACTCACTGGAACGGGACGCCACCCCCCGGTACGAGTCCCTCACGGCCTTCAAGGGCCGGGTGAGCTTGGCCGGCGAACTGGTGGCGTTCGCCACCACCTCCACCATCGACGGCGATACCGAGCGGCACCTCCACCTGGTGCTCATCCCCGCCCCCGACCAGATCGGCCGTCTGCCGAAGGTGCTCGTCTCGGACGAAACCCCCGCCATGACCATAGCCATCGAACTCGACTACCTCGACGATACTCAGGCCGAGGCCATCACCACCGTCTTCGGCCCGGCCGCCCTGAACAACATCCAGGACCGGGACATCGCTTACCGGGCCACTGGCGTCGTCACGCTCGAAGCCTACAGCACTGGTCTCGAATGCAACACGCGCTTCCACTACGCGCGCTTCGTTGACCTCGCCCCCCCCCCGGGCGGCACGCCCGGCATCGAGACTGGCACCCCAGCGGACTTTGCGCCGCCCGGAACGTCAGGGTGCGGACACTGAGCCGTGCCCTTGCCAGGCCCAGTTCCCCTCCGCGAACGCGCGCACCTGCGCCTGCGCCCTTCCCCCGTAACGGGGCCCCCGACGCCCCTAGCACCCCACCAGGAGCCCTCTGATGCACCACCTTTACAAGTTCACCACCGTCGCTCTAGCCGGCTTTGCCTGCCTGCTCGTTTCCGCCTGCGCAACGGTGCCGGACGCCCCGACCGACCCGGCCGCGCCCCAGGCCCCGACTCCCGACCTAACGGTCGTCATACGCGCCCAGATGATCTCGGCCCTGCGCACGAGCCCCTTCCTGAGCGTCAGCGAAAAGGAGGACGCCACCATCCTCGTCCAAATTCGCTCGGCCGATGCCTTCGCTCGGGCACGTGCCACCCCGAGTGACGATCTCAAGGCTGCTCTCCATCACGTGACCCGAGTAATGCGGAACCACGAGGGTTACATCGTGCGCGCCGTCGGCCACACCGACACCAGCGGCAGCGCGGCTCGGAACGTCGAGTTATCGACCGCGCGCGCAAAAGCGGCTTCCCGCCAGATGATCCAGGCCGGGCTCGATCCGTCGCGCGTCCAGTATGAAGGGCGCGGTCAGACCGAACCCATCGCCTCCAACGACACCCGCGAGGGGCGTGCAGTGAATCGCCGCGTGGACATCCTCATCCTCCCCGCGCAGTGACCTCGTGTCCCTGCCCGCGCGTCCCAGCAATGCTCTGATGACAGTTACGACTCGATCATGAACCGCCTTCTCATAGCCCACACCCCCCTGGGCGACGCCCTGTGGGCGGTGAGCCTCGCCGGACGCGAGGCGATGTCCTCGCTGTACGGCTTCGAGGTGCGCTTCAAGTCCCTGGACCCGA
>JAVEWA010000051.1:0-17840 GCA_034004785.1 Polyangia bacterium
CAACATCGTGGGGGTGGCCGACTTCGGCGAGCTGCCGGACGGGCGCTTCTTCCTGGTGATGGAGTACGTGCACGGCCGCAGCCTCAGGCAGGAGCTGGACGAGATAGATCCGGACATCATGGGGCTGCGCCGGTCCCTGGTGCTCCTGAAGCAGATCTGCAACGCCCTCACCACGGCCCACGACGCCGGCGTGGTGCACCGCTCGGTTCAGCCGGCCAACGTGCTCTTGACCCGCTCCCCGAGCGGGGAGGAGCAGGTCAAGCTCGTCGACTTCGGCCTGGCCAAGCGGGTGAAGGGGCACGGGCGGGACTCCCTCACGGAGAACCGGCCCATCATCGGAGATCCACGCTACTTCGCCCCCGAGCACCTGCTCGGCTCTCCCGTCGACTCCCGGGTGGACGTCTTCTCGGTGGGGGTCCTCGCCTACGAGATGCTCACCGGCGATCTGCCCTTCCCGGGCCGGAACATGATGCAGGTCGTGGCGCTCCACCAGCAGGGCCCGGCCCCCGAGCTGGCGGACATGCGCCCCGCGGACGCGCCCAAGGTGCCCTCCAGCCTGGAGCGGGTGCTCATGAGCTGCCTGTCCATAGATCGCGAGGAGCGGCCGCGGCACATCGCCGACGTGGTGGAGGCCATCCTCATGACCTTGCCCCGGGTGCCCGACGAGGTGCGCGAGGGCCGCAGGCACACCATCACTCGGGTGTCCGGAAGCTCGGACGAGGCGGCGCGCTGGGTGAAGACCGAGGGCGAAGGAGGCC
This sequence comes from Polyangia bacterium, assembly GCA_034004785.1. Classification (GTDB taxonomy): domain Bacteria; phylum Myxococcota_A; class Polyangia; order HGW-17; family JAJRWW01; genus JAVEWA01. The sequence goes on from JAVEWA010000051.1 coordinate 759, forward strand.
GGGCCGGCGCGCCTTCCCAGAAGCGTTCGGCCAAGCGGCCGGCCAGTCCGCCGCCGCCGCCGCCCCAGGCGGCCCGCCGCGCCGCCGGGGAGCGCCCCGCGGGCTCGGCGGATCCGGCCCTCGATCTGGCCCGCACCCACCGCAGCATGCGAGCGCCCGTGCCGGAGACGTCGGCAGGGACCGAGAGCGAGCCCGAGGGCTTCGACGTGGACCTGGACCTCGACGGGGGGCTCGGGGTGGGTGATCAGACCCAGGCGGGTGTTTCCCTCGATGACTTCAGGGTGCAGATCTGGAACAACATCAACACCACCGCCGCGGCGCTGGTGAAGCTCCTGCAGGCGCGGGGGCTCTGCTCCACCGAGCTCTCGGGCTACCTCGAGGCCAGCCGGAACCTCGAGGAGCAGGAGGTGGCCAACGACACCGAGATCGCCGTGCTCAAGGACCGGCTGGACGAGACCGACACCCGCTGGCGTCAGCGCACGGGCCCGCTGAGGGACGCGCTCCTGAACCTCCGGCAGGCCAGGGGGCGTCTGGCCGAGGACGAGAGCACCAACGCGGTGATCCTGGACACCTTGGATCAGCAGATCGCCGATCTGGAGGAGCGCCTCGGAGAGGCAACGGACGAGCTGGAGGAGCTGCAGCGCGAGATCGAGAACTATCTCCGCTCCCGCCAGGAGGAGCAGGAGGCGCTCCAGCGAAAGCTCGGCGAGAACCAGCTCATCATCTTGCAGCTCCTCCGTTTCCTGAAACGGCCCGACTTCCCCAGGGAAGCCCTGGAGGCCTACGTCAGCCTGGAGGAGATGCTGCGAAACGTCCAGGCCGACGCCTAGCCCGCCCCTGAACCAGCGCCAATAGGAAGAGCGCAGACCGGAGTGACATGACCACCGATCGAAACGAGAGGGAACCCAGCTTCGCCGAGCTCTTCGAGGCCAGCCTCGACGAGGCGCCTCCGAGGGAGTTCCACGTGGGCGAGGAGGTCGAGGGCATCGTGCTCAAGGTCGGGGCGGAGAACTGCTTCCTCGACGTGGGGGCCAAGGGCGAGGCCCTCATGGCCTCGTCCGAGCTGATGGACAAGGACGGCGTCCTCCTGGTGTCCGTGGGGGACAGGATCACCGCCCGCGTGGTGCGCCGGGGCCACGAGGGCCTCATGCTCTCGAGGGTGCTGCAGGGAGGGGCCGCGGGGGGGCGGATGCTGGAGGAGGCCAAGGAGCTCTCCCTTCCGGTGGAGGGGGTGGTCAAGGCGGTGGTGAAGGGCGGCCTGGAGGTGGAGGTGGGCGGCGTGCGCTGCTTCTGCCCAGCCTCCATGGCGGACATCCACTACGTGGAGGACCTGTCCGTCTTCCTGGATCAGAAGCTCCAGTTCCGCGTGACCGAGATCCGGGACGGGGGCAAGAGCGTGGTGCTCTCCCGCAAGGCGCTCCTCGCCGAGGCGCGGGCCAAGCTGGCCGAGGCCACGCGGGAGCGTCTGGAGGTGGGGGCGGTCTTTCGGGGGGCCGTGACCTCGCTTCGGGAGTTCGGCGCCTTCGTGGACATCGGCGGGCTGGAGGGCCTCCTGCACATCTCCGAGATCGCCCACGGCCGCGTGGAGCGGGTGTCGGACCTCCTCAGCGTGGGCCAGGAGGTGGAGGTTGTGGTGCGCAAGATCGAGGGCGACCGCCTGTCGCTCTCCATGAAGGCCCTGGCCGCCGATCCCTGGACCGAGGCCGGGGCCCGCTTCCCGGAGGGATCGGTCCACCACGGGGTGATCACCAGGCTCCAGCCCTTCGGCGCCTTCGTGGAGCTCGCGCCGGGCGTGGACGGCCTGCTCCACGTCTCCACCCTGGACGATCCCCGCATCACCGACGCCCGCCGCGCCTTCCAGGAGGGTCAGGAGCTGGACGTGCTGGTGGTTTCCTTTGAACCGGCCAGGCAGCGGATCGGCCTCGCTCCGGCGGAGCGGCGGCTGGCGGCGGAGGAGAGCGGCGGCGCCCAAGGGGAGGGCGACGGAGCGGGCGCGGGAGCGGGTGCCGGCGCCGGCGCACGCTCCAGCGCGGGCGCTGGCGCTGGCCCGAGGGCCGTGCCCGGCGCAGAGGTGACGGGCCTGGTGGAGCGGGTGGAGCGCTACGGCGTCTTCCTGCGCCTGCCTGGGGACGACGGCAGGGGCCGGGCGCCGAGGGGGCTCCTACCCAGGGAGGAGATGACCGAGGCCAGGGAGGACCTGAAGAAAGCTTTCCCCATCGGCGCCGAGGTGCGGGTCCTCGTGCTGCCTCCCGACGAGAAAGGCCGCACGCGCCTCTCGCAGCGGGCCCTCGCCGAGGCCAGGGAGAGGGCCGACGTCTCGGAGTTCAAGAACCAGCAGCTCTCCTCCGCCGGTTTCGGCACCTTTGCCGAGCTCCTACAGAAGGCGGCCTCCCCGAAGGGCCAGGCCAAGCCAGGGCGGGACAAGAAGGGCCAGGGAAAGTAGCGTCCGGCGGGCCAGCATCCGCGCTGGGGAGCTTCACCAGGCCCCCTCCGCTCCGAGCCTCCTTGACTGAGCTGTGACGAAGCCATCTCGGTCCCGCGCTACTTGCACACAGTCCCTACGATGACGTTGCCCTGGTCTTGGGCCACCCAGGCATAGACGTCGGGCCCCTCGATGAGCTGGGGCGGCACCTCGTGGTCGCGGCCCCGGTTGATCCGGCCGAAGAGGCGGAGGGAGTCGTAGAAGTCCGAGTAGAGCGCATAGGTGGTGCCGCCGAGGACGTCGGTATAGGCCATGAAGTAGTACCCGGCCAGCTCGGCGGGGTGGGTCTGTGGGCCCGCGTAGTGTGGGAAGACGAAGTCGGGGCCGATCTCCACGAGCAGGGAGAACGAGTCATGGCAGATGCGGATGGTAGAGGTCTCGGGGTGGTAGTTGCACATCTTGCGGCCGTACTGGTCGTGGACGGTCTCCTCGCCGACCGGGCCCTCGTCCGTGACCCAGCGGCTCCGCATCACGCCCTCGGCGTCCTGCCAGGCGATGCGGTAGTCGTAGAAACCCGAGTCTGCGGGGGCGATGCGGGGCATCTCGCCTAGGTCCGACACAGGGTTGGCGAGGTCGGTGTAGGTCCATCCGGTGGCGTCGTTCGTGGTGAGGGCGAAGTGGATGGCGCCGTCGCCGTCCCGCCAGGTGATGGCCCACTCGTCTCCGAAGGTGCCGCCCCGCGCTAGGCGCAGCTCGGTGGGTGAAGCCGTCTCGATGGGCGGGGGCCCGGGGGAGGCCTCGACGCCCCAGGAGCGGAGCCAGAGCACTCCGATCTGGGCGTCGCTCGCCCACGCGGCGCCATAGTAGCTGTCGCCATGGTCGTCCGTCGAGGCGATCTTGACCTCGCGCGCCACGACGGGGCTCGTCACGGGCGCGCTCTGCTCGGAGGCGAAGTCGCGGGAGCGAGGCGAAAAGACGATGTGGCCGCTCGTCGGGTGGATGGCGGCCACCAGGGAGTTGTTGGCGCCGCCGCTCCGGTACTCGGCGATGGCGAGGCTCGGACGCAAACCAGGGCCGAGCCCGAGGTCGTCCAGGCCGCAGAAGGGCTTCACCTCGAAGCCGAGCTCGGGTGGCCTGTCGGTCGGGAGCCCATTTCCGTTCACGAAGGAGAGGTCGTAGATGCCCGGGGCGGCGCTCGGCGCGAAGTCCAGCTCGAAGTTGTAGCTCTCGGCGCAGGACACGGCCGTGAAGGTCTCCACTGCCTCGCCCTCCAGCTCCAGGCTCATGGTGGGCATCTCGTCGCAGTTGACGCCGTAGCCCGCGGCGCGCAGGAGCACCCGCTCGTGCTGCTCCACCTGCACGATGCTCAGCCCGGTCACGAGGAATGCGGGCCGGATCTGCACCTGGATCCGGTTCGAGGTGGGCTGGCTGTAGTAGGGGCCACCCTCGTCTATGAAGGCCCAGTAGGTGCCCGGGGCCAGGCTCCCCGGGTTGCCCCAGACGGTGAAGCCCTCGGAGCTACAGCTTTCGAGGTCGGGGTTCAGGTGCTCGAGGGCGTTGCCGTCCGGGGTCATGGAGAAGGCGAGGCTGAGCTGGACGCTCGGACCCTGGCAGGTGATGTGTGACCCCTCCACCACGAAGCGGTCCTGGCCAGGGAGGTTCGAAACGCCCTCCACCGGAGTCAGCGAGACGAGCACCGGGGTCGGGATGTTCCAGTTGGCGTTGCTGTTGCCCGGATCGATCGGATCTCCGCAGCCGGAGCCGAAGAGAGCCAAGGCGATGAGCGAGAGCGAGCGCTTTTTCATTGCAGCCGTCTCCTGGCGCCCAGCGCTGCGCCTAGGCAGTGGTGTGAGCTAGGCCTCCGGGGTGAGGCCAGCATGACGTGATTCTCCATCATGATGTGATCTTCCGTCATGGAGCCAGGGGGGTCAAGGAGGGGGACAGGCAATAGGCTGGCAGGGAGCGTCAAGCGGACCTCCAGGCAGAGCACGGGAGGACATGACATTGGTCGAGGTCCGAGGCAGAATCCAGGGCATGTCCATCTCAAGATCGGCGTTGTTGTTGGCCCTCCCCTTGGGCCTCCTGCTGGGGTGCAAAGACTCGGGTGGGGCTGGAAAGGACGCGGGGACCGACTCCTCCACCTGGCCGGACGCCTCCGGTCTGCACGACGCATCTGTGCCCTCCGACGCCTCGGGCGACGGCGGGCAGGTGGTTCCCGAGGGGCTGGACCTCTTCGAGGACCAGGACTTCGTCATCCCCTCGAACACCCAGGTGGGAGACACAGTGGGGCTCGTGCGCCTCTACCCGACGCTGACGGTCCAGGCGCCCGTCTTCTCCGTGGTGGGAGGGTCTGCCTCGCCCTATGCCCTGGATCCTGCGACCGGCCTGTTGTCGGTGACCGAGTCGGGCGGGCTCTCTCCAGGCAGCCAGAGCTTCACGGCGCGGGTGGATGCCGCGGGAGGCCGGGACGAGGCCGTCATGACCGTGAGGGTGCTGGATGCAGCGAACGTGGTCTTCATCGATCCTGGCAACGCCGCCGACCCGGCCCAGGACGGCACCAGGGCCCACCCCTTCGCCTCCATCTCCCAGGCCTCCTGGCAGGCGGGCCGCGCCTATCTCTTCAGGCGCGGCACCACCTCCGTGGAGACCGAGCAGGTGGCCATCGGCGCCGACAACATCCTGCTGGGCGCCTGGGGCGCAGGCCCGCTCCCGGTGATCGACTCCTCGGCCACCCACGGCGTGTCGGGCTGGCGGAAGGCAGGTCTCGAGGTGCGGGATCTGGAGGTGCGCTCCTCGGACACGAGCTCGGTAAACTGGTCCAGCCCCACCAATCTCGTGGTGGTGGGCTGCGTCCTCCACGGCGGCACCTGGGGCATCCGCTTCACGGGGGATCCTCCGCCCGAGGGAGTGCGCGTCCTGTGGACGGAGATCTACGACACCGGGGACGACGGCATGTTTCTCCAGAACGTGCTGGATCTGGAGATCGGCGCGGTCCACATCCACCACGTCAACACCCACTGGTCCCCTCCCGAGACCCCCGAGACCGAGGCCGCTGGCGACGGCATCCAGCTCCACCGGGTGCACGGCTTCCGAGTGCACCACAGCGTCATCGACCGGACCAGCAGCGGCAACAAGTTCTGCTTCATCGCGAACGAGTGCAGCCAGGGGACCTTCGAGGACAACGTCCTCTCGGGTCCCCTCGAGACGCCGGTCGGCGGCGCCTCCATCTACATCGGCGGCACGCCTCTCACCGAGACCACGGTGATCCGGTACAACACCTTCTCTGGGCCCACTCCGGGGGCCATCTACAGCCACGCCACGGACCTCGAGATCTACGGCAACATCTTCGTGGATCTGCCGAGGGCCCTCTGGACCAACGGCGGCGCCCTGGTCTTCAACAACGTCTTCTCGGGAGTTCCCATGGGGATCACCGGCGGCGGAGCGGTGGATGCCCGGAACAACATCTTCCACCTGCGGGAGGCCACGGACCAGGCCTTCGGGAGCCTGGGCGACTTGACCCAGGACCACAACCTCTTCTCCCGCGACCCCGGGATCCCGGGCGCCCTGGTGGCGGATCCGCTGTTTCGGGACGCCGACGCCCGGGACTTCCGGCTTCAGCCAGGCTCTCCAGCGATCGACCAGGGCGTGGACGTGGGGCTCACCGAGGATCGCCTGGGGACCCCCATCCCCCAGGGCTCAGGCCCGGATATCGGCGCCTTCGAGTGGAGGTAAGGCGAGTGGGGGTGCGTAGCGTGGTGCGGGCCGGTGGGCGGCCCTAGACCAGCCAGTCGCGCTCGGCGAGCTTGCGGGGGAGGTACTCCTCGGAGATGAAGGTGATGCCCTTTCTGGACAGGGCCTCGATCTCGAGCTTCACCTTTGAGTCGAGCATCTTCTTCAGCTCGCGCTGCCATTTTCGATCGGCGAACCAGGGGTACCTCATCATCTGCTTGGCCCGGTCCTCGTCCTTCTTGTTCAGCATGATGGTGGAGCCGTCGGGCAGCTCGTAGCGCTCCCGGTCGAAGGAGGAGAGGCCCAGGAAGCGGGCCGTGGGCACTGCCATGCGCACGGACTCGTAGGCCAGGTTGATGGAGCCCTGCTTGAGCACCGAGTAGATGTAGAGCCCCCATGGATCGTTATCCACGAGGACGTAGAGGGGGATCTTCAGCTCGTCCACCATACGACGCAGGAGGCGGCGGACGCCTCGGGCGGGCTGGCCGCCGCTCTGGACGAGGATGCACTTGTGCTTCCTCCAGAACTTGTCCTCGTTCAGGCGGCGCCACACGGCGTCTTTCTCCACCAGCAGGATGAACTTGGCGTCGTTCTTCACGAACTGGATGACGTCGTCCTCCACGATGGAGGGCACGGCCCAGCCGCCGGAGCCCTGGCGGCGGGCGTCGATGGTGTCGCCCGCGTCCACGAAGGTGACCTCGCCCACCATGGAGCCGCGGTTGGAGGCGAAGAGGTGCAGCTCCTCCCTGAGGGCGTTGATGGTCACCTCCAGGTCCTCGATGATGGGGTCGGACTCCTCCTGCCCGTCGAAGGTGTTCTCCGAGGTCTTCCCGATGGTGTGCTTGGTCATGTAGTAGAGATCACGGATGGACGTGGTCTTGCCCGAGTCCAGGAGCTCTTTGCATGCGGCGGCCACCAGGAAGGTCTGGGTGAACCGCTTGGCCATGTTCACGTTGAACAGGGTCCGGCTCTGGGTCCGGTCGCCCATCTCGATGATGGCGCTCTTCTCGTTCCAGGAGACGTTGGAGAGGGCGCGGATCGGGATCTCGATGGTGGGGTTCTGCCCCTTCTCGGCCTGGGCCACCACCTGCTCTGCCAACTCATTCAGGCGGCGCAGGGTGTTCGCGGCCTTCTGCTTCTTCAGGGCGCTGATGTCGCGCTTGGTCGCCATTGATGCTCCTCGTCAATCCGCATCGGGCCGCCGGGCCGTCCGCCGTTGCAGTGGCCGCGTCGCCACGGGATGCTCCTAGGTCTCTTCGCCGGTGTCGGCGTAGTTGTCCGCGGCGCTGTCCAGGACGGTCCGCAGCTCGGTGCGCTTCCTGCCCGTGAGGTGGTGGAGCGCCTCCACCAGCTCGCCGCAGTAGAGGTCGAACTTGCTGCGGCGCTCGGACTGGGCGCGGTTGCGCTGGCGGCGGGACAGGTAGTTGCCGAGCTCGCGGGCGCAGTCCATGAGCCCCTTCTTGATCTCGTCGATGATCTCGGGGTAGTGGGCCAGGGCCTCCTTGGACTCGGAGGTGAAGGGGACCCAGACCGAGGCGATGTGAACCAGGAGCACCATGGGGCCCTGGGGCAGGCCACCCCTCGGCTGGTTCACGCCGTATCGGCGCCAGTTGACGTCGCTCACCGCCTTGTGGATGGCGCAGGCCGACTGCTGGTACTGGAGCGGCACCCTGTTTGCCAGGCGCACCAGGTGGATGGGGCGGCTCTGGGCGTCGGAGCGCACCTCGGCGTCGAGGGCGTCCCTGATGAGCTGGAGCTGGGTCTCCTTCATCATCCCCACCTTGGCGGAGCGCTCCACCCCCGCCTTCAAGAGCAGCTCCACGGCCTTCTTGCGGGTGACGCCGGGGATCGCGGTCAAGGCCATCTCGGCCCGCTTCGTGGGGTTCAGCCGCACACCGCCCACCCAGGCGGCCCCATCAGAGAGGTCGCCGTGGTCTATGAGCCCGGTGAGCTGGCCGCCATAGGCCAGGCCCACCTCCACCTGGAAGGGGTTGCCGCGGTACACGGTGGGGGGGCGGGTCCGTACGCTGTAGAAGCTCGCGTCCCTTATCTCGCGCTCCAGGCTCGCCCGGATCAAGGGCTCGCCGATGGGCACTACGCAGTCCGTGGAGGGGGCGCGGATCTTCACCTTCTGGATGGCGTTGAACAGGGCCTCGGCGTCGTGGTTGGCGATGGCGTTCGGCCTGGCCCTCGGGCTCACCCCGGCCACGGCGCAGATCTCGTCGGCCACCTTTGGCGTCACCCGGCTGAAGTCCTCCACCAGGGCCGCGCGCACGTGCTTGGCGCTGGTCTCCTTGAGCATCTTCATGAGGATGCCCAGCTCCACACCGTAGGGGTGTGGCTTGATGGTGGTGGGCTCGGGAGGGAGCTCCTCGGTAAGGCGGGGGTACACCACCTCCTTGCGGCCCTTCGGGGGATAGTAGAAGATCTCGGCGTGGGGATTCGCCAGGGCGGTCTGCTCCAGGTACTCGTCCACCGAGCGCTTTCCCGTCTTGTAGCTCCCTTTCAGCTCGATCTCGACGCGGGTCCCGTGGGGCTCGGTCCACTCCACCTCGCTGTCCTTGAGGATCTCAGGCGCGTTCTTCTTCGTGTTGATGATCACCTCGAGGTAGTGGGCCGTGTAGGTCGGCTTGGTGCGCGAGGTGATGATCACCGGGCGCCCGGTGGTGAGCTGACCGTACATCCCGGCTGCGCTGATGCCGATGCCCTGCTGACCCCGGGACTGCTTCATGGTGTGGAACTTGGAGCCGTAGAGCAGCTTGCCGAAGACCTTGGGCACCTGTCCCACCAGGATGCCGGGCCCGTTGTCCTGCACCGCCACGCGGAAGCGCTCCTCTCCGGTCTCCTCCAGCTCCACGAGGAGCGTCGGCAGGATGCCCCCGTCCTCGCAGGCGTCGAGGGCGTTGTCCACGGCCTCCTTCACGGTGGTGAGGAGCGCCCTCGAGGGGGAGTCGAAGCCCAGCAGGTGACGGTTCTTCACGAAGAACTCGCTGACGCTGATCTCGCGCTGGGCCTTGGCCATGGCCTCGGCGCTGCGTCTGGCGCGGTTGCCTCCCGACCGTTGATCGCCCGTCTGGGCGGCGCCGGACAGCTCCGCGGCGGCGGGCGCCTCCGGGCCGGCCCCTCCCGCGTCATCCAGGTCCTCCTCGGGCGCGAAGGCCTTCACCTCGGCGGGCGCCGCCTCGAGGTCGTCCTCGGGGAAGAGCTCCGTCTCCTCGGGCAGGGCCTGGATCGCCGACCTGGCCCGCCCGCCGTTCGTCTTTCTCGGGCCCCGGGCGGGGCGTGATGAGCGGGAGGCGCTGGAGGCCGCGTCCTTGGATCGTCTCGGGGTCGTTTGAGGCATCTTTTCTGGGCTTTCTGTCTCTTTGGTCACGCCTGGGTCGAGGGCGCCCTCGCGGGCCGGGGTCCGCTTCCCTGGCAGGAGCTGGGGCCAGGGAACACCGGCAATCTCGGGCAGCTTCATCTGCGAGTCACGCGCCATGTAGATCTGCTCCACGGACCCCCTGTGGTCCACCCCCGACTCGGGCCGATTGGAGGATCGCGCCCGGGCTCGGCCGCTCCTCGAGCAGCCCACACTGAAAGTCCGTTCAATTCTAGGGGGGGGGATCCTCTTGTCAAGGACTCAGCAAAGCCCGTGTCAACGCCCAGGATCTACGCCGGTACTCGCGTCGGCGCAGGTGCCGCGAGTCTTCGACCTGGGTCCGGGTCCGGCAAGGGGTTGCTCGAGGGCGCTACCTGAGCAGCTTCTCGAGGCGTCTTCCAGCCAAGGCCTCCCCATTGGCGGAGAGGAGGATCGCCTCGATGTCCTCGGGCTCGAAGGCCACCTCGGCGCCCATGGGCATCTCGGCGTCGAACATGGAGTCGCTGGCCAGCACGCCGCGCAGGGCCGAGCCGCGCCAGCGCGTGATCTTCACCCAGATGGACTCCCGCGCCGTGCGCTCCCCGCGCCTCACCAGCAGGGGGATCCGCGCGAAGTACTCGAAGGCGTCGGAGGAGCCGTTCTTCCGGAAGTGGCGTCTCACGAGGGGCAGGATGTGTCTCGTGAGCTCGCGCTCATCCTCGGGGTTCGTGAGGTCCCCGAGGGCGCGGTGCATGTAGCCGTCCACCAGCTTGGAGATGTCCCCGCAGGTGGAGGCGTCCACGAGGCACAGGTAAGGGCCTTCGTGGTGCAGGAATTCCTCCGGCGGGATGCTCGTGACGCCCGGGCGCAGCGCATCCGAGGGGATCGCCCGCAGGGTGCCCCCAGGGATCTCTATGAGCTCGTCCACCAGGGTCCGCGTCTCCAGGGCGGAGGACAGGAGGAGCTGGTTCATGAGCCTGCCGGCGTCCCTGCCCCGGGCGGTGTCCAGGTCGAAGATCTCGAGGTCGGAGCGCCCGAACTTCTCCATGCCGTGGCTGTGCAGCCAGGCCTTGGAGCCGGCGGCGTCCAGCACGAGGTGGAGGCTCACGTGATCCTCCACAGCGAAGTCGTCGCTCGAGAGGATTTGGTGGAGGGTATCTCGCGGGATGAGGCGTCCCGCCGAGAGGTCGTGGAGCAGGCCAGCCTGGTGGCCGAACAGGGCCATGGCGGCGCCGAGCGCGGCCTGGACCGCCTGGACAGGGGGCGCGGCCCCGGGGCGGATGGAGACGACGAAGATACCCTTGGTCTGGCCTAGGAGCTCCGCGGTCTCGGGTGCCCAGCCTTCGGCCCCTTCCGGGGCGGGGAGCCCCTCGTCTCCTCGTGCCTGGTCCACCCTCACGACTGGATGACCTTCGGGGTCGAAGAGCCCGATGGAGCACGAGGAGGCCGTACCTGGCAGCTCCTGGAAGCGGTGATCCCACAGCGGCTCCGGCATGGAAGAATCCAGGGCCTCCAGCCGGGGAAGGGCTGGGAGGACGCTGTAGAGCGTGTAGATGGGTTGCCAGGTCTCGGGCGCGGTCACGTTGCCATCCTCGTTTTTCGCTAGGCTCTAGCACACCTCGGACCGGGCCGGTAGGCAAAGTAGCTGGTCCCACGCTCCGGAGAGGATCCTGTTGTGAAGAGCGGAGGGTTCTGCTAATCGGAGCGCCACCGCCCTTCGAGGTTCGCCGGGTGCGCCATGGCAGTAGTTCCTGAGAAGACATACTCGGATCTGGAGTGGAGCCGCCTGCTCGGGCGGCTCGCCGACCGCTGCCAGACCGAGGGCGGAAAGGCGCGGGCGCTGACGCTCCAGCCGCTCCCGAGGGCCGAGGACGCCCGCAGGCGCCTCGTCCTCGTGGACCAGGGCCGGACCCTGAGGGCACAGGGAACCCCCGTCACCTTCGAGGGGGTGGGCGAGCTCGGCCCGCTCCTCGAGCGGGTCGAGCGACGGGGAGTGCTGGAGGGCCCCGAGTTCCTCCAGATCGCCTCTACCCTCGAGGCCTGCGCTCGGCTCCGCAAGCTGGGGCGCGGATCTCTCGGGGTCGCCCCGGAGCTGAGCGAGCTGCTGGCCTCCTTGCAGCCCCTCGCGGACCTGAAGTCCATCCTGAGGGAGTCCTTCGACGACCACGGCGCCTTGGAGGACGGGGCGAGCCCGGAGCTCATGGCCCTGAGGCAGCGCGGGAGGGCGCTGAGGGAAGAGGCAGTGAAGCGCTGCAAGAGCCTCCTTGGCGACCCGGCCATGGAGCGCATGCTCCAGGACGACTACTACACGGACCGCAACCAGCGCTTCGTACTGCCCATCAAGGCCGAGCATCGAAGCGACCTGCCCGGGATCGTCCAGGGCTCCTCCCAGAGCGGCGCCACGGTGTTCATGGAGCCCGAGGCCCTGGTCGAGCTCAACAACAGGATAAAGATGACGGCCCTCGACCAGGAGCGGGAGGAGCAGCGCATCCTGGAGGAGCTGACTGCTCTCGTGCGCCAGGAGCGCCTCGAGATGAGGAGCAACCTGGATAGCCTGGCCTTGCTCGATCTCCTCGCCGCGGCCGCCCGCCTCGCGGATGACCTGCGGTGCGGGCCCGTGGAGATCGCGCGGGATCGTCGCGTCCGGCTCCAGGGCCTCAGGCATCCCCTGATGGTGCTCGCGGGCTCGCAGGTGGTGGAGAACGGCGTGGAGCTCATGCCCGGCGCCACCCTCGTCATCACCGGGCCCAACACCGGGGGCAAGACCGTGCTCCTGAAGACCGTGGGGATCTGCGCCCTCATGCTTCGCGCGGGCCTGCCCCCCTCCTGCACCGGCCCCTGCTCTCTCCCCTTCTTCGAGACGGTCCTGACGGACATGGGGGACGACCAGTCCATCGACGAGAGCCTCTCCACCTTCTCGGCCCACATGAAGAACGTCGGAAGGATCCTCGAGGCCGCGGGGCCAGCGGCGCTCGTGCTCCTCGACGAGGTCGCCGTGGGCACGGACCCGATCCAGGGCGCGGCCCTGGCTCGAGCCATCGTGGAGGCCCTGGCCGACAGGGAGGCCCTCGTCCTCGTAACCACGCACTACGCCCAGCTCAAGGAGCTGCCCGCCAGGGATCCGCGCTTCTCCAACGCCTCCCTGGGCTTCGACCTGGAGGAGCTGCGCCCCACCTACCGCCTGCTCTCCGGGGCCCCTGGGAGCTCCTCGGCCCTGTCCGTGGCCCGCCGGCTCGGGCTCCCCGCCGAGCTCCTGGAGCGGGCCGCGGGGCTCCTGGACCCGGCCGCGGCCAAGCTCGACCAGCTCATCTCCAGCCTCGAGCAGGAGCGGCTGGAGCTGCAGAGGGAGCGCGAGGCCATCGAGGCAGAGCAGGCCAGGCTGGCCTCGGCCCGCCGCGAGGCCGAGGAGGCCGGGCGGCTGCTTCGCGAGGAGCGGGCGCGGCTGCACGAGAAGGCCTACGACGAGGCGGTGCGGGAGCTGCGGAGCGCCCGGGACGATCTCGAGCGGGTCAGGCGGCGTCTCAGGCAGGCCCGGAGCGAGGAGGACGCGCGCGACCTGGCCCAGCGTGTGGACCGGGACGCCGCGAGGCTCGCCGCCAGCGCGCCGCGGCCCGAGGGGCCTCCCAGCCGGCCGGCCAATGACGCGGATCTGGCGCCCGGCGCCTCGGTGTGGGTGCCCAGCCTCGGCAGGGAGGCAAAGGTGCTCGACGCCGGGGCAGGAGATCAGCTCATCGTTCAGGCCGGCGTGGTCAAGGCCAAGGTCTCCAGAGCCGAGCTGAGGGTGCTCACGGGCCCAGCCCCCAAGCCTCGGGAGGCGGGCCTGGCCCTTGGCGCCCGCAGTCAGCCCTCGCCCCGCAGATCCCAGGGGGTCCCCAGCAGCGCTCCCGAGCAGGAGGCGCGAGTGGACCAGGGATCCGCCGCGGCCCCGTCAGAGGGGCTCCACCCGCGGGAGCCCCAGACCACCTGTGATCTGCGGGGGCTCCGGGTGGACGAGGCCGAGGAGGCCCTGGCCCGCTTCCTGGATCGCATGATCCTCGAGGGGGCTCAATCGGCGCTGATCATCCACGGCCACGGCACCGGCGCCCTCAGGCAGACGGTGCGCCTCGTCTTGAAGGGCACGCCGCAGGTCCGCAGCTTCAGGCCAGGGGGCCAGGGCGAGGGGGGAGACGGCGTGACGGTGGTCTTCTTGCGCTGAGCTGGCGCGCCATGACCGGCAGGGCGCCCCGCGGGCCGGAGAGGCCGCGTCGATGCTCGGGCCTCTTTTCGCTATGGCTGAACCCCTGAGATCTCTTATAGTAGCCTTTCACGAGCCAGGTCTGTCCGGTCGTCCAGGAAGGGACAGTGAACGGCCGGAGAGCGCGAGGCGATGCAGAGCCAGCAGGACATCAGAGACAAGATCTCCGGGTCCATGATCGCCCACCCGCGGGTGCTGCACCAGCGGCTGCTGCGAGACGGGCGGGACGCGGAGCGCTTCGCCTCCGCGCTGCCGGTCCTCGTCCCCTTCAGGAAGAGCGCCTACCACGACTTCATCCCCATCCTGGATTGGGACCACAAGCTGCCCTCGAGCGATCTCGTGCTCCGGCTCTACGCTTTCTACACCAAGGACAGCGCGGAGGTCGGCTGGGCCGACCAGCGGGCGCGGGCCGAGGAGATCGCCCGCATCGACAAGTATCCCGAGTTCGACATCCCAGACTTCGCCGATCTCGTGGCCGACGAGGCCTACGAGATCGTCCTGCACCTCGACGGCGCCCTCGTGTCGAGCCGCCTGACCTCCGCCTGGCGCAGGGAGCTCGCGCCCCGGGACGCCAGCCAGGCGATTCAGGTCGTTCGCGCGAGCCGCGAGTTCCAGGCTCTCAAGGAGAAGGCGCCTGACCGGCCGCAGAGCCTCGGGGACGCCGAGGCCACCTCCTGGACTCCACCCTGCGAGAGCAACTACCAGCGCTGGACCCTGGACGTCTGGTACCTGCTCTCATACGACGGGATGTTCGGCCAGGGGCGCTCCTTCCTCGTGGATCTCGAGGAGGAGCGGGTGGTGTCCGTCAGGGAGTTTACCCTTCGTCCCGGGTAGGGGCTGGGAGGGCCTGAGCTCACCTTTCGTTCCGGGTAGGGGCCGGGAGAGGCGGGGCCGGCCAGGCCGCCGGATGAACCTCTGGAGCCAGGGCCACGCAGTCGCCCGGGGCTGCGCGAAGGCCGGCGAGCAGCTCCCGAAGGGAGTGGCCGATTGCCGGGTGGCGCAGCTCTGGCGCGAGGTCGCACAGGGGCCGAAGGACGAAGCTCCGCTCGTGCAGGCGCGGGTGAGGGAGGGTGAGCCCGGGGGAGCACGCCGTCCGCTCTCCCCAGAGGAGCAGGTCCAGATCGAGCACGCGATCCTCCCACCGGATGTTCCTGGTGCGGCCTGCCCTGACCTCTATCTCGAGCAGCGCCTCGAGGAGGCTCTCCGGGCCCCAGTTGGGCCCGGCCTCGAGCATGAGCGCGCCGTTCAGGAAGCGGCGAATCGCCACGCCGCCCCAGGGGGCGGTGTCGTAGAGACGTGATCCAGCCAGCAGCCTCAGCCCGGGAAGCGCGGCCAGAGCCTCGGCCGCGAAGCCGGTCTGGGCCAGGCGGTCTCCGAGGCTGGCCCCCACTCCGACGAAGACGCGCTCTCGCGAAGGCTCACGGGTCGGCGTCATCGGGTCGTCTCTGAGCTCCCGAGCTGGCGGAGCTCGTACTGCTCGAGGTGGAAGCTCCGCTCGGCGTGCACGTGAACGCTCACCCCGAGCCGCTGCTCGAGGCTGGCCACGTGCTCGGCCTCGCCCTGCGCCATGGCCTCGGCCACCGCCGGGTGGCAGAAGACCTGCACGTCCCTCGGGCGTCCGGGGCCGTGCTCCCTGCGGATCTGCCTGAGGATCTCGTAGCAGAGCGTGGGTGGGCTCTTGAGGTAGCCCTTGCCGTCGCAGTAGGTGCAGGGCTGGGTGAGGGTGCGGCCCAGGCTCTCGCGGGTGCGCTTGCGAGTCATCTCCACCAGGCAGAGCTCCGAGATGCGGCCCACGTTGGAGCGGGCCCGGTCTGCGCGCAGGGCGTCCACCAGGGCGCGCCAGACCTTCTGCCGGTTGGCGTCCTTCTCCATGTCGATGAAGTCGATGATGATGATCCCGCCGAGGTTTCTCAGCCTGAGCTGGGTGGCGATCTCCCGCACCGCCTCCAGGTTGATCCTGGTGATGGTGTCCTCCAGGTTCCTGCGGCCCACGTAGCGCCCGGTGTTGACGTCGATGGCGGTCAGGGCCTCGGCTTGGTCGATGACCAGGTATCCTCCGGACTTCAGCCAGACCTTGCGGTCCAGCACCCGGTCGATCTCGGCCTCCACTCCGAAGTGATCGAAGAGGGGCTCCTCCAGGACGTAGAGCTTCAGATGGCCCAGGTGGCGCGGCATGAAGCGCTCGATGAACTGCCGGACGCGCTCGTACTCCTGCCGGTCGTCCACCAGGCAGGTCTCCACCTCTGAGGTCACGAGATCCCGGACGCAACGCAGGATGAGGTCCAGGTCGGTGTGCAGCAGGGTCGGTGCGCGGGCCTTGCCCGTGGCCTCCTGGATCTGCGCCCAGAGCTTGGAGAGGAACTCCATGTCCATCTGGAGCTTGGGGGCCGGCTGACCCTCGGCCGCCGTGCGGATGATGAAACCCTCGGTCTTGCCGCGCAGCTCGTCCACCAGGTCTCGCAGGCGCTTGCGCTCGGCCTC
This sequence comes from Polyangia bacterium, assembly GCA_034004785.1. GTDB lineage: Bacteria > Myxococcota_A > Polyangia > HGW-17 > JAJRWW01 > JAVEWA01. Next base: position 16,965 of record JAVEWA010000051.1, read on the forward strand.
GTCGACGATGCGGCGGGACACGCCGATGTGGGAGACCGTTGGCATGAAGACCACGTGTCTGCCAGGGAGGGAGATGAACGTGGTGACCCGGGCCCCCTTGGTGCCCATGGGGTCCTTGGAGACCTGCACCAGGAGCTCCGCGCCCTCCTTGAGCAGCTCCTCGATGCGCGTCTCGTTGGCGTCCTCGCCGAGCACCTCCTCGGCGAGCTCGGCTTCGAATGCCTCGTCGGCCTCCTCCCCGAAGAAGCCAGCGCCCCTTGCGGGCTGGGCGTCCGACAGGTCTGCCACATGGAGGAAGGCGGCCTTCTCGATCCCGATGTCCACGAAGGCCGCCTGCATGCCCGGGAGCACCCTCAGCACGCGGCCCTTGTAGATGTTGCCAGTGAGGCCTCGCTCGTGGGGTCGCTCGACGTAGAGCTCCGAGAGCTGGCCGTTTTCGAGGAGCGCGACCCGGTGATCAGGTCCCTCGGCGTTGATTAGCAGGATGCTGTCGGGCATGTCGCCTCGAGGGCCGGCTCAGGCAGGCATCTGGGGGAACCAATGGGGTGCTCGACCGCAAAAAGTTGCGACTGGCTCTGGCCCTGCGACAGAGATGTCATGGTTTCGGTCGGTCCCTGCTTGTGCATTGCCAGGGCGGATAGCACAGGAGTCATCTGATTTCAACAGGCTGGAGACAATTTGGACAGAATGGCACCGTCGTTGCAGAGTTGCCCGTGCGGAGGCTGCAGGGTCACGACAGGACGGAACGTACAGTAAGCATTCGTTATTCCCTAGCCTCCATGGGTTTCCTGACAGCGACCTTCTCTTTGTCTAGGCCGCTGATCCTTCGGGATAGGCGTCCGGAAGACTCGATTTGGTAGAAGTACGAATTCGAGT
>JAVEWA010000674.1:0-3744 GCA_034004785.1 Polyangia bacterium
GCGCCGCGCCTCGTGCTCGGGCTGTCGCTCGGTGTGCTGGCGCTATTTTCCCTGCTCGTGCCCGCCACGATGGAGTGGGTGGGCCGCGAGGGGAACGGCCTCGTCGCCGCCATCTACTTCGGCCTCCCGGGCCTGGCGGGAGTCGTCACGGGCGCGCTCTTTCCCCTCTCCGTTGCGACCTACGATCCAAAGGACGAGGACGTGGGGCACACCGCGTCGGTGATGAACGCGGCGGATCACGTGGGGGCGAGCCTGGGCGGGCTCCTGGCTGGCACGGTGATCGTCCCGGTGGCGGGGCAGTACATCACAGCGCAGGTGGTGGCCTTCGCGGCGCTGGTTCCAGGTGTGCTGCTGTGCCTCGACTACCTGATGGCGCGTCGTGGCTGGCGCCAGGTGCCGGTGTCCCCGAGGCGCCTCTCTTTTCCCTGGGTGCGGTTCTCCTGGATGATGGGCGCAACGGTCGTGGCGGTGCTCGCGTGCGCGGCCCTGGTTCGCTGCCGGCCGCCCGTGGAGGATCCTGCCACCGTGAAGCGCCCCTTTCCCCACAGGGTCTTTCAAGAGGGAGCGCGCGGAGGGCCCCATGGTGGACAGCCTGGTTCCGAGACCGGCGCCGCCGCGCCTTCCAAGGCTGTCCGCAACGGAACCCCGGGTGTTTCACCCGAGTCACGGGGCCGCCCCACCGCCGTGGGCTTCGAGACTCGTCATGTGGCCCCCGAGGTACATGGCTACGGAGGGCCCATGAACCTCTGGGTTCGCTTCGACTCCAGAGGTACCCTCGAGCAGGTCCTCTTGCGCGAGCACAGGGAGACCCCCTCCTACATCCGGGGGTTGCCTGCATGGCTGCGCCTTCTGGAGGGGCACGCCCTCGGGCGGCCCTTTCGCGGCCCGGGGGGAGTGGACGTGCTGAGCGGCGCGACCGTGACCTGCGAGGCCATACTGCGGGTGCTGGAGCGGTCCCGCGAGCGAGCGGCTCGCGAGCTCCTCGGCCTGTCGCCGGGGCGCTCTCCACCGCCTCCTCCGAGCCTTTTCTCCCGTCTGTTCGGCTCCTGGCGGTCCTGGGTGGTGCTAGTAGGGTTGCTTCTCATGATCCCGGTCCACTTCTGGGGGGGCTGGCGAAGCAGGCTAGGTTATATGGCCGTCGCTGCCGCGGTGTACGGAGTCTGGCTGAACGTGCCCTTCACCCTCGTGGACCTGGCCAGCCTTGGCTCCGGCGTCCTTCCAGGAGCTGGGGAGAAGGGAGTATTGGTGCTGGGCGTGCTCGCCCTGTCTGCTGCGTTCGGCCAGGTGTGGTGCGGGCTCGGCTGCCCATTTGGAGCCATGCAGGAGCTGCCCTGGCTGATCCTCCACCCGAGCGGACGCTTCGGGAGCGCCGGGCTAGGAGGCGCCAGGCGCTTCCAGGGCGATCTGGAGGAGCGGGCTCGATATCTCAAGTTTTGCATCCTGGCCCTGGCGCTGGTCTTCTTCTCCCTGTCGGGCGACGCCGCCTACCTCGCCCTGGATCCGATGACCGCGGCCTTCGTGGGCAAGGTCTCTGGGGCCGCCCTGGTGCTGCTCGTCTGCGTGGGCTTGGCCAGCCTCTGGGTCTTCCGTCCTTTCTGCCGCTACCTCTGTCCGGCGGGGGCCTTCCTGGCCCTGTTCAACAAGGTGAGGCTGCTCGGCGGCCTGGCACCCTCCAGGCCTGTCGCTCGCTGTGACCTCGGCGTGACGAGTCCTGTGCACGTCGATTGCATTCAGTGCCACAGGTGCCGCAGCGAGAGCGCAGGTCCCCCGTCCACGTGACTCGAGCAGCCAGAGAACCCTAGCGCGCTGTCAGGCCTGGAGGTCCAAGCGTCCCCGCACCGGCTGAGTCAGGGCTCGCGAGGCGGCCCGCTGCGCCATGCCCATGGCCTCCCGGCCCGCCTCCAGCCTGAAGGGCCCAGACCGAGGCAGGCCCGCGAGCACCAGGGCCACGAGATCTTGGCGCTTAGGGGGGCGCGGAGCGAGGCGGCGCCAGGGGGAGCGGGAGGCGAGGTGGTGGTGAAGCACTCGCTCCGTGGGGCAGACGCCGGCCATTCCCGGCCTGTCGGAGACGCCCCCGTCGCAGAGCGGCCTGCGTCCCACCCACACGGGCTGGAAGAGAAGGGGAACGGCGCAAGAGGCGTGGATTGCGGCTGCGAGGCTCAGCCCCGGTGAGGTCCGGTCCAGCACTAGGGTCCGCCTGGCCAAGATGTCATGGGTCGAGACCGAGAGGGGGACCCGGCAGGCCTCGAAGGTGCGTGCACCGAGCAGAGACTCCAGCTTTCTGCGAAACTTGCCCCCTCTCAGCAGCCCCGGGCCGAGCCCCTCTCGAGTGGAGGGTCGGAGGTTGCCAAGGCCCACCCCGGGATCCCAGAAGTCCTCCCTTGCCAGGGAGAGAAGGGCCTCTCGGATCGAGCGTCCATCGAGGCCTGAGGCCCAGAGGCCTCCCACGAGGGCTCCCGCGCTGGATCCTGCCGTGGCGCTCGGCCTTAGCCCGGCCTCCTCCAGGGCCACGAGGAGCCCGGTGTGGGCGAAGAACCCGAAGAAGCCAGAGGAGAGGACGAGCCGGTAGGGAGCCAATGCGAGCCAGTCGCCCAGGTTCTGCTGCTCCAGCGCGGCATCGGCCGGCCGATGGTCTGGCATCGGTCCCCGCTCCTTGGACAAGGGTCCCTGCCCGGACTCTCGATGTGGCAACCCCATCAAGGGGCCTCCCGCTCCTCTGGCAGCACCACTACCTCGTACTCGCCAGTGTCCGGGCGCTCCCGCATTCCCTCCACCTTGATCACGCGGTTGACGCACTCCCTCAGGACCCAGACGTCCTCTCGGTTGGTCTCGGTCACCGTTCCTCCGTGGAACCGGTCGAGGAAGGTGCCAGCGGCGGAGAGGAGCTGGAACCAGGCGGTCTCCCGCTCGTCGATGCTCAGGGTTCGCTGCTTGGTCATTTCGCTGCTGCCCGTATGTGAGAGGTGGGAGACGCCCGAGTGTCGGGGTTCGATGAATCGATATGGAATGGAAGACAAGAGTCCATGAGCTAGCGCTGGGTGGCCCAAGGGCCCCACCTGGGCTGCAGGGCGCGGCCCTTGTAGATCTGTGTCTGAGCCGTGCCGTCCTGGTTGGACACCCAGATGCCACCCCTCGAGGAGGCGAAGGCGATGAGCTGGCAGTTGGGAGCCCAGGTGGGCTCCTCGTTGTTGCCCTGGCTCGAGGAGGTGATGCGGCGGTATGTCCCCATGGTGGTGTGGTAGGTGAAGATCGAGAACCTCGAGTTCTTGCGGCTCGTGAAGGCAATGAGCTTGGAGTCCTTCATGGGGCACCAGGCGGGGGTCTGGTTGTAGTAGCCCCGCCTGGTGAGGCGCTTCTTGTCCGTTCCGTCGGTGTTCATCACCCAGAGCTGGGGGTTGCCGTACCTGTTCGATACGAAGGCTATCTGCCTGCCGTCAGGGGACCAGGTCGGGGAGGTATCGATGCCCGGATGGTTTGTGAGCCTCTTTGCGGTAACCCAGCCGTAGCGCGAGACCTGCTTGGGATCCAGCAGGTAGATCTCCGAGTCTCCGTCCTTGGTCAGGGTCAGGGCGACCCGGGTCCCGTCGGGCGAATAGACGGCGCCGGAGTTCAGCCCCAGGCGCTTCGATACCCGCTTGGGGAGCACTCCTCCCAGGGCCGTGACACGGTAGAGGTCGGGGTTTCGCCTCACATAGGAGGTGAAGATGATCTCCCTGCCGTCCGGGGACCAGGAGGGCAGGATGT
>JAVEWA010000675.1:0-3738 GCA_034004785.1 Polyangia bacterium
GGACCCTTCCAGCCGGCAGGTTTCGTCTCGAAAAGACCGTCCAGCAAGGAGCGGCGGGCGTAGCTGGGATGCTTGGTGATCATGCGGAGAGTGATCACTGGGGCGCGACCCTGGGGGTCGAGGGTGATGGCACCCCGGGGAGCCTCGAGGCTCGAGCAGGCGAAGTAGGCGGCAGAGCCGGGGGCGTCCAGATCCGCGGTGCAGTAAAGGGGCCTGGCTCCGAAGGCATGCCTCACCATGGGCACCTCGCGGATCGACCTGGCCGTCTGCTCCGCGGCGGCCATGGTCTGAAAGGGCAGGAGCATGAACTCCTTGTGGGCCGGGCCGTGGAACAACCCCATGGACTCCTTGACCCGGAAGGTCACGCGCGACTCCTGAACCATCAGCTCGAATGGCGCGAAGGGAACCTGCATGGGAGCGCTCGGTGAGAAGCCGAAGTGCCTGCAGCCATAGGCCAGCACCTTGAAGGGAATGCCTGGAAAGGCTCGCCTGGCCAGCGCGAGCGCCTCCTTCTCCTTCGCCTTCTGGCCAGCCTCGGAGCCGCCGCAGACGGGCCGGGCCGGGGTGCGGGAGGTCGCCTCGGATGGACAGAGCAGCGCTGCCGCGCCGAGGAGCAGGGCAGTGGATTGGGGGAGCTTCCCCGATGGCGGGCGCAGGCCTAGACCAAGCCCTGCTGGGTGCTCGCGGTTCACCTGTCGAGCATATCATAGGGGTGGATCAGAAGTCGGCCCTTGTGCTAGGGCGGCTCCCTGGCGCAAGGTTGGTGCATGAGAGAGATGTTCCAGGTCGTTGGTGGCAGCCGCGTCTTGCCGCGCTTCTTCGCGCTGTGCACGGGCCTGATCGCGATCATCGCCGGGGTTGCCTGCGGGGACGGCTCCGGGCCCGGAATGGACGCTGCGCCGCCCGACGCCCTGGCGGGCGATGCCCTGGCAGGGGACGCGGGGCAGGACGGGGGCGGGGCCGACTGCTCGGAGCACGAATACCTCGAGGTGGAGGTGCCCCTTGCGGATGGGCGGTCCCTTGCGGGCACGCTCCGGCGGGCAAGGGCGGCAGGGTGCCGCCTGCCCACCATCCTGGTGCAGACCCCATACAACAAGGAGGGGGCGAGGGCTCTTTGGCTGGAGGGAGCGGGGCCGAACCCGCTCTTCGAGAGCCGCGACTATGCCTTCCTGGTAATTGACTGGAGGGGCTTCTACGGATCCGCGGCGGCGGCCGTCGCGCAGCCCGACTACGGCGCGGATGGCTACGACGTGGTGGAGTGGATCGCGGCGCAGCCCTGGTCGGACGGGAAGGTGGGCACCTGGGGGGTGTCGGCCCTCGGAAGGGTGCAGCACTGGACAGCGGTCGAGCGGCCTCCCCACCTGGTGGCTGCGGTGCCCATCTTCTGCGCCATGAACTCCACCTACGAGGAGTACTACCCGGGGGGTGTGCTCAGGCGGGAGTTCTCCGACAGCCTCGCCCTGCTCTTCGGGGCGAACGTCGTCGAGGAGCACCCATTGAAGGACTTCGCCTGGAACTATCTCGGGAGCTTCTACCAGGCGGCGGACGTGGCGGTTCCCATGCTGCTCGTCGGGGCCTGGTACGATCTCGACAACGAGCGATCCTTCAGGGACTTCGGCTCCCTCGTTGCGGGGAGCGACGCGGCGGTGCGCCCGAGTCACCGCATGCTGGTGGGGCCCTGGCACCACTTCGCGGTGGGGGGAGAGACCACCGGGGCGGGCAGGCCGCTCACCGAGGTGGAGCTCCTCTACCACGACGCCGAGCGGCGCATCCAGCAGGAGAGCCTGGCCTGGTTCGACTACTGGATGCGGGGCCAGGACAGCGGCGTGCCCGCCTGGGACAAGGTGCGGTACCGGATGGACGGCGAGCAGGCCTTTATGGGCGCCGCCGAGTGGCCCCCACCGGGCAGCCTGTCCCGCACCCTATATCTCGGCGCCGACGGGTCCCTCGGGGAGGCGGCGGGATCTGGGGCGGGCTTGACCTTCGACTTCGACCCGACGGATCCCTCGCCCAGCGTGGGAGGGCAGACCCTGCACTACGAGCTCTTGCACGGGCCCCAGGACCAGGCCGACGTGCTCGCGAGGGGTGACCTGCTCGTGTTCGTCACCGCGCCCCTTGCGGCGCCCCTCAGGCTGGCCGGCCCGGGAGTCCTCAGGCTCGCCGTGGCCACCACGGGCGCCGACACCGACTTCGTGGTGCGCGTGACCGACGTGGACGCCGGCGGCGGCCACCGCCTGCTCACAGATGGCGTGCGCAGGCTCAGCCTCAGGGAGGGATACAGCGCCAAGAGCGCGGTGGAGCCCGGGGCCCGCTACGAGCTCGCCTTGCCCCTCACGAACCAGCTCGGCGTCACCCTGCCCGTGGGTCACAGGCTCGGGATCCTGGTGGGCAGCTCGAGCCACCCGAGGTTCGAGAGGAACCCCGGCACTGGCGACGACTTCTTTCACCAGGCGGCCTCGCCCCAGACCGTGACCAACACTGTCTTCTGCGACCAGGCGAGCCGCCTTGAGGTGACCGTCGCGCCATAGAGCCGGGCGAGTGGGCAGGCCGCGGGGCCCGGCGCTCCGGCGGTTGACCGATGGCCAAGCCGCTTGATCTGGTGATAGTCTTCGGGTCGAGGTAGGCCACAATGAGCACCGAGCCCGGGTTCGTAGAGACAAAGAAGTATTGTGCAGACTCGCTCCCCCTGGGGGCGCTCCGTCGCTACCTGAGCTCCACCCTCGCGAGGGGCCTGGCCGTTGTTCCCGTGGCGATCGCCCTTGGCGCGATCATCACGGCAGGCTGCGAGAGCCATCCCGGGGGGGGAGAGCCGGACGCCTTGGTCGCTCCCGACGCCCAGGGCCCGGATGGCCAGGCGCAGCCCGACGGCGGGACCCCGGACGCCGAGGCGCCCGGGCCCGATGTCTGGACCGCGCCGAGCTGCGAGTTCACCTATGAGGAGGAGTTCGTCTATCCGAGCCCGGCCCCCGCTCCGGGGAATGCTCAGTCGGGGGATCTCCATGGCCAGACGGCGCCGGCTGGCGAGACCTCGCCGAGGCCATCCGCGATTCTGGGAGCTAAGGACGGAGCTGGAGTCGGCGTCGTGGCCCACCAGGAGCCCCTTCCAGAGACCTACTGGCTGGCCCGCTCGGCAGGGCACGGGCTCCGGAAGGACGCGGGCGACATAGTGATGCCGGGCTACACGGACAACATGCCCCTCTTTGCGCGGGCCGCGGCCTGGGACACGGCCACCCGCTGCTACGAGCTGCCCGACGTGGCGGTGCTCCTAACCGAGGACGAGGCCTTCGAGCTCTACAGGCGCATCGGAGAGCTGACAACCGGCGTGACCTGGAACCTGACGCCCGGGCGGCGGAACGTGCTCGGGCTCAGGGGGGCCTACCCGGGGTCCTTCCGCTGGCACGGGAACCTGGTCAACCGGTTCAACGACACCCTGGTGCTGCTCTGGATCGACGAGCTGGGGGTGCGCCACGTCAGGGAGTTCCCGGTGAACACCGACACCGGGGCCCACGACTTCGGCGTGGACTCATCCTCGTCCCTCCGGCCGAACCGCCGCTACAGGTACGCCAACGGCTGGCACCGGACCTACAACGCCCTCCACATCGCCGAGTCCGACTACCAGGTCCGCGACGACGGCAACAAGAACGGCCACTGGGACAGCGACCGGAACGGCTGGTGGCCGCCCACAACGGGTACGGACAGGGACCGCACCGGGGGCGGCCACAACATCCACATGGGCTC
>JAVEWA010000676.1:0-3722 GCA_034004785.1 Polyangia bacterium
TGAAGCCCCCGATGCCAGGCCCCGGACCCCGACCTCCGGGCGCTGCGGCTGGTCCTGCCCCTGGTGCGGCCGCGCCCGCCGCGAGGCCCGGACCGGGTGCGGCTCCCTTTGGCGCAGCTCAGCCCATGGCCTCTCCGCCCGCTGCCGGTCCAAGGCTGTCATCTCCGCCCATGGCCTCGCCGCCCATGGCCTCGCCGCCCATGGCCTCGCCGCCCATGGCAGCGCCTCCCATGGCCGGTCCTCGGCCATCGTCGCCGCCCATGGCAGCGCCGCCCATGGCCGGTCCTCGGCCATCGTCGCCGCCCATGGCAGCGCCTCCCATGGCCTCGCCGCCCATGGCCTCGCCGCCCATGGCCTCGCCGCCCATGGCCTCGCCGCCCATGGCAGCGCCTCCCATGGCAGCGCCACCAGGCGCCGCGGCAGCGCCAGATGACGGCAAGCTGGAGGGCAAGAAGCTCAACAACCGGTATCTGGTGCTCGCTCACATCGGCGAGGGTGGGTTCGGTGACGTTTACAAGGCCAAGCAGATCCAGATGGATCGGGATGTGGCCATCAAGGTCCTGTCGCCGGGCATGACCAAGGATCCAAAGCTCGTGGAGCGCTTCAAGCGCGAGGCCAAGAGCGCCTGCAACCTGAGGGATCCTCACACCATCATCACCTACGACTTCGACGAGACGGACAACGGCCTGCTCTACATCGCCATGGAGCTGCTCCAGGGCGAGACTCTCTACGACGTCCTCGAGCGAGAGGGCCCCATGCCCGCCAACCGCGTGGTTGGGATCCTCGAGCAGACCTGCAGCTCCCTCGGAGAGGCCCATGTGCAGGGCATCGTGCACAGGGACATGAAGCCCGAGAACATCTTCCTGGAGGCGCGGCCCGATCACCCCGACTTCGTGAAGGTCCTCGACTTCGGCATCGCCAAGATCGTTGGAGGTGAGATGGCCCAGGGCCCGGCCCTGACCGCCGCGGGGCAGACCCTGGGCACCCTGGAGTACATGTCTCCCGAGCAGCTCATGGGGCAGAAGCTCGACGGACGGTCGGACATCTATGCCCTCGGCATGCTTATGTACCAGATGCTCACCGGCAGCCTCCCCTTCGGCCAGAACGCCTCGCCGACGACCATGATCCAGTGGCACCTGAGAGAGCAGCCCAAGCCCCCCTCCCAGGTGGTCCCTGGTTGCCCGCCGGATCTGGACCCGATTCTTTTCCGCATGCTCGACAAGGATCGGGACAAGCGCTACCCGACGGTCATGGAGCTCAGGCAGGACCTCCAACAGCTCATGGCCCGCCACGGCTGGCTGGCCGGTGGAGTCTCCGGACCGATGACCGCCGTCCCCCCGGTGGCGTTGCCCTCTTTCCCGCAGGGCCCGGCGCCAGGCATGGCGATGCCGGCGGGCCCTGCCGCAGGGTCTCCGGGCCCGATGTCTCAGGGAGCGCCCCCCCGGCAGGCTTTCCAGGGGGGGCAGCCGCCTCCACAGACAATGCCGGTGACGGTTCAGCCAAGGGGCGGCGCCCAGTCCAAGGGAAAGGGCAAGCTCGTAGTCATCATCGTGGCAGTGCTCCTCGCGCTGGGGTTGGCGGGCGGGCTGGTTTATTGGTTCGTCCTGAGGGACGAGGGAGGCGGCGGGAGCAAGGCCGAGGAGAAGGGCAAGGACGCCATGTCCGCCATGGCCGCGAAGTCGGACGAGCCCATGAAGGCCCGGCCCGACTCCAAGCGCCCACCGGCGGATCGCCCCTCGGCTGGTCGAGAGCAGGCTGACAGGCCCCCAGCCCGGAGGGACGGGGCCTCGGACGAGCCGGCGTCGCCGCCGGCGCCCTCCCTGGGCGGGCTCCTCGGCGCGCTCAAGGATGGCGGCGGCAAGGACGGCGGAGACAAGGACGGCGCGGGGGGCCTCGGCTCCCTGATCGGCGGGGCACCCGAGCTGCCCGCCCCCGGACGCATTTTGGTGGGCCGCCGGGCCCGCCATGGGATCAAGGCATCCGAGGATGATCCCCTCAGGGTCGTGCCGCCAGAGATGACCCTGGTCGCCCGGATCGATCTGGCGCCCTTCAGGAATGCTCCCTGGCTCGACGGCCTGATCAAGCAGGTTCCACAGGCCCTGCGCGACAAGGCCAAGGAGAAGCTCTCCGAGGCGGGGATAGCCCTCGACAAGGTGCGGAGCCTCGCGATGGGAGGAATCTTCCCCGAAGGAAAGGGCGAGGAGCCCATCCTCATGTTCGTCCTCTCGGGAGCGGTTGACTCGAAGGCCCTCGGGCGGGTCTTCCGCGAAGGGAAGGCCAAGGCCGGGACAGAGCGCATCGCGGGCTATCAAGCCCTCGTGAGCGACGACGGCCGCCTGGTGATGGCCTCTCCTGCCTTGACCCTCCTTGCCTCGGACAAGGTCGTCAAGCTCGGCCTGTCTCGCATGAGCCAGCCAAAGGTGGCAGGCTTCCTGGACGCCGGCTGGGCTCCCAAGGCCCTGAAGGACTCGGGCGCCTCGGCGTCGCCCCACCTCGTGGCTGGCGTCACCCTGCCGGACTCGGCGCGCAAGGCCACGGGTGAGCTCATCGTGCAGCTGAAGGCAGGCGCCGCCGCGGATCAGATCAAGAACCTGGTGCTCGCCCTGGAGGCGACCGACAAGGGGATCAAACTCACCCTGGCCGCGGAGTGCTCCTCGTCCGCCGTCGCCACTAAGCTGGGCGCCTTCCTGCCTCTGGTCCTGAAGATGGCAGAGGAGAAGCTGCCAGCCGCGCTCAAGCCCATTCTCGGGAAGCTCAAGCTGGGATCAGCCGACACGATCCTCTTCGCTCGGATGGACCTCACCGGGGACGAGCTCTCCCAGCTCGCCGGGCTGGTGGCTGGCATCGCGGGCAAGTAGGGGGGCTCTTGGAGGCTCGCGAGGTGGGGGAGGAGGGGGAGGAGGGGAAGAGGCCGTGGCCGCTCGTCCTTCCTCACGGGCGCCAGGTGCACCTGAAGCCAATGAGTGGGCTCCGGTTCGAGGGAGCCTGTGAGCTGCGGCGCACCACCTTGACCATCTCGGCGAGGCTCGAGAAGTTACCGCCCCTGGTGACCCTGGCGCTCTGGTCGGTGCACTCGTTCACCGGATCGGTGCAGCCCGAGGTGCAGGCCGAGTACATGTTGGCGAGGTAGCAGTCCCTGACCCACTCGCCCACATTGCCTGCCATGTCCTTCAGACCATAGGGAGAGTCTCCATCGGCTGCCGCCAGGTTCCCGGCGGGCCATGTGGCTGGACCTTCGCTGGTCTCCACCTGATTGCAGCCGAACTGCTGCCCGGGTCCCGAGAGATCCCAGTTGCACTCAGCGCAGAGCACCGGGTCGGCGTCCCCCCCGGGATAGGCCCTGATGTCGGCGCCGCCGCGGGCGGCCTTCTCCCATTCTGCCTCGGTGGGCAGGTCGCCGTTCATCCAGAGGTTGCAGTAGGTCCGCGCCTCGTCCCAGGTCACGGCGTTCACGGGATGTTCCTCGCGGTCTCCGGGCTGGTCGGTCCAGTTGGCCCAGATGTCCGTCTCGGTGGCGGTCGGGGAAGCGTCACAGGTTCCCCGGACAACGCAGGCCCGGAACTCAGCCACTGGAACCTCGGTGAGCTCGATGCAGTAGTCTGCGCCGAGGGTCACCGTGATGCGCGGCCTCTCGTCCGTGTGCCCAGCGTCGCTGCAAGCCGTGTCGCTCTGGTTGCAGCCCATCTGGAAGTCTCCCGAGGACACCAGGGCGAAGCCCTGGG
>JAVEWA010000677.1:0-3720 GCA_034004785.1 Polyangia bacterium
CGCGCCCGAGGCCTCGAAAAGGCGCCTCGAGCTGGCGCGGCGCGGGGGCTCGGAGACCGCCAGGGACTGGGCGTCGCGTGTGGGTGTGCGGGTTGATGGGCGCGTCGCGGGTGGGTGCGTGGAGGGCGTCGTGGATGAGGGTGGGTGACGCGTCATGGGGGCATCCCTGGGGAGCTCGGTCGCCGGGAGGCCGCGCGTCAGGCGCGCTGCACGTACATGGACAGATCCACTGCGCGGGCCGAGTGGGTGAGGGTCCCCATGGAGATGAGGTCCACGCCAGTCCTGGCGATGGCGGCGAGGGTCTCCTCGGTGACGCCCCCGGAGGCCTCGACAAGGGCGCGGCCCGCCACGAGCCCCACGGCCGTCGCCATGGTGCCGGTGTCCATGTTGTCGAGGAGGATCACCTCGGCCTTCGCGTGGAGCGCCTCCTCCAGCTCGGCGAGGCTCGTGACCTCCACCTCCACCCGCAGGGTGTGGGGCGCCAGGCGCCGGGCGCGGGTCACCGCCTCCCAGACCGATCCCGCGGCGGCGATGTGGTTGTCCTTGATCAGCACCCCCGAGGCCAGGTCGAACCGGTGGTTGCCCCCGCCTCCGCAGCGCACGGCGTGCTTGTCGAGCAGGCGCCAGCCGGGCAGGGTCTTGCGCGTGTCCACCAGGCGGGCCTTGGCGCCGGTCTCTTCGATAAGTCGCGTCATGCGCCTGGTCAGGGTGGCCACGCCCGACATGCGCTGCAGGAAGTTGAGAGCGGTGCGCTCGGCCTCCAGCATGGGAGCTAACGGGCCGGTCATCACGAGGAGCTCGGCCCCGGCGGGCGCCTCGTCTCCGTCGGCCACCAGGGGGGAGAGCATCAGCCCGGGGCTCACCCGGCCGAAGACGTACATGGCCAGGTCCAGGCCGCAGACCACCACCGGCTCCTTGGCGAGGATGCGCCCCTTGCCGGGGACGGCGCCCAGGGAGACGGCGGCGGTTGTGGCGTCGCCGCGGCCGAGGTCCTCCTCGATGGCGAGGTCCACGAGGGCCTCGATGTGCGGGGTGATTGGGCAGCGGGGCATCGGGAGCCTCCCTGGGAGTGAGTGGAACGGGCGCCAGCGGTCCAGACGGTACTAGGGGAAGTAGCTGCTGTCCACAACGAGCATGAGCAGGTTGGCCGCGGCGTGAAACAGGACTGGCGCCACGATGGAGCCCCCCTTGTGCCTGAGGAAGGCGAAGGCCAGGGCCGGCACCGCCACCCCGAGCCTGAGGGGGTTGAAGTCCATCAGGAAGTGTCCGAGGCCGAAGAGGGCGGCCTGAAGGAGCATGGCCGAGCCGATGGGCACTCCCCAGAGGGCTCGCCTCGCGGGCAGGGCCCTCTCCAGGCGGCCCAGGAGGTAGCCCCGGTAGAAGATCTCCTCGGGGATGGCCACCACCAGGAGCTGCCCGAGGACCTGCTCGGCGAAGCGCGGGGGCAGGCCGAGGGCCAGGTTGCTCCCAGCCCAACGCGCGCAGGGGCGTCCGAGGGGGCCCAGGAGGGTCGCGCCCTGGCCGCACACCGCCTCGAAGTACAGGTGATACCCCACCATGAAGAGGCCCAGCACCACCACGGTCGCGCCGAGGCCCCAGGCAAGGCCGCGCACAGGGGGCCTCCAGGTGATGCCGTAGCGGGAGAGGGGCTCGCGGCGGCGATCCAAGAGATGGATCGCGATGCCCAGGAACACGAGGGCCACGAGGCCCCCGAGGTTCCGCTGCACCAGCGGGACCGCCTGGCCGATCCAGTAGAGGGCCGCCGACAGGGCGGTTGCGGCCGCAAAGGCCAAGAGAGCCTCCCGAAGGGCCTGCCTGGGCTCTGGGGGCGGGCCCGGAGCGCGGTCTGGATCATCGGGGAGCTTGTCCGGTCCTTGATCCGCGTCCCCAGGGGCCGGACCCCTGGGCGGACGGGCGTCCGAGGAGGCAGGGCTACCAGGTGGGCCCTTGCTCTCGGAGGGCATTTGAGGGTCGCGCGTCAAAACACGAACATCAGGCGCATCCGCAGGGCGAACACGCCGGGAGCGTCGTAGTCGCTCGCCACCTGCTTTCCAAAGACCAGGTAGCCCATGTCGAAGCGGAAGAAGAGGTGTTCGATGCCAGGGACCCCTCCCCAGCGGACGTCCACACCCACGTCCACCTCGGTGCCGATGTGGTTGTCGGTGAGGCGGCAGGAGGCGCCCTTGACGCCTTTCTCGCAGCCCGTGACCCGGTAGAGATACTGCTCCGGCCTGTGGCTCCAGGCCGAAAGGAGCGCCACCTTCAGGGTCAGCATGGGGTGGATGGCCCAGAGCATCCTCGGGTAGAGGAAGTAGGAGTTCAGGACGCCGCCGTTGGATTGGAGCCCCCGGGAGGGAGTGGGCACTCCCGCCACGTTGGAGTTCAGGCTCTGCGCGAGGGCGGTGGCCGAGCGCTCGCGCAAGAACATCCGGTAGAGGATCAGGCCGGGCACGTAGTCCGGGTGCATGGCCCGCTGCCTGAACACCTCGTTGCCATAGACCTTGTCACCCGAGGCTTGCCCGAGGTCGAGGAGGAGCTCCATCTTCTTCATGGGGCTATAGCCGGCCCGGGTGACCCAGCCGTAGATCAGGGCTTTGCCCACCTCTGAGCCGATGGGGATGCCGCGGCCCGGCTCGGTCTTGCCGAAGATGAAGTAGGACTCGGTCTCCAGGAGGATCGGCCCGAGGCGGAGGCGGAGGTATGGATCCACGATGCCGATCTTGGAGCGGGCTCCGCAGGCCGGGGGCGGGTTGGCTCCCTCGCAGTCATAGGCGGCGTAGGTGCTGGAGCCGTCCACGTTGTAGCGCAGGATGCGATCCAGGCGGCCCTGGCGCCGGTACACGGCATAGACGCCGGCGGTGAGGGACTTGTCCTTCCATGCGTCGAGAGAGCGTACCTGCGAGAGGAACTTCGGATCCGAGTAGGCGATCACCAGCACGTGCTCGTCGACGTTGTTGAGCTGCCTCGACAGGAAGGCGCTCTCGCCGTAGGCCCGCTGGCCCTCCAGGCTGATGTCCTTCCAGTAGGGCTCCTCCACCAGGCGGTCGTAGGCGTAGGCCACCAGCAGGTTGGAGGTGGGGTCTTTTGCCTTGGCGATGGTCTTGATCACCTGGAGGGGCTTGGTGGCGAAGAGGATGCGGTCGTAGATCGAGGGGTGGCGGTTGTCGGCGAAGTCGTCGTCCACGCCGCCCCTCGTCTGGGCGAGATCCCCGCCGCCGTTCGAAAGGAGCCCCATGCCCCAGTGGGACGGCATGCGGCCGACGCGCAGCTTGCCGAGCTTCAGGTCGAGATCCAGCCAGGCCCAGACGAGCTGGAAGGAGGCCACCTGCTCGCCGTAGTCGCTGGTGTTGGTGGGGCTCCCCGCGAAGAGGGAGCTCTGGGCCCGGGCGTCGTTGTCGCCCCATACCACGTGCTGGACTCCGTCCATTCGAAGGTAGAGCGTGGCCAGCTTGCCCACCGAGAGGTTCGGCTCCATGCGCAGGTGGTGGGTGAAGTAGCTGGTCTTCGTGAGAGGCTCTCGCAGGAGGGAGGTGTTCGGGAGCACCGATCCCTTTAGGTTCGCGAGATCCCGGATGAAGGTCATGTCAGCCGAGTAGAAGCCCTCCAGGCCGAGCTGCACCCTCAGGTTGCAGCCCCAGCCCCGGCAGGGCCTGGCGCGCTCTGGGCGCGAATAACGCCCCATTCTGCGGTGGCGCCTGGCCTCCCTCTCCTCTCGCTCCC
>JAVEWA010000678.1:0-3719 GCA_034004785.1 Polyangia bacterium
CAAACGGGTTTCTTTCAAGGAAGCTCATGGCCGCAGTGAAACAATCCACGCGGTCGTCCCTGCGCCGATTCGGAAACCCGCAGACCTCCAGGAGCCAGTATTCCTGGTCGCCGTATTCCTGCTCGTCGGGCACGTAGACGCGTCCAGCGGCGGGGATGTGTACCACGACGCGGGCACGCTGCTCTTTCGTCTCGCCTTGCACCGACCAGTCGCGCACGAACTGGTATTCCCAGGGCTGGCACTCCTCGTCTGCGATGCCGAGGATGGCGCGGGCGGCGGCGATCACTGTGGGCCCGTTTGCCGCCTTCACTATCAGGATTGCGGCGAGGTCTGGGTAGTGATCTCGGAGCGCGGTCACCGTCGAGATGCTCGCGCCCACGCCCATCTTGCGTCTGATCTCCTCCCGCAAGTAGCGGTCCTGTCCAAGCACTCCCCAGATCTGGACCACGGCGTAATCCGTGTTCCGCGTTGAGTCATGGGCTTTCAGGTTGTTGAAGTCGCATGAGGCTATCGAGTAGTCGAATGAGGCGGGCAGCGGGTAGGTTGGATACGGGTCCTCACGGTCAGGCTTGGGCTCATGACTCCACCGCCTGAACATGTCTCGGCGGAAGATGACACCGCCCTTCGGCGTCGGGTCCTGCTGCTGTTGCGCCTCGTAGACGCTCTCCTCGCCGCTCCGCTCATGCTCTGTCGTCTCGGCGTCCTGCACTTCGATGGAGAGCAGCTCGCCAGCCTCGGTGCGGCGGTCCTTCCATGGCTCGCCCGTGGTGCGGTCTATCACTGGAGTACTCAGCACGCGGCTCGGGACGTACTCATTGGGCAACACCAGGTGGACCGTGCTGGGGCGCGAAGCGCGGCTCAGGAGGTAGCCGGTAACGTCGGCCTCATGGACCCGTTGCTGGATCGCGATCAGTGGCGTGGTCTTTCGAGAGCGGCGCTTCAAGAAGGTGCTGTCGAGCCAGTCATTGACCTTCTGTAGCTCCTCCGTGTTCACCTTCCGTGGGTCGTTGGGGTCGTCCAGCACGCGCACGTCTGGACGTAGGCCGATCATGCCAGCGCGCACGGTCAGGGAAATCCGCTCGCCACCGTGCGTGTTGGCGAAGGATGAGTCAGCCTTCTGGTTCCGGTTGATCTCCCAAGCGGGGAGGAAGGTCGAGCGGTACCAGTCCGAGGTCACTAGGTCCTTGTGGCGTCGCGCGTCGCGGAGAGTGACCTGCTCAGTGGTGGACGAGCAGAGGAACTTTTTCCACGGGGCGCGGAGCCAGACCCAGGCCGGGAAGTAGACCGAGGTCAGGAGGCTCTTGGCGAACCCGGGCGGCACGTTGATCAGAAGCCAGACGATTTCCTCGTTCAGCGCGGCCTCGAGGTGGTCGCAAATGCAGTCGATGTGCCATCCCCACCTTAGGGGCTGATCCTCGTGGTGGACATGCCAGGCAAAGCGCACCATGTCCGCGAGGTGGGCCTCGGCAAGCACGCACTCCACCGCCGCGCGCCGCTCTGACTGCGGGAGCGAGGCGAGGAGTTGGAGGGTCTGCATTGCTGCGCTCATGGGTCCAACTCGCTCAACACGGCTTCGAGGCGCCGCACCACGGCGGGGTCGGCTTCGCGGAGACCGGACCGGACCTGCATTCTCAACTCATCGCCTTCCTTGCCCGTGACCTCAACCCTCTTGGGCAACACGAGGCCGCAGAGCCCGATGAGATCCATGATGGCGCCGCGGCGCACACTGGGGGGCACAGCCGGCCGAGAGCCGATCACCTGCTGGTGCTTGTCCAGCATCTCCACCTGGTCACCGCCGACAAGCTGCCCGTGGGCCAGGCCCACCAGCTCGGAGACCAGCGCGTCGGCCTCGTCGTAGATCCGCTGACGGAGCTGCTCCCGGCGCTCGGCCCGCGCCTCCATCTGCCGGAGCAGCTCCTCCGAGTCGTAGGCCGCGCACCGCGAGACCCACTCCCAGCGTGCGGACCAGCGGCGCACAGAGGTATCAGGTAGATCCCACTCCGATGCCACTCGGGGCAGTGTCCGCATGGGACCCATCGCGAGATATCGCCCGAACGCCTGATACGCCCGAGCGGGCTCGCCGGGCCGGCGATGCCAGGGACGCTCGGCGCTGGAGGTGATCGGCTCGAGCATGTGTCATATTTGACACAATTCCAGCCTTGTGTCCATATCGGGCCTCCGTACCCGTACCCAGATCCCAAAAAGTCTCGCAGCTGCCCTCACCCTCGGCCGCCGCCCCCCTAAGACTGCGGACGGTTTTGGACCTCCCCCGGGGGGACTGTGTCAAAATAGACACGCTGCCTGTAGGACGGTGGCGCACCCTGTGCAGGAGGGCGAGGGGTGGGGCTTCTACTTCCTGAGATAGGGGAGAAGGGCCACGACGGGTGAAGAGAGCCGAGGGGCTGGGGAGGGCAGAGGCCTCCACAGGGGGAGCTGTCTCGGCTCCGGCTCCTGGGCCTCTCCCACCGTCCCCGCCCTGGGAGGCATCCTGTAGCGGGGAGGGCGGACGGGCGTCGGCCGGAGGCCGTAGGACGACCGGCCAGACCGCCCCGCAGGTGCCTCCCGTTCGCAGGGTGCTTCCCGTTTTTTCTCCCCCTTAAGGGGAAGCGCGGGAAGCAGCGGAATCATTGGGGTTTTAGGCGGAAATGCACCGATCTCGGGAAGCAGCGGAATCATTGGGTTTTCAGGCACGGAAGCGCCGGGAAGCGCGTAAAAGTGCTTCCCGTTGAAAATGGCCTCCAGCTCTCCAATAATTTCGCTGCTTCCGGACTCGGGAAGCATTGGGAAGCGTTTAGTCTCCACAGTCGCCTCCTGCGTTCTCTACAACCGTCAGCGGCCGCCCCCTGCCACCTCGTAACCGGCCCTCCTTCTGCAGCCGCTTGACCGTCGCGTACACGTCTGAGGCTCGCCCTTGGACCTCGCCTGTGACGCTGCGGGCGCTGGTCAGCGGACTGCCCTTCTCGTGGGCCTCTCGGATCGTGGCCAGGACATCCGCCTCGATTCGGGCGCCCCCTTCCCCAGAGCTACCCGCTCCCACGTCAGAGGGGTCAACCTCGGTAAAGCCTCCACCCGTGAATCCAAGGGTGGTCCAGCTCGGATCACTCGTATTCTGGGAAGTGGCTGTGAAGTCCACAGGATAGCGAAGTGGGCTGGTCGTCAGTCTCGCCCTAGTCTCGCCACGGATGGGGTTCACCGGGGGTCTCTCCTGTCTGCGTGGTGCGGTTCGTCTGGAAGCCTATCACGGGGTAGGCGCAGCGGTCCACCCTCACCAGGACCCACCCGGTTCCCGGTCGCCTCGGTGTGACAGGGGATGTCCCGGCGCTGTGCGTGGTGGGGGCGAGGCCAAGCGGGCTGGTGGTGCGGTTAGTTCCGTCCCGACTTGCGCTTGCCCAGTAACTCCAGGTAGCGTTTCCGGCCGATTCCCGCGGTGCTCAGACACTTGGAGACAACGAAGGGAGGGAGCTCGTCCCACTGCGGAACGACAACGGGGCGAGCCAATCCAGGCTTCTCCATCATCACGTGGCTGCCCTCTTGGCCTCTGGCTGAAAAACCGGCCCTCTTGAGGGCGGCGACCATTTCCTTGCCGCTGTGGGGTGGGATCCTGGACACGCGCTACGCTGCGAGGGAGCCGCCGGCTGTCCACTCGTTCCCGTGCTGCTTGATCGCGTTGATGACGAAGGCGGGGGGCGTGCCAAGGGGGAGAATGCCGGGGCCGCATG
>JAVEWA010000052.1:0-17598 GCA_034004785.1 Polyangia bacterium
TGCTTTCGGATCAGGTTCTCGACCTTTCCTGTGATCATGGCGCCTCCGGATAGGGCTTGGGTTGCCAGGCAACATAGCGTAAAATAGGGCTCCGGAGAAGCTCCGGAGCCCCTACTCGTGACCCCAACGGGATTTGAACCCATCGGGAGAATCGAGAAACCGTAAACGTTACGCGCCTTTTTCCGTGATCGCTCGTCTGGTGGCGTGTCCAGCCCGTATCAAAGGATACGCGGGGTTACGAGGGGCGTCGGATCGGCGTAGGCATTTCGTGGGCAGAAACCGACCCCACAGCGCTACCAGACCTCCTGCCACGCGTCGAACTCCGACGGCCGGATCCGGTAGCGGGCGAAGTTGCCCTCGTGCAGCGCGAGCAGCTCCGTCTCGACCACCTCAAGGAACTGCTCTTGTTCCTCTTGGGGGATGTGCGCGCGCGTCCACTGCGTGACGTGCACCAGCGCGTTGCGGCGGGGCAGGGGGCCGCGGATGACCTCTGCCACGATCTGACGGATGTTGAGTCGGTGCTTGAGCCGGAAGGGATCCGGGTCCCCGAGGGTCTGCTGGATGACCGCGTAGCGTTCGGCGGAGCGGCGGTAGGCCCACAGGAACACGTCGCGAAGCAGGTCCACGCGGCGGAGCTCGTAGACGCCCAGCACGGCATGGGTGTACAGAGCCCGCGGCACGTCGGTGAAGGACAGTGGGCAGAGGTTGGCGCGCAGGAAGGGGATGTTCGCGGCGAGGCGGGACACCCGCTTGTTCACATCGTCGAAGGGCTGCAGGTAGGGCAGGTACACCATGATGTACAGCGCCTGCTCGAAGGGATCCTCGATGGCCGAGGCGGTGTGCAGGAGCTGGTCGAAGCACTCCTCGATGATCTGGGGGACCGCCAGCGGCAGGTACGTGGATCCGCCGATGCCCACGGCGATGCGGCGCAGGCGTCCCACCCCTGTGGGATCGGGTAGCAGCTCCGAGGCGAGCAGGGCGTGGAGGTTCAGGAGGGAGCGCCGGTCGAAGCCGATCTCCGCGGCTGAGTCCACGAGGAACTCGATGGCATCCTTGTGGTTGAGCAGCATCTGCGCTTCCCAGCGCGCCTTGCCCTCGGCTTCCTGGCTGAAGGCGAGCAGCCGCCTCGTGTCCAGCAACGTGTACGTGTTGCCCTCCAGGCGGCTCGAGCTCCAGGATAGGTCGATGAGCAGGCGGTCCAGGATCATCCTCGCGTAGGTACCCGCGGCCAGCTCCATCAGGTTTGGGCGCCCTAGCCGGAGTAGCTCTGCGCGTTCGTGGTCCGTCAGCAGGTACGTCTCGCCCGGACGGTAGGCGTCCAGGAACGCCCGGTCGAAGCCAGCTGGAGTCCGGCCTTCGAGCGGTGTTCGCAGCAGCGACTGGATCTCGAGTCCGCCAGGCGATAGGGGGATGTGGAGCGAAAGCTGCTGAGCGTCTGAATCGCCATCGCCCGTCCGCGTATCGTGAGACGGACCTGCCATCTGGTCCGCGGCGTTCTCTGGCAGTCGATAGCGTGTCGAGCGGCCTCCCCCTATGCGCTGAACACTACCGCGATCTACAAGTCGTTTCAGGCGGGTCTGGAGCGAACGGCGCGAGACCGAGGCATTCAGGGCATCCGCGATCTCCGCCAGTGGCATCGAGTGGCTACGAGCTCTCAGAATCTCAAGGATTTCTTCCAACTCGGCTTCTGCAATCGGGCCAGGCATCGTGGTTGGCTCCCAGATGGTTGAGCAGCGAAGACCACACGATTCTGGCCTGTAATCGCGAAGAATGCAAGCTAATCCCGAAGAACCAGGGATATACGCGAAGGATAGGTGGTTTTTTGCGAAGAACTGAAGGTATTCGCGATGCTCGCGCCTGTCCCCGTGCTAACCCTTGTGGCCCGGCCACGCTCCACGCGGCGCCTTCGAACTGGGGAACCGAACGAGACTTTGCGGGCCGCAGTGTGGCCGTGGATTTCAGGCGCTACATTCAGGAGTGCTCGATCTATGCGCAGACAGGAGTGCCCGATCTATGCGCAGAAATCAAGTTAGATACGCAATAACAGCTGTTCTATGCGCAAGAATGAGGTTTGTGCGCAACAGTGATCGGTCAGCTGGTTGGGTGTCCAGCCCGTATGAATCGATACTCGGGCACACCCAGGTGCGGGCAGTGCGCAGGTGCGGGCAGTGCGGAGCAACATCCTATCGGGCGGTGAAATCATACCTTCCCGCAATTTCGTTCACGCTACCGGGATCAAGGAGATACTCCATGATGATCTCGGTCTTCTGGTCATCGATGGTACCCACCTCCTGATTCACTCGAAGATGGTCATCACCCGCACACAGAATGGCAGCCGCTGCGATCTGGTTATCATCGAGCAGCGCGACGAATCCTAGCTGATCGGTCTCTGCGAGCTCCGCGGACATCCGCTCTGCCCCAATTCTTCGCGGCGAACGTCGCCAACCCGCGCCATGCACTGTCGTAAAGTCGTTGCGTGTCAGGGTTGTAGCCGAGGCGTACCAGGTGCTCGCGGGCCTCTCCGATCAACATCTCGAGTGGACGATCCTTGACCTCGTTGCGCTCCATCTCCATTCCTCCTTCGTTTGGCGCGACCACCATGGCCGAGCCTGAACCAGGATTCTTGGGGAATGATGTGAAGGTGCAAGGAGACCAACGCGAGTAGAATCAGAGCGTTCTGGCGGCGGCTCTACATAATCGCAGGCTGCGCACAATACCGCTGATGTGCAGCTGCACATCAGCGCTACGCGCACCTGTCTCCGGAGGTGACCAGGCAGGCCGTGGAGGTTCTGGATCAGCGCCCCTCGCGTCTCGCCGCCAGCAACTCTGGGCAGCATTTGGGCAGAAAAGAAAACGGGCACCGTGGTGGTGCCCGTTTTCACGAAGGAACTGGTTGACCCCAACGGGATTTGAACCCGTGTCGCCGGCGTGAAAGGCCGGTGTCCTAACCACTGAACGATGGGGCCTTCAGGCTGTATCTCGTCTTGTCCGCCAGCCGCGTTCTCGCGGGGTCGCCGCGTTCTCGCGGGGTCGCCGCGTTCTCGCGGGGCCGCCGCATTCTCGCGGGCCGCCGGAGCGAGCTACAGCGTCTTGAGCCCAGAAGGATTTGAACCTTCGACCATCGGATTAAAAGTCCGGTGCTCTACCAGGCTGAGCTATGGGCCCGCGATCACGAGGGGGCCTTTTAGCAAGAGCCTCCCGGGCTGTCAAGGAGACCACGGGGATATCACGCGGGTCGATCCTGGCGGAAGGTGGCGCTTTTTCTCTGCCCGCTCCCGGGCCTGGCAGCGAGGCCCTCGAGGTCGGGGCGGGTGGAATGGACTATGAAGGCATGCGCCCGGGGGGCTGGCGGCGATCTCCTCTCGGCCGGATGCCGGACATTCGAGCATTTTGCCTTGTTTCTTCACCTGATTTCCTCGGAACCCGCCTTGACTTCGCATGTCTCTAGGGCGTATCCTAAATGGGACGATGGCAGACAAAAAGAGCAGCAGGCCATCGGAAGGTGAGGTGAAGCGCCTCGTCGAAGTAAGCATCGATGGAAAGCCGATTTCCTTCCGCTCCGACGCGGAGCAGGCTTACCTCGATGACTTGGCGACTTTCTTCGAGGCGCGCTTCAATGAGGTAGGATCTCGCAAAGGTACGAGCCCCTATACCCAGGCCGTGTTGGCCGCCCTCAACATCACGGAGGAGCTTTTCCGTGAGAGGGGCCTGGCCCAGGAGCTGCGGGAAGGGGTGAAGGCCAGGTGCCAGCGAATCCAGGAGCTGCTCGACAACCTCGATCCGGATCGGCGTCGCGGATAGCCCGCGGCTGCCAGACCGGGAGAAAGGACTTCGGCGAGGGAGCCGATAGGAGCAAAGATCCTCTTGGTATCCCCTGCACGGCGCGACAGGAGAGAGGAAGACCGAGCCAACACCTCATACAGGGGAGCCCAGTCTCCGCGTGGTGTGTACCCGGGTCGCCCCGGGAACCTGAAACGTGGGCAGAGCACCCACTTGAACCGGTTTTCTTCCGAAGCAGGTTCAAGGACTCTCTCTACCGGCCGTTGCGGGGGATACTTTTTTCTAGCCCACTCCAAGGTGGTTCATATATTACGGCACGAGCTCGAGTCTCTTTGTCAGACTGCCCGTGCCAAAATCGGGTCGCGCTCCTCGGCGCGACCGCTTGCTCGGGAGTAAGAGTGCATTCCACCCGGTCTTGCCGGGTGTTCACATAGATTCTGAGGCTGCCAGACGAGCCGGGAGCTTCGGGCTTCTGGCTCGAGAACCATAGCTCGGTCCCGCCGGGCCGAGGCAAACGCGGCCCGGCGCTCCTCACGGACCGGCAACCTCGCCTTCGTCCCGCTCTCACATGGTGGAGCGGCGACCAGCGGCGGGGCGATCTGGGATCCGCAGAATCTAGTGCTCGCGCTGCCAGTTGGGCGCGCCAGCAGGGCCTGCTTTCGAGCAGCGCCCTTGCGGCCCAGCCGGCGGCGCTGCGGAGAGCAGAGATGACTCCTCTCTGGATGGTGGCGACGCTCGTCGCCCTGGTGATCGGTCTTCTGATTGGGCTCAGGTTGCACGCCCTTCGCTCAAGGAAGGCTACTCCGGCCGAGACGGATGGCCTCCTGGAGGAGGCTCGGCGCGAGGCCGATGCGCTCCGCGAGGCGGCTGAGGCAGAGGCTCGTGAGCTGGTGCTCAAGGAGAAGGAGCGCGTCGAGAGGGACCACGCCGAGCGGATGCAGAAGGCCAAGGAGCTCGAGCGTGACATTTTGCGGCGGGAGAGCGACCTGAAGGCCCAGCAGCAGCGCGTGGCCAACAAGGACAAGGACCTTTCGAAGCGTGAGAAGACGATAAAACAGAAAGAACAGGCGGCTGAGTCCTCGGCCAAGAACGCCGAGCGCAGCCTGGCCGAGGCCAAGGAGCGGCTGGAGCGAATCGCCGCCATGACAAGAGACCAGGCCAGGGAGGCACTGAAGGAGGAGATGCTGGCGGACGCGCGAGCCGAGGCGGCGGCCCAGGTGCGGCGCATCGAGGAGGAGACCGCCGCGTCGTGCGAGGCCCGGGCCAAGGAGCTGATCGTGACCGCCATCAGCCGCTACTCCGGGGAGTACGTCTCGGAGAGGACGGTCTCGGTGGTTCAGCTCGCGTCCGACGACATGAAGGGCAGGATAATCGGGCGAGAGGGACGGAATATCAGGGCGCTGGAGGCTGCCACGGGCGTGGATCTGATCATCGACGACACCCCGGAGGCGGTGATCATCTCCTGCTTCAACCCGGTTCGCAGGGAGGTGGCCCGGATGGCCCTCAACCGCCTCATCGCCGACGGGCGGATCCACCCTGCTCGCATCGAAGAGGTCGTGAAGAAGGCGGAGCGGGAGGTGGAGCTGCAGTGCAAGGAGGACGGTGAGCAGGCGATCTTCGACCTGGGGCTCAGCAAGGTCCACCCGGAGCTGGTGAAGCTCATCGGCAGCCTCCGTTTCCGTTCCAGCTACGCCCAGAACCTCCTGCAACACTCCGTCGAGGTGGCCTTCCTCGCCGGTCTCATGGCCACCGAGCTCGGCGCCAACGTCAAGATGGCTCGGCGGGCCGGCCTCCTCCATGACATCGGCAAGGCGGCTGACCAGCAGCTCGAGGGTCCCCACGCCGAGGTAGGGGCCGGGCTCGCGCGCAAGTGGGGCGAGTCTCCAAGGGTGGTGGGAGCCATCGCGGCCCATCACGGGGCCCCGGCTCCGAGCAACATCCTCGATCACGTGGTTCAGGCTTCCAACGACCTGTCTGCCCGCCGCCCGGGGGCCCGTCGTGAGGCGCTGGCTTCATTCGTGAAGCGTCTCGAGGACCTCGAGCAGGTGGCCCAGGGCTTCGAAGGCATCAGGCGAGCCTACGCGATACAGGCAGGCCGCGAGGTGCGCGTGCTGGTGGACACCGCCAGGGTGTCGGACGATGAGGCGGTCGTGCTGGCTCGCGAGATCGCCCACAAGATCGAGTCTCAGATGAACTATCCGGGCCAGATCCGTGTGAACGTCATCAGAGAGACCCGGGCCTCGGACGTGGCGAACTAGCCCGGCATGCTCGTCTATCTGAACGGCAGCTTCGTCCCCGAGGAAGCTGCGCGGGTTTCGGCTCTGGACCAGGGGCTGCTCGCTGGCATTGGCGCCTTCGAGACCCTCCGCGCCTATGGCGGGCGCTTCTTCAGGCTCTCGGCCCACCTGGATCGTCTCGCCGCCACCTTGCGATGGCTCGGGATTTTTACGCCGGTCGCCGCGCTCGGGGAGGCTGCCTCCACCTTGCTTGGCCGCCAGCGCATCCTGGAGGCCAGGGTTCGCATCACCGTGACGGCTGGCGGGGAGCCAAGGCCCACAGATGGCAAGGGCCACCCAACAGTCCTGGTCACTGCGGGTCCGCTGAACGCGCCCCCTCCTCGAGCCTATCTCGAGGGGATCGCCGCCATTCGATGCGAGCTGCCGCACGGCCTGGGAGGCGGGGCTGGTCACAAGGTTACGAGCTATCTGGGTTGGACTCTCGCCCGGCGCGCCGCCCTCGAGGCAGGGGCAGGGGAAGCCCTGCTGGTTACAGGCGGGGGGGAGCTCGTGGAGGGCGCCCACTCGAACCTGTTCGTGGTCGTGGATGGGGAGGTCTTGACCCCGCCGCTCTCCACTGGGGCCTTGCCCGGGGTGACCCGCGCCGCCATCCTCGGGCTGCTGAAGAGCGAGGGGCTCCCGTGGGGCGAGAGGCGGATCCACTGGGTCGATATCGAGCGTGCACGAGAGATCTTCGTGACATCCTCCATCGTGGAGGTCCTCCCGGTGACGGCCCTCGGGGGAGCCAGGGTGGGCGACGGCGCGCCAGGGGGGCTGACGCGGCGCCTCGCCGCTGCCTACCGGGCGCTCGTTACCCAGGAGATCGAGAGCTCGCGTGCGGGCGCATGAGGTGGCTCACCGGCCGGGAACATGCTAATCTCTCCGGGCTGTTCCGAGGGAGCTCGAGCCCTTGCAGAGTCAAGCCATCAAGACACTTGCCCTGGCCCTGGGCGGGCTGATCCTGGCCGCCGGGTTTGCCCCGAGCAGCGCGGGAGCTCCAGCTCCCAGCGGCAAGGGAGTGGAGGAAGAGCCTCCTAGGGACGCCGCCCGGCCCGAGGAGGATGCCTCCCTGCAAGGCCAGAGGCCCAGGCGCCGGCCCCCCACCGCGGCCAAAGAGCTGCAGGCCCGCTACGATCTGTTCAAGGGTGGCCGCCGGATGTGGGGTCACGGCGTTGGGCGCAAGGTCGCCCTGACCTTCGATGATGGACCACACTATCAGACCACGCCGCGGCTGCTCGACCACCTGGACTCCTTCGGGGTGAAGGCGACGTTCTTCGTCAACTCCCAGAGGTTCCACCCGAGGGGGCTCATCACCGGCAAGAGCTTCGCCGTCCTCGAGGAGGCCCACCGCCGAGGGCACCTGATCGGGAACCACACCCACTCCCATCCCAACCTGCCGGAGTCGCCCGCCGACAAGCAGCGGCGCGAGATCGAGATGGGCGACGCGGCCATCGAGGAGGTGATCGGAACGTCCTCGTACCTGTTCAGACCGCCCTTCGGGGCGATGTCGCCCTTCGCGGGCAAGCTGCTGGATCAGCGGGGCAGCGTGGTGGTCATGTGGAACCTGGGCTCGGACGACGACAAGAACTTCAACGTCGCCAAGATCGTGAACACCCTCATGTGGAAGCTCACGCGGCATGGGGGCGGCATAGTCCTTTTGCACGACACCCACTACTGGTCCATCGAGGCGGTGCCGCCTTTTCTACGGGCCGTCCAGATCGAGTCATGCCGGCTCCTCGCCGAGGGCGAGGAACCGTACGAGGTGGTTGGGCTGGAGGCGTTTCACCAGCCCAGACGTGGGATGGCGCGGGAGCCCGGCGGGCACCGCGCTTGGCTCGAGCGCCGGGCGGCGCTGGGCGAGCTCTGTCGGAGAGGGCCCCGAGGTTCGCTGCCCGAGTTCTTGCGCGGAGAGTAGCCGTGAACTGTTCAAACTGTGGTGCCCCCTACAAGACCGACGAGACCCACTGCGCGATCTGCGGCGTGGAGCTCCCCGCCCACTGCCAGGTGTGTGGCATCGAGACGCCCAACGGCGTCGAGATCTGCATCAACTGCCGGACGGATCAGGTCCCTGCTGGAGTCGATGCCGCCACCATGACCGCCATAACCTTCGAGGTTCCAGAGGCTGTATTGCCCATGGGACTCGATCTGAAGGCGAGCTTCGTGGGCCGCTCGGATCTCCTGGAGAAGCTGCACGAGGCGTTCAAGCGCTGTCGCGAGCAGCGCAGCTTCCATTTCGTGGCGGTGGTCGGGAAGCACGGGACTGGCAAGAGCGCCCTGGTGCGTCGCTTCCGAGAGCAGCTGCTCCAGCTCGAGACCGACACGCCTCTCGTGCTGGTGGGGCACGCCGGGGGTCCTGGGGCGCCGCCCTTCGCCGCCTTCATCCGTATCCTCTACTCCCTGTTCCAGATCCCCGAGAACGCTACCTCCGAGATGGCGAGGCAGGCGCTGCTGGAGGGGGTCGGAAAGGTGATCCCCGAGTCCCGGACCGCCGAGGTGGCTCACCTCGTGGCCCACGTGATGCGGATCCCCTTCCCAGGGAGCCCGATACTGGAGCCTTTGCTGGCAACTCCGGCGCAGCTCGAGATGCGGGTGTTCATCGCGGTGCGGCGCCTATTGTCCGCCCTGGCCGAGCGCCAGCCCCTCGTGCTCGTCTTCGATGAGCTGGAGCGCGCCACTCCCGAGACCGTGAACCTGGTGCACTACCTGGCCGCTGGGCTGGCGAGCGAGCCGGTGATGGCGGTGCTGGCAGGGCGGCCCTCGATGATGGATCTGCACCCGCGCTTCGGCGAGGGTGAGTTCGAGTCTCTGCGCATAGAGGTCACGCCGCTCGAGCCGCCTGACGCGGAGGCGCTCTTTCACGAGCTCTTGAAGAGCTGCGAGGCCCTGCCCGAGGAGCTCATCGAGGTGGTGAGGAGCAAGGTGGAGGCCACGCCTAGAACCCTCCACGAGCTGGTGCGCTATCTGCTCGAGGCTGGCGCCATCGATGCAGCCAAGGAGCCCTGGGACGTGGACGTCCAGCTCATCGAGAAGCTGGCCATCCCCCACAGCCACGAGGACATGCTGAGGCGCCGCCTGGCCTCCATGGCGGAGGGGGACCGCCAGGTGCTCGAGCGCTGCGCCGCCTGCGGCGAGCTGTTCTGGCTGGAGGCGGTGGTGGCGCTGATTCGCTCGGTGTCCATCGGACAGGGCGATCCAGACGGTCCCAGCCTGGAGGTGATCGCGGACACGGGAGAGCGGACTCACCAGTCCGTCACCGAGGCACTTCAGCGCCATGTCACGAGGGGGTTCATCGTCGAGTCCGAGACGAGCCGGATCAGGGGGCAGCGGGAGTTCAGGTTCGCCTACCCTCCGATCTGGAACCTGGTGTACGAGAACATAGACGCGGTGGATCTCAGCCGCTATCACCAGGTCGTGGCTCAGTGGCTCGAGCTGCGTCCAGAGGGCAGGAGCGCCGAGCTCCAGGAAGAGGTCGCGCGGCATCTGGAGCTCGCGGGCGATGGGACAGGGGCGGCCATGCGTTACCGGCGCGCCGCGGATCTCGCCCGCTTGATGCACTACAACGACAAGGCCATCCGCCTGTATCGCCAGGCCATCTCGTGCCTGCCCGACGAGGACATCGGGACGCGGATGCATCTCTGGCACGACGCCGGATCGGTATACGAGCTGCGGGGCACCTACGACGAGGCCCTCGCCGCCTTCGAGCGGATGCTGCGCCTGTCATGGGTGATGAACAGCCGCGCAAAGGGCGGCGTGGCCTTCAACAAGATGGGCCGGATCCACCGCCAGAAGGGGGACCTGGACATCGCGCTCCAGTACCTGAACAGGGGCATCCTGCTCTTCGAGCAGTCCGGGGACGAGCGAGGCATTGCGGGCTCGCTCGACGACATCGGGCAGGTGCTCTGGATCCAGGGGCGCTACGACGACGCCCTCGAGAAGAGCTCCGTCTCCCTGGAGATGCGGCGCCGAATCGGAGATGAGCGGTCCATCGCGGTCTCCCTCACGAACATAGGCCGGATAGAGCTCGACCGGGGCCTGGTCAACGAGGCCGCCGCCTGCCACGAGGAGGCGCTGGCCATGAGGCGAAGCCTGGACGACAAGGGTGGGATCATCGTCTCGCTGAACTCCCTGGCGGTCATCGAGTTCGTGCGCGGGCACCTGGATCGGGCCGTGGCGCTGTGGCAGGAGAGCCTGGGCATTGCCGAGGAGATCGGCGCGATTCCCCTCCAGGCCATGCTGCTCAACAACCTCGGAGAAGCCGCAATGGCCGAGGGGGAGGTGGCCGGCGCTCGCCAGAGGCTGGAAGAGGCGGTGCAGCTCGCTCGCCTCCTCGATGAGCGCCGCACCCTCACCGATGCCCTCCGTAACCTCGGGCTCCTGGAGCTTCAGGAGGGCCACGCAGAGAAGGCAAAGGCCCTGGTGGAGGAGTCTCTGGAGGTCGCCCGCAGCGCTGGCATGCGGGAGTACCAGGGCAGGGCGCTGCTGTCCCTCGGGGAGGTCCACTCGAGCACGCTCTTCGACGACACCGGGGCGGATCCCACCGAGAGGGCCAGGAGCTACTTCGCCGAGGCCGTCGAGATCTTCAGGGAGCTCGACAACCAGGCGGAGCTAGCCAAGACCCTCTCCCGGTATGGGGACTTCCTGGTGGAGCGCGGCAACCCCGACGGTGGGAAGATCCTCCTGGAGGAGGCCAAGATCCTCTTCCAGAAGCTCGGCATGAAGGACCGCGAGAAGGTCACCAAGAGGCTCGAAGACGTCTCCTGAGCTTTGGCTTCCCTCAATGGCGGGCCCTGCTGCGAGATGCTCCGGGGCCGAGTCGTGGATTTTGCGTCCGTCATGCCGATAGATCCAGAGTGCCAACCTTGCCTAGAGTCCCTGGTGCGGCAGGTCGCGGCCCTCTCGACGGAGCTCCCGGGGCTTCGTCTCGAGGCGGAGCGCGCAGGGCTTCGCATCGTGGGAGAGTGCGCTGGCTCGAGGACATTGGAGCCCACCCACGTCTCGACCCGGTTCTTGCGTGAGATCCGGAGGATCACGGGCGTCGCCGATCCCTTCGCCGCACGCAAGGCGCAGGAGATCGCCCTGGCTCACGCCATCTTCTCCCGGATGAGCCACGGGGAGACCGAGGACCTGGGCTCGCTGCTGCGCCTGGCGGTGGCCGGCAACGGCATCGACTTCTTCAGGTCCATCCATGAGATGGAGGCCGACCTTGGCCGCCTGCCTCCCTTCGCGGTGGATCACACCTCGCGGATCGAGGAGCTGCTGCTGCGGGCCAGAAAGCCGGTGGTGGTGCTGGCCGACAACGCCGGAGAGCTGGTCTTCGATCTCCCGCTCCTCGGGGCTCTGGCCATGAGGGGCTTGCCCCTGGTTCTCGGCGTCAAGGGAGCCCCGAGCCAGAACGATCTGACCTTGCAGGAGCTTGGCCACGTGGCTCCCTCCCCCTACCCGTTTCACGTGGTGTCGAGCGGGACGGACGCGGTTGGCACTCAGCTCGGGGAGGTGAGCCCCGCCTTTCGCGGCCTCCTGGAGGGGGCCTCCCTGATCATCGCGAAGGGCATGGCCAACTTCGAGTCCCTCCGGGGGGAAGAGGGGCTCCCGCCAGTGGCGTACTGCTTCATAGCCAAGTGCGCGCCCAACGCCAGGTATGCCGGTGTCTCGAAGGGAGACAGGGTCGTGCTTCTCTCGGAGGGTGGGGTCGGGGCCTGGCTCAGCCCTCCAGGAGATGCCTCGCGATGATCAGCCGCTGGATCTCCGAGGTACCTTCGTAGAGGCGATAGACCCTCAGGTCCCGGAAGTAGCGCTCGGCCAGGTTGCCCGCCATGTAGCCCATTCCGCCGTGCAACTGGACTGCCCTGTCCGCCACGCGGCCAGCCATCTCCGTCGCGAAGAGCTTGGCCATGGAGACGAGGTGCGTGACCTGCTCGCCCTGGTCTTTGCGCCAGGCGGCCTCCCTGACGAGCCCTCGCGCCGCGGCGACCTCGGTTGCGGAGTCCGCGATCATCCACTGTATTGCCTGGTTAGCGCCGATTGGGCGGCCGAACTGGCGGCGATCCCGGGCATGCTCCGTCATGGCCTCCACGAGGCGCCCCGCCGCCCCCACCGAGCTAGCCGCTATGCTCAGACGCCCGTGGTCCAGGACTCGCATGGCCAAGGTGAAGCCTTCTCCCTCGGCCCCGAGCCTGGCCTCGGCGGGGACGAAGCAGTCCTCCAGCAGGACCTCCGCCACGTTCGTGCCGTGGAGCCCCATCTTTGGCTCGGCGCGGCCCACCCGCAGGCCAGGCGTGTCCCTAGGGAGGAAGAAGGCCGTGATTCCCTTCGGTCCCATCGAGCGGTCCACGGTCGCCAGGACGGTGAAGTAGTCGGCCCGGTCCGCGTTCGTGATCCAGATCTTGGAGCCCGAGAGGATGTAGCCCTCGCCGTCCCTCTTCGCGGTGGTGCGAAGCGACGCGGCGTCGGAGCCGGCCTCCGGCTCGGTGAGGCAGAAACACCCGATGGCGCGTCCGGCTGCCAGGTCCGGCAGGTAGCGCCGCTTCTGCTCTTCGGTGCCAGCCAGGATCATGCCGAGGGTGCCGATGCCGTTGTTGGTGGTGACGAGGATCCGGAAGGCCAGGTTGGCGCGTGAGAGCTCCTCCATCACGGCGCACTGGCCGAGGAGGGACAGCCCCAGGCCGCCGTAGGCCTCGGGGATGGCCATTCCGAAGAGGCCGAGCCCGCGCATGGACTCGATCAGCGGCTCCGGGATGAGAGCCTCCGACTCGACCATGGCCGCGACGGGCTCGAGCTCCTCGGCCACGAAGCGCCGCACCATGTCCTTCAGCATCTGGATGTCTTCTGGAAGGTTGAGGTCCACGGGAAGCTCCTTGGGCGCCTCTGTCTCGAAGGCCAATCGAGGCCTGGGATAGGGTCATTTCTCGTAGCGGTGGAACCCCTGGCCCGTCTTGCGGCCGAGCCGTCCGGCCTCCACCAGGCGCCTCACCAGCTCGGGCGGCCGAAACCGCTCGTCGCCGGTGCGCTCGAAGATGGCCGTGCGCGCGGCGAGCACCACGTCGAGGCCGACGAGATCCGCCGTCTCCAAAGGCCCCATCTTCCAGCCAAAGGCCCCCTTGACCCCGGCGTCGATGGCCTCGGCGCTGGCGATCCCGAGCTCCAGGAGGCGAATGGCCTCGTTGGACGCGGCCATCGCAATACGGTTCAGCACGAACCCGGGCAGCTCCCTCTCGACGCCGAGGGGCTCGTGCCCCAGGGCCCGGACCAAGGCCAGGGCCCGCGCGAAGGCGTGGGGCGAGGTGGCCTCTCCCCTGATCACCTCCACGACCTTGATCCTGGTGGGAGGGTTGAAGAAGTGCATGCCGACGAGGCGGTCCGGGGTGGCGAGAGCCTCGGCAAGCTCCGAGATCGGGATGCTGGAGGTGTTGCTGGCGAGGATTGCCTCGGAGGGGAGACGGGCCTCGAGCCTTTGGAGGACCTCACGTTTCACCTGGAGCTCCTCGGGCACCGCCTCGATCCCCAGGACGACACGGCGCTCCCCTGGCAGCGCAGCCCAGGCGCCTCCCCAGACGCTGATCCGCGCCATCACCTCGGCCTCCTCTTCCGCGAGGCCCCCTTTCTCCGCCTGGCGCTTCACAGCGGCGCGGATGGCGCTCGAGGCCTGGCCGGCGAGCTCCTCGCTCACGTCGGAGAGGAGAACGTGGAAACCGGCCAGGGCCGCGACCTGGGCGATGCCGCGACCCATGGCGCCGGCGCCCACCACCACGATGAGCTCCTGCATCTCGAATGGCTCCCTGGCTGTGCAAGCCGAGAGTAGGCAGGGCGGGCTTCGCTGTAAAGGGGATGAGGCTGCCTAGAAGGCGTAGCTCAGCTCCAGGGTGGTGGGGAAGCTCCACCAGCCCACCGAGCGTCTGAGGTCGTTGTCCTTGAACTGGGTGTAGGTGGGGTTGAAGGGGTAGAGGCCGAGGGAGAGCTGGTCCCAGAGTCGCACCCTGATGCCGAGGATTGTCCGCACGTGGATTCGCGACTGCCCGGAGCCCAGATCGACGCCGAGGGGCAGGGCGACTCGTCTAGCGCTGTCGATGTCCAGGTGCAGGAGCAGGCGGCCGAAGCCCATCCAGCTCGAGCGGAGCTCTTGCGGAGTCACGGTCTCGCTGCCCCTGTGCCTGAGGAGCAGGGCGCCGCCCCCGAGCTCGAGCACGTTGGCGAAGCGGAGGCCGGCGTAGGCCAGGAAGGTGCCTCCGTCGTGATAATAGAGATCCCCTCCTCCCTCGATCGCGCCCACCAGCTTCAGGCTCGCCTGACGCTTCACAAAAGAGCTGAAGAGGGACGCAGTGGAGGTGACGTCGGCGACGAGCGGCCCTGATGCGGGGGATGGAGGAACAGGGGCGGCCGCGGGGGGAGGCGGAGGAGGAGGTGGGGCGCCCGGCTGGGGCATCGGCGCTGGCTCGGTCTGTCCGGGTATTGGAGCGGCGGGGTCGTACACGGGGGTATCCACATGGCCGCCGATGTGGAGGTGGAGGTCAGGGCCGTACCAGCGCCAGCCGCGGGAGAGGGCCCTCGCCAGGTTGTAGCTGCCCCTAGCCATGGCGTGGCCTATGCCCCGGGCGGCGCTGCCCGCGCCTCGCGCCAGGCCGCGCCCGGCGCTGCCCGCACCTCGCCCCAGGCCTCCGAGCTTCCCGCCGCCGCCACCGCCGCCGCCCTTGCCCGCGCCGAGGAGCATGACGAGCACCGCCGCGACGATGATCGTGGCGCCGAGGACGACGCCATAGGTCTTGGCGCCGTTCAGGTTCTCGACCTCGACGCCCCTCACCTGGCTCCAACGGAGGCCGGCCAGCTGGTAGTCGTGCGGGCGTCCCCGGTGAAAGACCCCCTCGGCGTTGACGCGGAGGTCGTAGCCTCGCACCCAGGCGGTCCAGAGCCCGTCGGTCCTCAGGAAGCGTATCTTGGAGCGGGGCCCCAGGCGGACCCTCTGTCCCTCGGGGCTCACGAAGAGCAGCTCGTGGGTGTGGTTTCCGCGCTCTACCCCCGAGAGGCTCTGAACGCTCACTGCGCGGGTGTGGTAGCAGCCCGACGCGAGGGCTGGCAGGAGCAGGAGGATTGCTATTCTGTACATGTAGTTGTCCCTCCTTGGGGCTGGCCCCATGGCGCTAGAGGACCCGACCATCATAGCACCTGACAGGACGGAGGTTAGCACCCAGATGCTGTACGCTCCCCCCAATGAACATAGAGCACAAAGTCAATAATAGTGCATGTCTGCCGTCGGGCGGGCGGAAAAAGCCATGACAGCCTTCGAGTTAGCCCTCGAGCGAACCGCGCAACTCCACAGGCAGGAAAGGAAAAAGTGGAGCCGACCCCGGCTCGCCGCTCCTCGGGCGCTTTACATCGACCCTTGGCCTTTGCTAGGTTACGCGCGGACCAAGGTCTGGTTATCAGCCAGGGCCCAGCCCGGACACGAAGGAGAGAAGCGATGCTATCTGTCGATCTCAGCGGGAAGCGAGCTATCGTCACCGGCGGGAGCATGGGCATCGGCAGCGAGATCTGCCGGGGCCTGGCCCGCTGCGGCGCCAGCGTGGCCTTGAACTATCGCAAGCACGCCGAAGAGGCGCAGGCGGTGGCCACGGTCGTCGAGGAGTCGGGGGCGCGCGCCATGGTGGTCCAGGCCGACGTGGCGTCCTTCGAGGATGCCAAGCGGATGGTTGAGACGGTGGTGAAGGAGTGGGGAGGCCTCGACATCCTGGTGTGCAACGCGGGGATCAACTGGGACGGGGTGATCTGGAAGATGACCGAGGAGCAGTGGGACCGCGTGCTCGAGGTGAACCTGAAGGGGTACTTCAACTACATCAGGCACGCCGCCGCCCAGTTCAAGGAGCAGAAGTCCGGCCGGATCGTGACCGTGACCTCCATCAACGGCAAGCGGGGCAAGTTCGGCCAGTCCAACTACGCCGCCTCCAAGGCCGGAATCATTGGCCTCACCAAGACAGTGGCGCGGGATCTCGGCAAGTTCGGAATCAACGTAAACGCGGTGGCCCCTGGTCTGATTGAGACCGAGATGATGAAGCAGGCGCCGGATCAGGTTAAAGAGCTGGCCCTCGCCGAGATTCTCCTCGGGCGTCTCGGGCAGCCCGAGGAGGTGGCCTCGGTGGTGGCCTTCCTCTGCTCGGACCTGGCCCGTCACGTCACCGGCCAGGTGATCAACGTGGACGGTGGTCAGTTCCTGGGTTGATCGACTCTACCGAAGGAGATGCGCGAGCCATGAAGCTCAACGATGTAGTCGCCATCAGCGCCGCCAGGACGCCCATGGGGCGTTTCGGGGGCACATTGAAGGACGTCCCTGTGTATGATCTGGGGGCCCAGGCCATCCGCGCCGCGCTCGAGCGCGCAGGGGTGCCTGGAGACGCGGTGGACGAGGTGATCTACGGCAACTGTCGCCAGGCCGGGAACGGCGTCAACCCGGCCAGATCCGCCTCGCGTTTTGCCGGCGTCTCGGACGAGGTCCCCGCCCACACGGTGAACATGGCCTGCCCCTCCGGGATGAAGACCATGATGCTGGCGGCGCAGGCCCTGATGGTGGGCGACGCCAAGCTGCTGGTGTGCGGCGGAATGGACTCCATGAGCACCATCCCCTTCCTCCTGAAGAACGTCCGCTGGGACGGCTTCAAGATGGGGGATCGAAAGCTGGAGGACGGCTGGTCAGACAGCGTGGATCCAGTGGTTGGCTTCGGAATGGGCATGACTGCGGAGAACGTGGCCGAGAAGTACGACATCTCCCGTCAGGCAATGGATGAGTTCGCGGCCGAGAGCCAGCACAGGGCCGCTACGGCGCAGGAGAACGGCTGGTTCGACGCCGAGGTCGTGCCGGTCGAGATCCCAGGGAAGGGGAAGAACCCCTCGGTGCAGTTCACGCGGGACGAGTCCATCCGCGGCGACACCACGGTGGAGAAGCTCGGAAAGCTCAAGCCGGCCTTCAAGCCGGACGGTGGGAAGGTGACACCTGGCAACGCCTGCGGAATGACCGATGGCGCCTGCGCCCTGGTGCTCACCACCCGAGAGCACGCCAAGACCCTGGGCGCGACGCCGCTCTTCTCCATCCTGGGCTACTCGAACACCGCGGTGAACGGCGCCTTCATGGGTGAGGGGCCGGGGGTCGCGATACCCAAGGCCCTGGAGGCCGCGGGCCTCGGGCTCGCAGACATGGATCTCCTGGAGGTAAACGAGGCCTTCGCGGCCCAGGTCCTCTGCAACGAGAAGATGCTGGGCTTCGATCGCAAGCGGCTGAACGTACACGGCGGCGCCATCGCCCTCGGGCACCCGACCGGGATCAGCGGGGCTCGGATAGTGATAACCCTACTTTACGCCCTGAGGCGCACCGGCGGTGAGCTGGGCGTGGCCTCGATCTGCGGCGGGAGCGGCGTGTCCACCGCCATGGTGATCCGCCGGGAGACCTAGCCCTTAGCCTGGAGGACGACCCTTGGAGATATGCGACTTCATCTATCATCGCCCCAAGAGCCTGGCCGAGGCCTGTAGGCTGGGCGCCCAGCTCGGACCCGAGGCCCGCTTC
>JAVEWA010000053.1:0-17570 GCA_034004785.1 Polyangia bacterium
ACTTCTACTCCTACTACGCCTTCTTCGCCTTCTCGCACCAGGAGAAGCGGGACGACCGGGTGGTGCTCTTCTCCGACCGGCTGCCCTCAGGGGTGTACGAGTACACCTATCTCGCGCGGGCCACGACGCTTGGCTCCTTCGTGGTGCCCCCCCTCAAGGCCGAGGAGATGTACCACCCCGAGGTCTTTGGTCGGAACGGCACGGAGCGGGTGGAGGTGGTTCCGTAATCGAGACAGGTCAGAGGATTTAACGCGACGTGCTATAACCCCTCCCGGTGACAGGCGCGCCGAACATGACCGAAGCCTCCTTCATTGCCAGGACCCTCCTGGTCTTTGGACTCCTATGTTGCCAAGGGATCCACGGTCTCAGGGCAGAGGAACCGGCAGGCGCGCTTGCGAACGAGGCAGAGGCGGCCAGCCGTGCAGGAGATCCAGGCGATGCCCTCGTCAAGTGGCAGGGCGCCTGGGATAAAAGCCAGCAGCTCGGGTTCCGGCTCTGGGTGGAGTCCAAGGTAAATGCCATGATCGCGCCTCTCTCCGAGGCGCGGCTGCTGGTGGAAGCATCCAGGCTGGCCCCAAACGCTCGAATCCGCGCCCTCCTGGAGGCTCGCCGGGCCGAGCTGCTCATCAGGGCCGGGCAAGAGGACAAGGCGCGAGCAATCTTGCAGCGGCCTACGGCGGGTCTCGATGCTCAAGAGCGTCGAGATCTCCTTGCCGCAGCTGGTCTGCCCGACCACTTCGGCGCTCTGGTGCCGCTCACGGGCCCCCTCAGGGCGATGGGTAGGGAGATCCTCCGCGGGATGCTCCTCGCTTCTGGCCTGGTGGGTCGCGCAATGGGGGCTACCGCCAGCATCGAGGTGCGTGACTCGGAGACCGATCCCGCTGGAGGCGCCCGGGAGCTCATTCATGCTGGGGTCCTCGCCATCATCGGGGTGCCGAGCTCCGCAGGCGCCCGTAAGGCGGGACCGACCTGCCAGCGCGCTGGGGTGCCTCTGATAACCGGCGCCGACGGTCACGGCGTGCCCGCTCTTGGGAGCCATGTCTTTCGGGGCGTCCACGCTCCTGCGACGAGGGCTCGGGCTCTGGCGATCCACCTGTCCAGGGCGCGTCCAAAGGGTCTGGTGGCGGTGGTGCACCCGGAGAGCGCCTATGGACGCCGCACCGCGGAGGCCTTTGTGCAAGAGGCTACGAGGCTCGGGCTAACGGTGAGCCAAAGGGTGTCATACCCGGCAAGGGAGACCAACCTGTATCCTAGGTTCAGACCTCTGCAGCCTGACAGGCTCGACGCCGTGTTCGTGGCGGAGAGCGCCCTCAGGCTCGAGATAGTGGCCCCACAACTCGCCTTGGCGGGGCTCGGGCCCTCGCCCAAGCCTCAGCTCGTTCCCAAGGGCCGGCGTGGCGCCGAGGCCCGGCCCTTGCTTCTTCTCTCCACGGCGGAGGGGCTCAGGGAACGCCTGGTGAAGAACGTGGCTCAGGCCGTGGAGGGAGCGGTGTTGGCGCCGGGCTTTTTCCCTGACCTGCAAGATCCCTCGATGAGCGCGTTCGTGGCGGCCTATCGGTTGGCATATGGCCATCTCCCAGGGAGGTACGCAGCCCTCGGCTACCTCTGGGTGCTCGAGCTTCGCTCTCTCATGGTCAACCGCGCCAAGGGTCGAGTTTCCTTGCGCGGGGCCCTCGGGGCGTTCCGCGGCCAGGATCACGCGCGGATCTTCGACGACCAGGGAGAGCGGGTGGATCCTCCCCGCCTTTATCATGTCAAACAGGGACAGATCTCGAGGCTGGGGCAGGCAAAACCCCAAAGAGGAGAGAGACGATGAGTGGCGCCGCCCCTGTTGCTGGCTCGCCCGAAGCACGCGAGCGTCTCATCTTTGCCCTCGACGTGCCTGACGCAACAAAGGCCGCCTGGTTCGCCTCTCTCCTGGCCAACGAGGTGGGCTACTTCAAGGTGGGGCTGGAGCTCTTCGCCGCTGCTGGGCCGAGCATCGTAAGAGAAATGGTCGAGCGGGGGGCGCGGGTCTTCCTGGATCTCAAGCTCCATGACATCCCCGAGACGGTCGGCCGCACGGTGGCGGTCCTCGGTTCCCTCGGAGTGTCCCTGCTCACGGTGCACACTGCAGGCGGGCCGGCCATGCTGAGGGAGGCCCAGCGAGCCGCCCAGGCCGCGCCTACCCCCATCCGCCTTCTCGGGGTGACGGCTCTCACCAGCCTGGACGGGGCAGACCTCAGAGCAGTGGGAGTGGATCTGACGGTGCGCGACCTCGTGATGAAGCGTGCTGCCTTGGCTCGGGATCAGGGTCTCGGCGGCGTGGTGACCTCGGTGTCCGAGGCAGAGGCCGTGCGGCTCATGGCGCCAGAGCCCTTCTTCGTCGTAACTCCGGGCATCAGGCCCGCGGGCGCCGAGGCAGGGGATCAGAAGCGCACGGGTACCCCGGCGGCGGCCCTCGGAGCGGGCGCCTCCCACCTCGTAGTGGGGCGCCCCATCCGAGACGCCGCCGACCCTGCGGAGGCGGCGCGCGCCATCGTCGCCGAGATGGCCGAGGCGCTCCGAGGCCGCAGTCCCGTATAGGCATGGGCATATGGCAAGTTCCAGGCTCGTCTATGGGCAGCGCCCTTCGAAAGAGGTACTCAGAGCGAGACCTGGAGATGTGCAGGCCGTCATGCTCGCTCAGGGCCGCCGTCCGGATGCAGATCTCGGCCGATTGATCTCCTCACTTGGAATCAGCCCGGTGATCCAGGAGGCGAGGGAGCTGGACTCCCTAGCCCCGGGAGAAAATCACCAGGGGGTGGTGCTCGTGGTAGGGGAGTATCGGTATCTGACCCTCGAAGAGCTCGTCTCGAGGGCTCCGCGGGACAGGCCGATTGTGGCCCTGGATCAGGTGCAGGACCCGCACAACCTCGGCGCCATCCTGAGGAGCGCTACGGTACTCGGGGCCGCTGGAGCGATCTTGCCAGAGCGGAGGGCCTCGCCGGTCACCGCTGCCGTGGTCCGCACTTCGGCTGGTGCTACGGAGCGTCTCGGCGTGGCCAGGGTGGTGAACCTCGGCCGCGCCCTCGAGGAGCTGAAGACCGAGGGCTACTGGCTCTTTGGCGCTGTTGGGGAAGGGGGCGCGCCGCCCGAGGAGCTGGAGCTGACGGGCTCCTGCGTGCTGGTGGTGGGCTCCGAAGGCGGTGGCCTCAGGCCCAGCATTCAGAAGGCCTGTGACCACCTCGTGACCATCCCCATGGAAGACCCCCTTTCGCTGAACGTGTCGGTGGCGGCTGGGATCCTGCTTGGAGAGGCCGCCAGGCAGCGCAGAGCGGCCCGGAAACCCAAGAGCTAGGCAGGAATCAAACCTGCAGATACTGGCCCGTGCCAAGCGTGGATTGGGCCGCATGATCTCGAGCAAGCCCTTCCCGAGGGAAGGAGCATGTTTTCCCCGTGGTTGCTCCGGCGGGCCGCCCTACTTAACTTTTTCGAGCTCCTCGAGCAGCTCTTTCGGGCTGAGCTTGCCAACGAGGTTCTTGACCTGCTTGCCGTGGCTGTTAACCAGCACCAGGGTGGGCAGGGACTTCACGCCCCAGGCCTTTTGGGTATTCTTGACCTCTTCGTTCTTCTTGGTGCAGTCCACCTTAACCGTGATGAAGCGCGCCTCGAGGATCTTGGCCACCTTGGGATGAGCCAGGGTCTCTTTCTCCAGCTCAATGCACTTTTCGCACCAGGTGGCCCAGAAATCCATGAGCATCGGCTTTTGGGCCTTGCGGGCCGCGGCCTGGGCCTTGGGGATGGAGGTGTATTGGAGCTGGAGATTAGAGCCCCGCACGAACTGAAGTGAGAGAAAGAGGCCGGCGGTGAGAGCCAGGACACCGCCCGCCTTGCGGAGAAGAGGAAGGGCTCGGCGGTCGTGGAAGGTGAGATGCACTCCACCCATGGCCACCCCCAGCAAAGCAAGGCCTCCTCCCAGGCCAATGATCCACCACTCCCGCTTGCGAAGGGCCCCGAGAGGTTCCACCAGGGCCGACAGGTAGTACAGGGCCGCCACCAGCATGAGCACCCCGAAGATGCTCTTGACCGCCTCCATCCAGGACCCGCTCTTGGGCATCACCTGGGCGAAGGCGGCGATGAGAAGGAACATGAGGCCGAGCCCCATGGAGAAGGTGAAGAGGAGCCAGAACCCGGTGAAGGAGCTTCCCGTGGAGGCGATATAGAGGAGGATGCCGCTGATGACGGGCCCTGTGCATGGCGCAGCCAGCAGCCCGGCAACGAGCCCCATGAGGAAGCCTCCCCAGAGCCCGGCGCCTCCGACGCCGGAGAGCCGCGCCTGCCAGGAGGCGGGAAGGCGCAGCTCGAAGGCGCCGAACATGCTGGTCGCGAGTGCCGTGAAGAGGACAGCCAGGGGCACCACGACATAGGCGGAGCCCAGGTGATCCCCAACCGCTTCCTTGCCCGCGAGCCCAGCCAGGAGTCCCAGGGTGGAGTAGGTCAAGGCGATGCCCAGCACGTATGCGATACCAGTGCCTACGGCTCGCAGCCGGCGTCTCGCGCCAGTCTCCTCACTATCCGGCAGGCCTCCGAAGATCGAGATGGTGATTGGTATGAGTGGGTAGACGCAGGGCGTGAGACAAACCGCCATGCCTCCAAGGAAGGCAGCCAGGAACATGGTCAGGCCGCCTTGATCCTGGGCCTTCGCGAAGTCCGTCGCACCCCCGTCACACCCCGTAGTCAGGAGCCCCGCCAGAAGCGTTACGAGGCCCAGGCAGAGCAGCGGGAGGGTTAGGAGTCTGACTTCGCGCATCGACATCCCGGGGGAGGCTGTGTGCCTCTCGTGTTCCTAGCACATATCCTGCCAGGGTCCTGCCGACAAAACCAACGGGGTGGCCTCGGCCTTCCGAACCAGTTAGGGCTGCTCCACTCCTCGGTTGGGCTTGGCGGGCGAGGCGAACCTCGAGGAGGATCGCGGCCCACGCCCGAGCCAAAAACTTGCCCTCTTATTGGCAGCGTGTAAATTGGGATCTAACCTCCCCCATTTTTTCCCGATCAGCCTGACGGATCCCTTCATCCTGCCGAGATGAGATCCCAAGCAGGGCGCTCTACAGTGCTACCTTGGGATCGCCAGGCCGCCTCTGCCTTGTCATCCGCCTGACCCGCTAGGAACGAACGAGTCGAGGCATTGGATCCGGCCATGACCTGGCTCCCCACTTTGCTCCACTCAAAGGGAGATATCCTACATACCAGATATAGTATGTGATCTGATGTAGGAGTGCCGACATATAGGGGTACCTTAGTGATTACGAAGGGTTGCACAGGAAAAAGTTGACAGATCCAGGGCTAGGGTGGCTTAGTTGATCCCGTACCGTGGGGTAGAGTGGAGAGAAGTGGGAATTAGATCCCGTAGAAGAGACGATGTTCGTAGGTAACTTTCAACACGCCCTGGACAGCAAAGGCCGAGTCAGCATCCCGGCCCGCTATCGGGAGCTGCTAGCCTCAGAGCCTGAGCCAGGGCTCATCTTGACGATCCATTCTGGCGATGCTGGCCAGTGTCTCGTGGTCTATCCCCGGGCCCCATTTTATCGGCTGGCAGAACGGCTCGTGACGGACGGTCCCATGGACCCGCGGCTCGAGCGCTACGCCAGGGCGATCCTGCCCACCGCGACCGAGGCGGCCCCGGACAGGCAAGGTCGCATCCTCCTGCCCGCAGGGCTTCGGGAGCTGGCGCAGATCAGGCGAGAGGTGGTGTGGGTTGGGATGTTCAACCGGATGGAAATATGGGACCCCGAGCGCTGGGAGTCCACGCACCGAGCCGACCTCGCCGAGGTGGGCAACCTGAACAAGCTCTACCAGGAGCTCGTGACGCAGAAGCGGGATTGACCTTGAGGGGCCTGGCCGATCAGGCCCACCTCCGAGCAGGGAAGTGAGCCCCTGGAGCGAAGCAGGCCAGATGACCAGACCCTCCCACACGCCGGTTCTATTGGCCCAGAGCATCGAGATGCTCGCGCCTCGGTCCGGAGGGATCTACTGCGACGCCACGGTTGGGCTCGGTGGGCACGCCGAGGCCATCCTCGAGGCGAGCGCTCCCGACGGGTGTCTCGTTGGGGTTGATCGGGACCCCGATGCCCTGGCGCTGGCAGGGGACCGGCTCCGGCGTTTCGAGGACCGGGTGGTCCTCCGTCACGGCCGGTTCAGCGACCTTCCCGTACTGCTCGCCAGCCTCGATCTCCCAGGAAGACCAGCTGCGGGGGGGGGTATCCTGGATGGCCTGCTTTTGGACCTGGGGGTGTCCTCGCTTCAGCTCGACGATCCACGCCGCGGGTTCTCCTTCCGAGAGTCAGGTCCACTGGACATGCGGATGGACCCGCATCGAGGCAGGAGCGCCTCAGAGCTCCTAGGGTCTCTCTCGGAGGAAGAGCTCGCCCGGCTCCTGAGAAGGTTCGGAGAGCAGCCGAGATCCCGCGCCGTGGCAAGGGCCATCAAGGCCTACCTGGACGAGGAGCCCGAGCCAGACACAGCGGGCCTCGCACGTATTGTGGCCGCGGTGTTGCCTCCTCGCCGCCAGGGCGGTCTGCACCCGGCTACCCAGACCTTCATGGCCATCCGGATCGCGGTGAACGAGGAGCTCGAGGAGCTCGAGTCTCTCCTCGGGAGCCTGTTGTCATTGCTCATCCCGGGGGGGAGGGTGGCGGTGATCTCTTTCCACTCGCTGGAAGACCGGCTGGTAAAGCGCAAGTTCGAATACCTCTGTCGCGCCGGCGCCGACCTGCCCCCGGGGCTCCCCGTCACCGAGGCCGAGCGCGGCCCCGCCCCCTGTTTCCGCTTGACCCGAAGGGCGATGGAGCCCACCGAGGCCGAGGCAAGCAGCAACCCACGCGCACGAAGCGCTCGCCTGCGAGCCATAGGGCGCAGCCCACAGGTGGTCCCGTGAGCGGAGCGCGACAGACCCTACGCAGGCCCGTCCTCGCGCTGCTCCTGCTCACCGCGTTCTTCACTATGGCGGCCCTTGCCCATGTATGGGTGAGGCTCCAGGTGGTGCGGCTCGGCTACCAGATCTCCATGGAGACCGAGAAAGAGAAGGAGCTCCTCCAGAGACACAGGAAGCTGCAGGTCGAGAAGGCGCTCCTTCGAAGCCCCGAGCGGCTGGAGCGGCTGGCGTCGGAGAAGCTGCGCCTTACCATGCCCGATCCAAAGGTGATCCACGATCTCGGCTCAGGCCGAGCCTCATCACCACGCGCCGCCGAGGGCTCCCCATGAGGCTATGGTTCTCCCGGCATGGAGAAGGCGGCCGCGTCGCGGGCGAGGCAGATCCCAATCGATGGGTGAGATTCCGGGTGCGCGTGGCCTTGGGCCTCTTCTTCCTGCTGCTCCTGGCGATCGGGCATCGGGCCTTCGGTCTGCAGCTCGTGCATGGGAAACATTACAGGGAACGCGCCCAGCGGCAGGCAATCCACACAGTGAAGCTGCCTCCAAAGCGAGGACCCATCCTGGATCGTCACGGCAACCGCCTGGCGGTGAGCGTGGATGTTCCATCGGTCTATGCGAACCCGAGGGAGGTTGGCGAGCGGGCCCAGGAGATGGCCCAGGAGCTAGCGAAGATCCTGGATACGGATCGTTTCTTGCTGGCGGAGAAGCTCTCGAGCAGGCGCTTTTTCGTGTGGGTGAAGCGCCGGGTGACCCCCAAGCAAGCCCAGGAGGTAGAGAAGCTGAGGGTCAAGGGGATCTACCTGACGAGAGAATCCAGGCGGTTCTATCCCA
Source organism: Polyangia bacterium (assembly GCA_034004785.1). Classification (GTDB taxonomy): domain Bacteria; phylum Myxococcota_A; class Polyangia; order HGW-17; family JAJRWW01; genus JAVEWA01. The sequence continues at coordinate 7,723 of JAVEWA010000053.1, forward strand.
ACCGGCGCCTCGCGGGCAGCGTACTCGGTTTCTCCGGGCTGGACGGGAGCGGCCTCGAGGGGGTGGAGAAGTCCTTCGACTCCTGGCTCCGAGGCTCGCGATCCACGATCTCCGGGCTCCGTGACGCCCACGGAAAGCTGGTCTTCATCGAGGGGCGACCCGACCTGACGCCGGCGGCAGGGCACACGGTCATGCTGACCATCGACAAGAAGATCCAGTTCATAACCGAGAACGCCTTGAGACGCGCAGTCGAGCTCTACCGAGCCAAGGGAGGCACTGCAGTGGTGATGGATCCAGGCAGTGGAGATCTGCTGGCGATGGCCTCCATGCCCGACTTCGACCCGAACAACGTTCAGGCAGCCGACCCGGAGAGCCTGAGGAACCGCGCGGCGGTGGATGCCTACGAGCCGGGCTCCACGCTGAAGATCTTTACGATGGCCGCCGCTCTCGAGCACAGGGTGGTGCGTCTGGGCGAGCAGATTTTCTGCGAGAATGGCATGATCGAGATAGGCCGTCACAAGATCAAGGACTCACATCCGCACAAGTGGCTAGATCTGGCCGGCATCATCCAGAAGTCGAGCAACATCGGCGCAACGAAGATAGGTCAGCGCCTGGGCAAGCGGCGCCTCTACACCGCCCTCAGGCTCCTCGGCTTCGGGCACAGGTCGGGCCTGCTCCTGCCAGGTGAGCGGAGTGGAGACCTGGAGCACTGGCGGCGCTGGTCCGAGGCCAAGCTTTCGAACGTCTCTTTCGGCCAGGGAATCACGGCCACCACGGTTCAACTCGCGGCGGCGCTGTCGGCGATCGCCAACGGCGGCATGCTCTATCGCCCGCGCCTGGTCCTGGAGATCCGGGACGCCAATTCAAGCCCCCTGGTGCAGTACCGCAAGCACTGGAGGAGAGTGATCTCCTCCAGGGTGACCGGCGAGGTCATGGCCATGATGCGCACGGTCGTCGAGAAGGGGGGCACCGGCGAGGAGGCCGCCATCGAGGGGTACACGGTGGCAGGGAAGACCGGAACTGCGCAGAAAGTGGCGGAGAGCTCCGTCAAGCGGGCCCAGGCCCTGGCTCAGGCCGCCGCAGAGGCGGCCCTCGAGGGGCGGGCCCAGCCCAAGAAGAGCGCGGGCTACTCGGATGAGCTCTATCACGCCTCCTTCATTGGAGTCGTACCCGCCACTCGCCCCCGCCTCGTGATCGTGGTCGTGGTGGACGAGCCTCAGGGCGAGTACTACGGCGGCACGGTGGCCGGCCCGGTGTTCCGTCAGATCGGAGAAGAAGCCCTGCGCTACCTGGGAGTGCCGCGGGACGAGGACGCCGAGGCCGCAAGTCGAAAGAAGAAGCCGAGGCCGATCCCCCTCGCGCCCAAGGATGGCCTGATCCAGGAGGAACCGCGAGCCCCGGCCCTTCCGGCCACCGCTCCCGAGGGACCGATCTTCAACATGCCGGATCTCTCTGGCCTTTCGTTGAAGGCGGCAGTGGAGAGGTTGCGAGGTTTTCAGGTGGACTGCCAGTTCCTTGGGTCCGGAAGAGTCGTTACCCAGGAGCCGGCGCCAGGTCCGGCAAGAAGAGATGCCGCCTGCAAGGTGGTATTGACCCCGCCCGGGTAGGGACCGAAGAGGATCGAAGCGTGAGAGCATCGTATCGAGAACCCCCAGCCCGCATGGCCCTCTCCGAGGTGCTCGAGGGGATCTCCGTCCTGTCACGGCGGGGGCCGGACGTTCCGGTGGCCAGCGTGACAGACGACTCGCGGGTGGTAGGGCCGGGCGATCTCTTCGTCGCCGTCCAGGGCAGATCGGTTGATGGGCACCGCTACGTGGAGGCGGCGGCCAAGGCGGGCGCCGCAGCTCTGCTGGCTGCGCATGAGGTGGATTTTCCCGGCACACTGGTCGTTGCCCAGGATACCTCGTCGGCCCTCGGAATAGCCGCGGCCAACCGGCTGGGCAATCCAGGCCGGCACCTGGGCATGCTCGGTCTCACCGGTACCAATGGCAAGACCACCACGACCTATCTCCTGGAGTCCATCCTGGAAGCGGCGGGCCAGAGCCCCGGCGTGATAGGCACAGTGAGCTATCGCTTCGCCGGCCAGGAGCGCAAAGCCCCCTTCACCACCCCCACGGCGCCAGCGCTACAGGGCCTCCTTTGCGAGATGGCCCTCGGCCGCACGACCCATGCGGTGATGGAGGTCTCCTCACACGCCCTTTGGCTCCAGCGCGTGGCGGGCCTGGAGTTCGATGTCGCGGGCTTCACGAACCTCACCCAGGACCACCTTGACCTCCACGGCAGCATGCGCGCGTACAAGGAAGCCAAGCAGCTGCTCTTCTCGAGGCACCTGAAGCCAGGTGGCGCCGCGGTGCTCTGGGCAGATGATCCGGCCGCATCCGAGATGACCGCTGGCTTCAAGGGCCGCGTGGTGAGGGTGAGCCGCGAGGATCTCGACGCAGAGGTCGTGGCCAGGCTGCAAAGGCAGGACATCGAAGGCATGAAGGCGGTCATCTCCCTTCATGGCGAAGATCTTCGGATCTCCTCCCCCCTGGTTGGGGATCACAATCTCCAGAACATCGCGCTCGCCGCGGCCATGGCCTTCGAGGTCGGCGTTGGCCGAGAGGCCATCGCAAGGGGCGTAGAACGCCTCCGAGTCGTGCCAGGTCGCTTGGAGCGGGTCGAGCCGGGGAGCGAGGTTGGGGTGCTCGTGGATTACGCCCACACGCCAGACGCATTGGCGCACGCCCTGGCGGCCCTGAGGCCTCTCACGGCGGGGCGGCTGATCTGCGTGTTCGGCTGCGGCGGAGACAGGGACGCCATGAAGAGGCCCCTGATGGGCAAGGCCGTGGCCAAGGGCGCCGACATCGCCGTGGTGACCTCCGACAACCCCAGATCCGAAGGCCCCCTGGCCATCATCGACGCCATCCTCGGCGGCCTCGCCAGGGAGGAGATCGGCCGCCTGACCATCGATGAGCTCGGTGGCGCGACGAGAGGCTGTGCGGTGCAGCCAGACCGACGAGCAGCCATTTTCGCGGCCATCCTGGCGGCCAGGCCGGGCGACGTGGTGCTGGTGGCCGGGAAGGGGCACGAAGACTACCAGATCCTCGGAGACGAGCGTATTCACTTCGATGATCGCGAGGAGAGCCGCGCTGCCCTCGCCACGAGGAGGGGCCAGTGAGAGAGCCGCTGCGCTCGAGCTGTGCTCTGACCCTGCGAGAGGTGGCCGAGGCCACTAGGAGCGAGCTGCCCCCCTCGTTGAATGCGCTGGTCATCGGCGGCGTGGCCACCGACACCAGGGATCTCGTCCCAGGAGATCTCTTCGTGGCTCGAAAAGGAGTAGCGCAGGATGGCCACCGGTTCATAAGCGCCGCGGTCTCGGCTGGCGCAGTGGCCATCCTCATGGAGGACGCGCACGAAGGGTCGCCTGCCGTTCCTGCGCTGCTGGTGCCCGACACCACCAGGGCACTGGGTCAGCTGGCGAGGCACTGGCGCAGGCGCCTGGGGATCAAGCTGGTGGCGGTCACCGGTTCCAACGGCAAGACCACCACCAAGGAGATGATCGCGGCCATCCTGGCGTCTCACACAGGATCCCGTGAGTCTGTGCTCGTAACGCCCGGCAACTTCAACAACCACGTCGGGCTTCCCCTGACGCTCCTCAAGGGAACCGTCGCGCAGAGGCTGGGAGTGGTGGAGCTGGGCATGAACGCCCCTGGAGAGATCGCTGCCTTGACGGCGATAGCCGAGCCACAGGTGGGGCTCGTCACGAACGCAGCCGAAGCGCATCTGGAGCGCTTCGGCGGTGATGTGGGCGAGGTGGCCCTGGCAAAGGCGGAGCTGTGGGAGAGCATGGGGGAAGACGCTGTGGCAGTGGTCAACCTGGACGACCCACGTCTTCCCGGTCTGGCGTCCCGGCGGCGCGGCCCCAGGCTGACCTTCGGAAGGGCAGAGGGCGCCGACGTGCGAGTCTTGTCGGCGGATCCAGCGGGAGATGAAGCCCTTGCCGTCCGGCTCATGCACTTCGGCTCCCCTCTGGAGCTGCAGATCCCGCTGCTCGGGCGCCACCAGGCTTTCAACGCCGCCGCTGCGGCCGCCGCTGCCCACGCCTTGGGGGTCGCGCCGGAGAAAATCCGAGAAGGCCTCCTCGAGGTCCGTCTCCCGGAGCACAGGGCCGTGGTGACGGCGGTGGGCCAGATCGTGGTGCTGGACGACTGCTACAACGCAAACCCGGCCTCGGTCAGGGCCGCAGCTTCCGCCTTGAAGGATCTCGAGGGATCTGGCCGTCTGGGAGCGCTGCTCGGCGAGCTCCGTGAGCTCGGCCCTGGGTCCGCGCCCTTGCACCGCGAGCTGGGACGTCATCTGGGTCACGAGGGTTTTGGAGTCGTGATCGGCCTCGGCCCTCTTTGCGAGGCCCTCTGTCAAGGAGCCGTGGAGGGAGGAGTCGTGGAGGTCGTTCATGTCCATACCGTCGAGGAAGCGGCGGCCGTGGCGAACGAGCGGTTCTCGCCCGGGGATCGGGTGCTCGTGAAGGGTTCGCGCGCGATGGGGATGGAGGCCGCGATCAACGCCTGGAGATCGCTTGCCGCCGAGAGAGGGGGAGCCTAGGGATGCTCTTTTACCTCTTGCTTCAGTTAATGGAGAAGGCGAGCTGGCTCTCGTGGCTGAACGTGTTCCGTTACCCTTCGACCCGGATCATCGCGGCCACTCTGACTGCGCTCGTCATCTCTTTCCTTCTCAGCCCCTGGTTCATCCGGCGACTGCAGCAGCAGCAGATAGGCCAGCCCATCCGTGAGGACGGGCCCGAATCCCACTTCGTCAAGGCCGGCACCCCCACCATGGGAGGGTCGCTGATTCTGTTCTCCCTGGTGCTCTCCACGGTGCTCTGGTGCGACCTGGCCAACGGCTTCATATGGATGCTGCTCACCATCACGGTCGGCTATGGCGTGGTTGGGTTCGTGGATGACACCCTCAAGATTCGCAAGCGTTCCTCGGCAGGAATCTCGGGAAAGCTCAAGTTCGGGCTCCAGACATTGATCGCCGTCGGGGCGCTCTACTACATCTTCCAGTCCGACATAATGGGGCCCTTCAAGCTCGACGTGGCCCTTCCCTTCGCGAACTTCTACGAGATCACCCTTGCGCTGCCCATATGGCTCTATGTGATCGTCGGAGCCGTGGTGGTGGTGGGCGCCTCCAACGCCGTGAACCTGACCGACGGGCTCGACGGCCTGGCCATCGTGCCCGTAATAATCAACGCCTTCGTCTTCCTTCTGATCGCCTACCTCGTCGGCTCCAATCTCCAGACCGCAGATGGGAGGACCATCGCCCAGTATCTCGGCGTACCCCACATCCCAGACGTGACCGAGGCAGCAATCTTCTGCGGCGCCATGGCCGGGGCCGGGGTGGGGTTCCTCTGGTACAACACCTATCCGGCCCAGGTCTTCATGGGGGACGTGGGCTCCCTCTCCCTCGGAGGAGGGCTGGGCGCGCTGGCCATCATGACCAAGAGCGAGTTCGTGCTGCTCGTCACTGGCGGCATCTTCGTCATGGAGGCGGTGTCGGTGATCTTGCAGGTGGCCTACTTCAAGACCACGGGCAAGCGGATCTTCCTCATGGCACCCATTCACCACCACTTCGAAAAGAAGGGCTGGCCAGAGCCTAAAGTGATCGTCCGGTTCTGGGTCATCTCCTTCATGCTGGCCTTGATCGGCCTGGGCATGTTGAAGGCGCGATGATGCACACGAACCAAATGGAGCTCACAGATCGCCGGGTGCTCGTCGTCGGGCTCGGTCGCTCCGGGCAGGCCGCCGCCCGCCTTTGCGCTCGCAGGGGTGCCCGGGTGACGGTCAATGACCACCGGGGCGCCGAAGCCCTCGGAGAGGTCCTTGGCGCGCTGCCCCCTGGCGTAGGGGCGCACCTCGGAGATCACCCGGTGGAGCTGTTTGTGTCCCAGGACCTCATCGTGTTGAGCCCAGGGGTGCCAGCCCTCGGGGCCCTCGAGGCGGCCAGGAGGGCGGGGGTGGAGATTCTGGGCGAGATCGAGCTCGCGGCTCGTTTCGTGTCGTCAGACATCGTTGGCATCACCGGCACCAACGGCAAGTCCACGGTCACGACCTGGATCGGAGACATGTTGAGTTCTGGTGGCAGGCCCCTCTTCGTGGGAGGGAACCTGGGGGAGCCTCTGTCAGCGGCCGTGGACACGCCAGCCGCTGCCCCCGGTGGCATCTGCGTCGTGGAGCTCTCGAGCTTTCAGCTCGAGACCTGCGTCAGTCTTCGTCCCAGGGCGGCGTTGCTCCTGAACCTGGACGCCGACCACCTGGATCGCTATCCGGACATGGCTTCCTATGGCGCGGCAAAGGCCAGGATCTTCGCCTGCCAGGACGAAGGGGACTGGGCCATCACCAACTGGGATCAGCCGCTGTGTCGGCGGTTTCTCGATCGTGTTTCCGGCCAGGTGGCCGGGTTTGGTCTGCAGAATGTCCCACCCTCTGGAGCCACTACCGAGGGGGACCGCATCGTCATCTCACTGCCAGGGAGAAGCCCCGTGACCCTGTTGGCGGCGAGGCTCCGCTTGGTAGGACGTCACAACCTGGAAAATGCCTTGGCTTCGGCCTTGGCGGCGGTCCTGCTTGGGGCCGAACCGGGAGCGGTGCAGGAGTCACTGGACACCTTCAGGGGCCTGCCGCACCGGATGGAGCTGGTTGGAGAGGTGGATGGAGTGAGGTTCTACAACGACTCCAAGGCGACGAACGTGAGCGCCGTGGCAGGTTCTCTCGGAGGCTTTCCCGATCGCTTCGTCTGGGTGGCCGGCGGCCGGCACAAGGGCGCCCCCTACACTTCTCTCCGTGGGGTGCTGGGGGGGCAGGCCAAGGCAATCGTGCTCATCGGCGAGGCGGCCGACCTCATCGCCGCCGATCTAGAGGGAGTGGCGCCGGTGTTTCGGGCCGGGTCGCTGGAGGAGGCGGTGGGGGTAGCAGCGAGGCTGGCCGCTTCCAAGGAGGCGGTGGTGCTCTCTCCGGCGTGCTCGAGCTACGACATGTTCTCGAACTTCGAGGAGCGGGGCGCCTGCTTCGCTGCTGCCGTTATGGACCTCGGAAGGAGGAGCAGGTGAGCCTCAAGGCTCGAGAAGACATCGCCGCCCGACGGGTAGAAGGGATCCGTCCCGGCGGGATTTCTTCCATGAGCGCCAGGGGATCGGGCGCGGCGCGTCCGGAGCCGGCTCGGGCGGCTCTTGGCTTCGACATGTGGCTCTTTGGCGCGGTGGTGATCCTATCGGCCCTAGGTCTCGTCATGGTCTACTCCGCGAGCGCCGTGTACGGCATCGATCGCTTCGGCTCGGACACGCACTTCGCCCTCAGGCAGCTCATATATCTCGGCGCGGGCCTGATCGCCCTCTTCTTCATTCAGCGGGCCGACTACTCCTGGCTCCGAAAGGCCGCTCGTCCGCTGCTCATAGTGTCGCTCATCCTGCTCGTGGCAGTGCTCCTGCCAGGGCTCGGGGTCAAGGTGGGTGGCGCTCAGCGGTGGTTCCGTCTCGGGCCACTGTCACTGCAGCCGTCCGAGTTTGCCAAGGTGGCGCTCGTGCTATATCTGGCCACCCTCATGGCGGACAGGGAGAGGCGAGTCAGGAGCCTCTGGAATGGCTTCGCCGCGCCCCTGCTGGTCGTCGGGTTAGTGACAGGGCTCACCCTGCTCCAACCAGACCTGGGCACCGCGATGCTGCTGGGCATCTCGGCCCTGCTCATGCTCTTCATCGCGGGAACTCGGCTCACCTACATCCTGCTGGCGGGAATGGTTACTGCCCCCATGGCCTGGTTCGCGGTGGTGGGCACGCCCTGGCGAATGAAGCGGCTCATGGCTTTCTTCGATCCGGAGGCCCACCGGGACGGTGCGGGCTATCAGGTATGGGAGGCGCTCCTCACCCTTGGCTCCGGAGGGATCTCGGGCGTGGGGCTCGGGGAGGGCCAGCAGAAGCTCTTCTACCTGCCCGAGGCCCACACCGACTTCATCCTCCCCATCGTGGGGCAGGAACTGGGGTTCGTGGGAGTGTCGGCTGTGCTGGTGCTGTTTGGAGTCATACTTTGGCGCGGCAGCCGAGTGGCGCTGGCATCCGAAGATCGCTTTGGGACCTACCTTGCGATCGGTTTCACCGGCATGTTGGCTCTGCAGGCCTGCCTGAACATGGCGGTTGTCGTGGGGGTGGTGCCAACCAAAGGGATCACCCTGCCCTTCGTCAGCTATGGAGGATCCTCTCTGGTCACCTCATTTCTGATGGTTGGAGTCGTGCTTGCGGTAGCCCGTGGGCACCGGGCCTTCGTCGCTAGTCCGGAGCCCAGGGCTGCCTGGGGGATGCGCCGCTTGATCGGAGGGCGGCCAGCAGCCCCTGCTCTGCAAGTCACCGGGCCCATGGAGAGGGTGCGGATAAGCTCCGGGGGAGTGTGGAGAGCCTTCCAAAGCCGCCCGTCCCAGACCTGCGGACAGGTTCGGACAGGGGCCTCTTTGAGCCATGCGCGGGGGGAGGCCCCATGACTTCTCTCCGGGTCCTCATTGCCGGAGGAGGCACGGGTGGACACCTGTTCCCTGGCATCGCCGTGGCCGAGGAGATCCGCGCCCGTGGCGGAGAGGTTTCCTTCGTTGGGACCGCCAGAGGGATCGAGGCGAAGATTCTGCCCCGTTTGGAGCTGCCACTGGATCTAATCCAGATGCACGGCCTCGTCAGGACGGGGTGGAAGGAGCGCCTCCGTTTTCTCTGGGACGCCCCGGCGAGTTTGGTTCAGGTGGCCCGGATCCTGCGTAGGAGGAGGCCGCACGTGGTAGTGGGAGTGGGAGGCTACGCTTCTGGTCCGGTCGTGATGTCCTCGGCCCTCGGGTTTCTGCCAACCGCGGTTCTCGAGCAGAACTCGATTCCAGGCATCACGAACCGCATTCTCGGGCGCGTCGTCAAGCGAGTCTTCGCCTCCTTCAAGGAGAGCATCCGCTACTTCCCCAGGCGAAAGGTGGAGCTTACCGGCAACCCGGTGCGGCGCCAGATCGTCGAGTCCCTGAGCCGCGCCTCGGGCGGGCAGCATGGGGACAGGCTTCGGGTGCTTGCCTTCGGAGGGAGCCAGGGGGCGCGGTTCATCAACGAGACCCTGATGGCCGCCGCGCCCAAGCTTGCGCGGATGCCTATCGAGCTGACGCACCAGACCGGAGAGGCCGATCATGCTCGCGTTCAAGAGGCCTATCGGGCCGCCGGTTTGGAGGCGGAGGTGCTGCCCTTCATCGACGACATGGCGGCCAGGTACTCCGCCTCCGACCTGATCCTATCCCGCGCAGGGGCTACGACTCTCGCGGAGCTTGCCATCGTGGGGCGGCCAGCGATCCTCGTGCCCTTCCCCTTCGCCACTCACAACCACCAGGAGCTGAACGCCAGGGAGGTGGAGCGGGCTGGCGCGGCTCTCTGCTGTCCTCAGCCCACCCTCGAAGGAGACAGGCTCGTGGAGATCCTCGGCGAGCTCGAGGCCGACCCCGACCGTCGTTCCCGCATGGCCGCGGCCATGAGAGCCCTCGGCCGACCGGAGGCGGCCCGGCAGATCGTCGATGGCCTGGAAGAACTCGCGAACGCGCGGAGGAGATCATGACTTCGATGTTCCCCAAGCGCGTCAAGCGGGTGCACTTCGTGGGAATCGGGGGGATCGGCATGAGCGGCATCGCAGAGGTGCTCTTGAACCTGGGTTACGTGGTGACCGGGTCGGATCTGAAGAAAGGGGCCAACACCGAGAGGCTCGAGCGCCTGGGAGGCCTGGCCTTCGAGGGCCATGCCGTGGAGAACGTGCAGGGCGCCGACGTCGTCGTCACCTCCTCTGCCGTGCCTGAGGACAACGTGGAGGTCG
>JAVEWA010000679.1:0-3692 GCA_034004785.1 Polyangia bacterium
TAGAGCTGGCGGATGCGCTGGACCACCCGCCCTGCGGGCCTGTTGGCGTCAGGCGTGACATCCCAGGTGGCCTCGCGCTGGCGGATGCGCTGGACCACCCGCGCTGCGGGCCTGTTGGCGTCAGGCGTGACATCCTAGGTGGCCTTGAACTGGCGGATGCGCTGAACTACCCGCTCCACGGCCCCTTCGACTGCCTGGCGCTCCAGGAACTGGAACAGGTTCTCCACGTCCCGTGGGCGGGCCTTGGCGCCTACCTCCTGGCTGGACTGTGACTCGGTCGTGGTAATCACCACCACGGCCCTCGCGGGGTGGCGCGTGACGATCACCTTCAGCTTGGCGAACACGAAGGCGCGGGAGTGCTCTCGTCTCCGGCGCACCTGCTCCACGCTCACGTCCACCCTGTAGGCCGGGATGCGTCGCTGCTGGAGCCAGGGGGCCGGGATCGCCACTCCGGAGCGGGCCACCTCGAAGGATGGCTCCTGGTTCAGCTTCTGGCGCAGGCTCCGGTCCGTGTGCTCCTTGACCCGCGATGGGATGCCGCCTCCGCGGCCGCGGCTCGTGTCCACCAGGACGAACATCTCCGCCTTGGGCTTGTGCTTCACCGGGTAGCCGGTGCCTCCACCAGTCAATGCCTCGATGGCGTCGATCGCGGTCTGAGCCCGTCTCCTGACGAACTCGTGGGAGTCCTTGAGAGCCTTTCGCAAGACTGGCAGGGCCTCCTCCTTGCCGAGGCGGCCGAGAGCGCCGGCGCAAAAGGAGCGCACCAGGTAGTGGTCGTCCTTGTCCACGCACTTTATGAGGGCGTGGAGCATCGTGGGATCCTGGAGCTTGGCGAGGTAGATGGCCGCCTGGAGGCGGACCTTGTACTCCTTGTTGTGAAGGAGCCTCTTCACTATCTCCTTGTCCGCGCGGGCGGAGCCGGGCAGGGACAGCGAGGCTAGAGTCAGCGCCAGGAGCGAGGCGAGCCATGGGCACAGGGCCCCGGAGGTGCGCCGCACCGGGGCAAGGGGGCGATTCTGTCCATGGACGCTCGTCGACATGCTTCTTTCCACTATCATTCATTTCTTGCACGATGTGGAGCGCGAATGTCAACGACCCTCGTCGGTCGTTGGAATCTTGCACTCGCGGGCAGCGGCTTCCGATGGGCTCGCGATTGGAGCCGCTGGTCATGATTTGGCCCTGGGCTCCTGTCTGGGCTGCTGTCAGGGCTCCTTGTGATAACCACGGGTTTCGGCTAGTCTTTTGCTCTACGTCGAAACCACTTGCTCGAGCGGAGGCCCGAATTGAAGATCTCTTTCCTTGGTGCTGCCCAGACCGTCACTGGCTCCATGTTCCTGCTCGAAACCCCTTCGGGGAATCTACTAGTGGACTGCGGCCTCTTTCAGGGCCGGCGCCAGGAGGCCAACGAGCGGAACAGACACCTGCCAGAGGCGGCTCTGAGGGCAGACGCGGCGGTCTTGACCCACGCTCACATCGATCACAGCGGGAATCTGCCGACGCTCGTGCGGAGCGGGTTCGATGGCCCCATCTTCACCACCCCGGCAACGGCGGATCTCTGCCAGGCCATGCTCAGGGACGCCGCCAGCATCCAGGCGTCGGACTCGGAGTGGCTGAACCGCAAGTTCGGCGACGAGCCGGACTGGGTGCCGGTGGAGCCCCTTTACACCCTCGAGGACGTGCTCAAGACCCTCAAGCACATGGTGGCCTACCACTACTGGCGCTCCTTCGAGCCCCTCCCCGGGGTGCGGGTGGTGTTTGCCGACGCCGGACACGTGCTCGGGAGCGCGAGCGTGCTGGTGGACGCGGGCGGCAGCAAGATCCTCTTCTCCGGGGACATAGGCCGCCGTGGCCTGCCCATCCTCAGGGACCCCGAGGTGCCGGCGGACGCCGACTTCCTGGTGATGGAGTCCACCTATGGGAACCGGGATCACGGCCCCATCGAGCAGAGCCGCGAAGAGCTCGGGAGGATCATCAAGGAGACCGCCGAGCGCGGAGGAAAGGTGATCATCCCGAGCTTCGCTCTCGAGCGGACCCAGGAGGTGGTGTACGCCCTGAAGATCCTCTCCGAGGCGGGCTCCCTGCCAGCCATCCCCATCTACGTGGACAGCCCCCTCGCGGTGAACCTCACCCATGTCTTTCGGAACCACCCCGAGTGCTACGACAAGGATCTCCTGGCTCACATCGAGGCCCACGGCGATCCCTGGGGATTCGAATCCGTCAGGTACGTCAGATCGGTGGACGAGTCCCGCGCCCTCAACGAGGCCGAGGGCCCGATGATCATCATCTCCGCCTCGGGAATGTGCGAGGCGGGACGAATCGTGCACCACCTCAGGAACAGCATCGAGAACCCTGCCAACACAATCGTCATCGTTGGCTTCCAGGCGCAGCACACCCTCGGACGGCGCATCTCCGAGCGGCGGCCTGAGGTGAAGATCTTCGGAGTGTCGAGGCCTCTCAGGGCCAGGGTGGAGGTCCTGACTGGGTTCTCGGCCCACGCGGGCCGGAAGGATCTCATCGACTACGCCCGGCTCGCCGGGCCGAGCCTGCGCCAGGTATTCCTGGTGCATGGGGAGCCAGAGGCCCAGGCGGCCCTCGCGGATTCCCTGAGGACTGCTCAGGGCCTCTCGGTTGCCGTGCCCAAGCGGGAAGAGACCGTGACCCTCTAGGGGGGCCATCGAAGCTGAGCCTCCGCCATGAACGAACCGACAAGAGACGGCACCGGGGAGCAGCTCAAACTCCCGGACTTCGCGGCGATCCGTGCGGCGGCGGAGCGCATCCGTCCCCATGTCCATCGCACCCCCGTCATGACCTCGGCCAGTCTGGATCGAATGGCAGGGGCGTCCCTCTACTTCAAGTGCGAGAACCTCCAGAAGGTGGGGGCCTTCAAGTACCGGGGCGCCACGAACGCGGTGCAGAGCCTCACTGCCGAGCAGGCTTCCCGCGGGGTGGCCACCCACTCCTCTGGGAACCACGCGGCTGCCCTGGCCCTGGCGGCGGCGGCCCGAGGCTGCCCCGCCTATGTCGTCATGCCCACCTCCGCGCCTCCGGTGAAGCGGGCCGCGGTCGCGGGCTATGGCGCGCGCATAGTTGACTGCGCGCCCACCCTCGCCGCCAGGGAGTCCACCCTGGCCGAGGTGGTGGCCGAGACCGGGGCGCACTTCGTCCACCCCTACAACGACCCCAGGGTCATCGCCGGGCAGGGCACGGCCGCCCTGGAGCTGCTGGAAGAGGTGCCGGATCTCGACGCGATCCTGGCGCCGGTGGGGGGCGGCGGCCTGATGAGCGGCACCGCCATCGCCGCCCAGGCCCTGAGGCCAGGCATCCGGGTCCTCGGGGCCGAGCCCGAGGGCGCGGACGACGCCCACCGGTCCCTCGCGGCGGGGCGGATCCTGCCATCCGAGGCCCCGAGGACGGTGTGCGACGGCCTTCTGACGTCTCTCGGGGAGCTCACCTTCGCCATCCTCGGCCGGCGCCTGGAGGCCATCGTCACCGTGAGCGACGAGGCGATCATCGCGGCCCTCAGGCACCTCATGGAGCGGGCCAAGCTGGTGGTGGAGCCCTCTGGCGCGGTGCCCCTCGGAGCGGTGCTGGAGGGAAAGGTGGATCTCGGAGGGTTGCGGGTGGGGCTCATCCTGTCGGGGGGAAATTTGGACCTGGATCGGCTGCCCTTCGGCGCTCTCCCGAAGTAGCTG
>JAVEWA010000680.1:0-3681 GCA_034004785.1 Polyangia bacterium
CCCGGCCAGAGCCATAGGGATCGTGGTCGTAGATGAAGCCAAGCTCGAAGCGGACTCCGTAGGCGAGGTTCAAGAAGGGCACAGGGGAGGCGGTCCAGAAGAAGTCGCTGGGCGTCCCTGGGAAGGCCTCGAGATCGATGGTTGGGTCCAGGCTCCCGTAGTCGAGCAGGGAGACCAGCTCCATGCGGCCCGGGAGACGCCAGTCATCATGGCCGCCCAGGGTCATCGCGGCGCAGTGCTCCCGGGCCTCCCACCAGTCGAAGGAGACGGCAGGCACGGCTCGCTGCCAGGTGAGGCCCGTGACCCGATCGAGGACCCAGTCGGCGGTGATCTCGTAGTCGAGGGGGTTGACGCTGTACTGGGCGTCCTGCCCGAAGCCGGATGCGTCCTGGGTAGGGCAGGGGCTCACGATCTGCTGGCCGTCGGAGCAGAACTGGATGTCGGAGTCGGGCATGGGCCAGGTGGGGTGGATGGGCGCGACGCCTTCGCCTTGGCAGCGATCCGCCATGAGCAGGTGGCACTCCACCATGGCGTCGGGCAGCTCCCCAGGGGAGGGCGGCTGCGCGATATCCAGCACCCCGGGGCTGTAGCCGGGCGAGCCGAGGTCGCGCCAGGAGAAGGTGTCCAGCATGGGGAAGGCGAGCTCGATGGAGATCGGGGTCGTGGCCTGGTGCTCCACCACGAACGGCCCGCCGGGCAGGGGCACGCGCACGTCGAAGCGGGGCCCGGTGGTGGCGGCGATGCCTCCCCAGGCCGAGAGGGTGCAGTTGAAGGCCGTCTGGCCGCTGTAGGTGAAGGTTTGGCCATAGGCGCTGAAGGTGGCGGTGTACTGACCCTGGGTTCGCAGCTGGCCGGGCTCCCGCTCGTGGTTCGATAGGGATATGTCTATGTCCAGGGTGCCGGGTGCGGTCACCTGGGCGTGCGCAGTGGCTTGGAGCCGGTAGGTGGCCCAGGCCAGGCCGACACGCAGATGCGAGTAGGTCCCCTCGGGCAGCGCCCCTGTCATGAGTGAGGCGATCTCGCCCCCGGCGCTGGCGTCCACCTCCACGATGGAGGAGGGGAGGGAAATTGCCACGGGCGCGGGGTCCTTGTGGCTGCGAAGGAGCTCCAGGGACTGGATCCCCAGACGGAGCAGGGAAGGGGTCTGGTAGGAGAGCCCTGGCTGGTGGTCGGGCAGCCAGGTGCCGCAGGTCTCCACCGCCCTTGCCGCAAGGGTCAGTGGGGCGCCCGGGGCCGTGGCGTCGCTGCCGCTGTCCGCGGCGTCGGGGGCGGCGTCGCGACCGCCCTTGCCTGGCGTGCCGCCGCAGGCCGAGGGGAACCCAAGAAGGAGGATGGATCGCAAGGGGGCTAGGACCTGCTGGGTTGCCTTCGGGCCACAAACGGGGGGGGGAGGTTTGGTATTTGGTTGCATGGGACCAGACTTTCTCCTCTTGGGAGGATTCTCGATATCAGGTAAAATGAAAATGCGTAACTCTGAACTCATGGAAGTGACACCATGAAAGCCGAATACCCAAGAAGTAGCTTCGCCCATCTTTTTACGTGCGTCGCCCTAGGAGCTTCCGCGCTCCTGGTGGCCGCTTGCGGGGGCAAGCCCTCGGGCGCGAACAACAACAACCAGACCTACTGCGAGAGCGTGGACGAATGTCCCGCTGGCATGGACTGCGTTGGGAATATCTGCGTCTGGCCCTCGGACAGCAGCGTCCCGGACGCGGACGTGAGGGTGCCGGACATCGCCCTCTCGACCCAGCATCTCGACTTCCAGTCGCCCCTCCTCGGGACCGAGGTGGTGCTGCCCCTTTCGATCTTCAACCTGGGCCAGTCCGATCTCGTCATCACCCAGATTGTGGTGGATGAGCCAGGAGGACTGCAGGAGTTCCACGTCAGCCAGGAGGGCACGGTGCAGATCACCATCGCTCCCGGCGCCGAGCATGTCCTCCAAGTGTCCCTCATCTCGGTGGACGCGGAGCTCGACACCGGCTCGATCCGGTTCTTTTCAAACGATCCCGACGAGAACCCTGTGATCGAGACCCTCACCAGCGAGTACAAGGGCACGGCAGACGTCATGGCCAGCGTCTTCACTGGGGACGCCACGCCGCCCTACCCGGACCAGAACTACCCGGACTGCCAGGTGGACGCCCAGGAGCGCCCCCTCATCGACTTCGGCCTCGTTCGCTTCGGCGAGCCCCAGGAGAGGAACTTCGTGCTCTGGAACGTGGCCGTAGGAAACGCGCCTCTCACCATCCAGAGCATCGCGGTGACCAACACCTCCGGAGCTGCCAACACCTACAGGATATTCGCCTTCACCCAGGACCCCCTGAACGGGGACGCGACCGCCTTGGCCTCGCTGCCGTTCTACCTTTCCGCTGGGGATCCGCCGAATGCGGTCCCTCCCGATCTTCTCTACGTCAAGGTCGAGTTCGACGCCTCTGTGGACGTCTTCCCCCAAGAGCAACTCGAGATCCAGACCAACGACCCCGAATCGGGCCAACTCTTCGTCTCCATCATCGGAGTGGTGTCCGGTTGCCCCGATGGCTGGTGGGATGTAAACCAGAACCCGGCGGATGGGTGTGAGTATGCCTGTGTCTTCCAGAGCACACTGGAGCAGTGCACCGCGTCCGGGGATACACCCGTGGACGAGAACTGCGACGGCATGGTGGATGACGAGGACGCAATCGGTTGCTCGGTCTTTTACCGGGATCACGACCTGGACACCTACGGGGCCATTGGTGACTACCGATGCCTCTGCGCGCCCGAGGGCGAGTACACCGCCACGGTTGGGCTGGACTGCAACGACAACGACGCCGCTGTCAAACCCGGCGTCCAGGAGCGCTGCATCACGCCCTACGACGACAACTGCGACGGGTCCGACAACGACGTCAACGCCCAGGGTTGCGTTAACTATCTCAGGGACGAGGACGGGGACAGCTACGGGAGGACGGGGGACACCCGGTGCCTCTGTTACGCGTCCGGCTTCTACGGCACCACCACCGGCGGGGACTGCGACGACGACCCGTCAGCCTGCGGCGCCAGCTGCAATCCAGGGAAGACCGAGAACTGCTCCACGGTCTATGACGACAACTGCAACGGCGATAACAACGAGCTGAACGCGCTCGGCTGCACCAACTTCTACCGGGACTTCGACATGGATGGCTACGGCCACCAGACGGACTACCAGTGCTGGTGCTACCCGCGGGGCCTCTACACGGCGGCCCAGCCCACGGACTGCAACGACAACGCCGATGCCATCAATCCGGGGGCTACCGAGGTCTGCGACTACGTGGACAACAACTGCGTCAATGGGATAGACGAGGGTTTCAACCTGCAGACCAACGTGAGCCACTGCGGCAGCTGCAACCACGCCTGCACGAACGCTCACGGCACGACGGCCTGCGTATCGGGCCAGTGCTCGCCGACCTGCGCCGACGGGTGGGGCAACTGCGACAACAACAAGGACAATGGGTGCGAGACCGACCTCAACACGGCGATCTTCTGCGGTATTTGTACCAACCACAATGACTGCCCCACCAACTTCTTCTGCAACATCGGCACTTGTACAAAGAAGTACACGAACGGCCAGACCTGCACGAACGACGTCATGTGCCAGATGAACTTCTGCCGGGACGGCTACTGCTGCAACTCCAACTGCGGGGGCACCCTGCCGGACTGTCAGGCGTGCAACAT
>JAVEWA010000681.1:0-3679 GCA_034004785.1 Polyangia bacterium
CCTCTCTCGGGTAGGCTCAGGGCTCTCTCGAGTGGGCGCCGAGGGATCATCGGAGCCCGCAGCCGCAGCCGCAGCCGCAGCCGTCGTGGCCGCGGAGGAGGCCGTGGCCGTGACCCCTTCGGATTTCTCGGGATGGGGCCCGGAACGCCGAGCGAGGCGCGGCAGATGGAGGCTGAAGATCGCTCCTCCTCCAGGCCGGTCCGCCACGGACACCCTCCCCCGGTGCACCTCCGCCACTAGCTGCACCAGCGAGAGCCCGATGCCGCTCCCACGCTCCCGGCTGCGCATGGCCCGCTTGCCGCGGAAGAACCGCTCGAAGAGCCTGGCCTGCTCCTCCGCGGGGATCCCAGGGCCATCGTCCGCCACCATGACCTCCACGGCCCTTGGCTCGAGGCTCATGCTCACCCAGACGTTGGCCGCGCCGTACTTGGCCGCGTTGTCTAGCAGGTTCAGGATCGCCAGGCGGATCGCGTCGGGATCGGCCTGGATGAGCGCCGGTTCGGAGGGCAAATTGGAGCTCAGGGCGCAGGCTGACCGGGCGGGGCGCTCTCGCTGCTCGTCGAGCGTCTCCTTGACGACCTCCACGAGGTCCGTCTCCCTCAGCTCCAGCAGGGAACGCCCCTGCTCGAGGCGGGAGAGATCCAGCACGTTGTCAATCAGGCGGCCGAGCTTGTCGGTCTCCCGCGCCAGGATCCTGGCATACTCCCCTCGCTTGGCCTCGGCGCCGGGCCGATCGAGGGTCATCATCTCCGAGTACATGCGGATCAAGGACAGGGGTGTCTTCAGCTCGTGGGTGACTGTGGTCACGAAGTCGCTGCGCAGGGCCGACAGCGCCCTCTCCCGCCTCACCACCGCGAGGAGCATGCCAAAGCCCAGCACCGAGACCGCCATGCTCGCCAGGACCAGGAGCAAGTTGATCCGGTCTCGCCGCTCCGCCTGGGCCGCCAGCGAGGCGCCCGCGCGGGGCGCCAGCTCCAGGGTCCAGCGGTAGAGCGTGGTGGGAAAGGACAGGCGGACCCTGTCCTGCCTGAGGGAGGGTGGAGAGCGCTGCCCGATGATCAGGAGGCCGCGATTGTCCGAGACCCCGGCCACGTACTGGTCCTGCAGGGTCTCCAGCTCCTCCGAGAGCATCCTGCGGAGCATGAAGGCCATGTTCACCTTGAGGGCGACCAAAAAGCGCTGGCCTTCCTGCACCCGCAGGAGGTAGCTGATCAGGTACTCCCTCCCATCCAGGGTCATGTGCAGATGCTTGTGTAGGCCAGGCGTCAGGTTCGCCACCTCCATCCGCGGCAAAATCCTGGAGAGGAAGAGGCCAGTGAAGATCTCCTGCTCCCTGGGGGCCTCCTTGCTGGCGTAGTGCAGGATGCGCTGCTGGCTGTCCATGACGATGGCGCCCTCCACCAAGCCGCTCATGGTGGTGAGCCGGTCCCAAAAGAACTTGAAGTCGTCCAGGTGCTTGAGATCCACCAGATCCAGGAGGACCCTGTCCTGATCGATGATGCGCTTCTCCACCTTGCGCACGATCTTCTCGGCCAGGGCCTGGGTAGAAGCCTGCATGGACTGCCTCGTGAGACCCGTGACCCGACGACCGGTGGCCAGGCCGAGCAGCCCGAGGGCGGTCATGCCACCCAGGATGGCCAGGAAGGCCAGCCCGAGGACGAGGGGCGTCTGCGGGGTCTTGATCAGGGCCATTTCGAAAGCCAGACCTGCTGGGCATCCTGGGCCGCGGTCATGATGGGAAGGCGTCGTGCCTCGGCCCCTCGGCTGCCCCAAAACGGTTCAAGTCGAGATCCGCGGACCCAGGATGGCTCCGAGCCTCTCCATCAGCTCCTGATAGGTGAAGGGCTTCTTGATGGCGCCGTCCACCAGGGCCAGATCCCCGGAGCTCGGCCGCTCACCGGTCAGGAATACCACGGGGCAAGGCAGCGCCCCGTTCTCGCGCCAGCGGCGCACCAGCTCTGGCCCCCCGAGCGGCTCCATGTTGAGATCCACCAGGGCGAGGTCCACCGAGCCCAGCAGTGAAGGGTCGGCGAGGACCTGCGATGGATCCGTGAAGGACTCCACCTCCCAGCCAGCCATCTCACGAAGGAGCAGCCCGAGCAGGTCCACCAGGTCACGGTCATCTTCGACGATCAGCACCCGCATTGTTCCAAACCGCGCCACGGGATCAGAACCCGAAGCCGTTCTCAGCATAACAGATGGAGTGTCCCAATGTCTCGCTCCTGCCATGGTAGTAGAGGCGGAGGAGGCCGGAGGGCTCCACAAGGACGCTGGGCCCGTCCAGATAGTGGTCGTCGCACCACTCGAAGGAGGCAGGCCGCAGCACAGGGTTGCCCGGGTAGGGGTGAAAGACCCGGGCGTCCATCCCGGACAACGCGTGGTGAAGTGAGAAGTCGGCGCCGGCGCGATGGACGTACCACACTCGGAAGACCTCCATGTGGGCGTCCCAGACGAAGGTCGGCGAAGAGACGGCAGTCATGTGCGCCGACTCCAGCGGCGTCCGGATGACCGGCTGGTTCTCGCCGCGGGGATCTCCAGCAGGCAGGATGTTGCCCCGGCGCCAGCTTACGCCGTCGCTCGAGACCGCGAGCCCGATTGCAGCCGTGAAAGGATCCACCGGGTCCGCCCTGCCCGTGTAGAGCATAAGGAAGTCTCCCTGGCCGCGCTGCACGACCGAGGGCTGGGAGACGCTCATCTCCCAGCTCGGGACCACCCCCTGCTTGGGCGAGAGGAGCTCGTGGGTAGGTGCTCCGGATGGGCTGGTCCGATAGAGCGGGATGGCATCGCCATCCTCGGAAATGAGAGCGCCGCCTATCCAGGAGCGCGCGGGCTCGTCCTCCAGGATCTCTGACACGCCGAAGTACAGGAGCAAGGCGCCGTCCTCGTCACGGACCAGCGCGGCCGGCCCCGACAGATCCAGGATCGGGCCGAGCTCGGAGGTGGCGCTCTGGCGCACCCAGTCGTCGTCTATCACTGGCGCCCCCCCAAGGCGCACGAACCCCACCTCGTCCCCGCCCCACACCGCCTGTCCGATCGCTCCCGGGGCGTCCGCGCTAGACCTTCCCCGGTAGAAGAGATGGAGCTCTCCCCGGTAGGAGACCACCGCCGGCTCCGACACCACCTGGGCGTCCCAGGGATCTTGACCCGCGGGGACGCTCGCATCGCTCGTGCTGCCCGCGGCGAACACCACCCCTAGGCCCAGAGCCTCGCGTGGCTCGGGGATCGGATCCCCGCATCTCCCCCCATCCTGCACCAGCAGCCCGGTGACCCGCGGGCCGCTGCCATGACCGTGCAGCGCGAGACGCATGGGCGGGCCGCCGAGGGAGAGGACGCGCATGGAGCGGTGCATCGGAGGCGCGTCCCAAGCCGGGAAGGGCTCCAGCGCGTCGCCGAGATAGAAGCGAGCGAAGCCCTCGTCGTCCACCCGCACAAAGGCCGCCGCCTCGACGCCGTTCCAAGGCACCAGGAGCTGGGTCTCCTGATCCACGACGAACCTGACCTGGTGCGCTAGAGGGCTCGCTCCATCGGTCTCCAGGGACACCCCGAGGTACCGGTCCAGCTCGGGTTCGTCCGAGGCGCAAGGCCCGGCCTCGGCCACCGTGTCCTGAAAGGTCAGGGCCAATCCGGCCCGGTCACGAGGCCCGCCGCCGAGGCGCAAGAGCGCCCCCATTCCGAACCC
>JAVEWA010000682.1:0-3678 GCA_034004785.1 Polyangia bacterium
TGGAGGCGGCGGCTTGCGGCTGCCGGGCCGTGGCCACCAGGCTGCCGGGGATCGAGGCAGAGCTCTCGCCGACCCTTGGCGATGCCCTCATAGTCGTCGATCCACCTCGGCTCCTCGGGCCGGACGAGCCTGCGCCAAGCGACCTGCCGCGCTTCGTGGACGATCTCACCAGGGCCATAGAGCGCGGCCTGGACATGCCGCCCCTGACAAAGCCCCCACCCGGCCTCGCCCGCTTCTCCTGGGCCGCGGTCTTCGCTCGCGTCGAGCGAGTCTGGCGGGAGCTCACCACGGAGAGCTCGGCAGACTGAGAGTATTCCTGACCTTGCCCGGCTCACCTGCCCGGCTCACCTGGGAGAGAAAGCCTCCCTGGCGCTTCGCCTCTTGTTGAAGGAGGCGAGCTCCGCCAGGGTGAACCTGATGCCGCAGCGCCGGATGCTGCCGAGCAGGGCCGAGCGGACCGCCCGGCCATCGGCGTCCTCGCGGCACTCGTCCCAGCGCTCGAAGAGCTCCTCGCGGATGACTCGGCGCCGAGGCTCCTCGGCGGCCTCGTAGCGCCTGCAGAGGGGCCCTGCCAGTGAAGCGGCGTCCATGGCCCGGCGGCGGGTCGCCTCCTGGAACCTGCCCCTCAGCCCCTCGCGCCAGGAGGAGGTCGCCTCGGCGAAGCGCTTCTTCTCCGCGCCGTAGGGGTCCTGGCCGAGGCGCCGCATGGCGGCGTCGGTCACGTCGAAGGTGCCGATGGTGAACATCACGACCCCGCCCGAGGGCTTCAGGTGGGGAGTGGAGGGGTCCTCGAGGGGGGGCGCATAGGCAGGCTTCCCGCTCCTTGGCCCGGCCACCGAGCCGTGGTCGCGAAAGGCGAGGCTCCCGTCGGGCCCGACCCAGGCGTCGAAGGTGCCCCCCATGCCCCGGTACTGGTAGCTGCCTCCCGAGCGCCACCGCAGGATCTGGCCGTCGTACTCGGGCTCGCCCCTCGAGGTCAGGCGGAAGATCCCCGCGCCCCGAATCTTCGGCTTCGGCGCGATCAGGCGATCCGCCATGGGTGGCTCGGCCCCGCCCCGGTCGCGGCGCCCGGGGTTCTCTGTGACTGGCCCAGGCAGCGCCAAGGCGCCAGGTGGCGGGCGAAAGGTCAGATCCAACCGGCCTGGTCTCGCGGTGGGTGGGTCAGCCGGCGGCGAGGGGGACCGCGCCCTTTCAGCGGCCCGTCCGGGCAGGCGCATCCGGAGCGGGTCCGCAGGGACATCCCGGGGCGGAGGGGATGGGTGCTGGCGCTCCGGACCTGGCTCGGGCAGCAGGGACTCGACTGCCATAGGGGTCCGGCTCACCGCGGCAAGGGCGGGCCTCTTCCGGGCCAGCTCCTTGGCGCCCTCCGGGCCGGAGCCTGGCTCGATCCGGCGCAGCTCTCTGGAGGGGTCGCGGGCGGGCTCGACCCGGGCGAACTCCTGGGCCGGCTCGACCCGGGCCGGCTCCCACTTCTCCAGGGTCACCGAGGCCTCGGGCAGGGCCCGGCCAGGGCCTGGCAGGGGCGCGCCGCCAAGCCAGCCCAGGGCTCCGAGGAGGATCCCGTGAAGGGCCGCCGCCAAGAGCAGCGCCAATGGGAGCGGGCTCCTTGGACGGCCCGGTCCGGCCCGGCGGAGCTGTGCTATGTGGCCTGTGGAGTTCGCCCTCACACGGACAAGGACATTGCCCGGGCTAAGGCGGGTTGCCTGAGACGAGATGAGGGGACGAGATGGGGAACGAGATGCGGGGGCGAGATGCGGGGGCGAGATGCAGGGGCGAGATGCGGGGGCGAGATGGGGCCGCTAAATACCACCTGGGAATCCGCGGGGGCAGCTGGCGGTCGGACCCCATGGGCTCTCAGGGGTCATCCATGCTAGGCTCTGCCCGCGCCCGCCCGGGCGCCCAAACAGGAGGAGCAGACATTGCGCGCGAGACAAGTAGCAGAAGGCATCCATTGGGTGGGAGCGATCGACTGGGCCAGGCGGATGTTCGACGAGCTGATCCCCCTGCCAGAGGGCACCAGCTACAACGCCTACCTGGTGAAGGGGGGAGAGCGCACCGCCCTGATCGACACAGTGGACCCCGGCTTCACAGGGACCCTCTTCGGCCGCCTGGAAGACCTGGGGGTCACGCGGCTCGACTACGTGATTTCGAATCACTCCGAGCAGGACCACTCCGGCTCTCTCCCCGCGGTGATGGAGCGGTTCCCCGAGGCCAGGCTGCTCTGCACCAAGAAGGGCAAGGACATGCTCCTGAGGCACATGGCCCTGCCCGAGGACCGCGTGGACCCGGTGGAGGACGGCCAGATCCTGGACCTTGGCGGCCGAACCCTGGAGTTCCTCCACGCCCCCTGGGTCCACTGGCCCGAGACCATGCTGACCTACCTCAGGGAGGACGGGATCCTCTTCCCATGCGACTTCCTGGGCTCGCACCATGCGACGAGCCAGCTCTTCGTTGAGGACGAGGGGGCGACCCTCAACTATGCAAAGCGTTACTACGCCGAAATAATGATGCCATTCAGAGGTGTTATCACCAAACACCTCGAGCGTCTCTCGAAGTACGATCTGCGCCTCGTCTGCCCGAGTCACGGCCCCTGCTACCCAAGGCCCAAGCTCATCCTGGACGCCTACGAGGCCTGGGTGAACGGCCCGACCCGGAACCTAGTGGTGCTGCCCTATGTGTCCATGCACGGCAGCACCCACCGGATGGCGATGCACCTCGTCGAGGCGCTCGTGGAAAGGAATGTGCCAGTCGAGCCCTTCAACCTCACGGTGACCGACGAGGGGGAGTTGGCGATGGCGCTCGTGGACGCCTCGACCCTGGTGCTGGCGACCTCCACGGTGCTCGCTGGCGCCCACCCCAAGGCCATCTACGCGGCCTACCTGGCCAACGTGCTAAGGCCCAAGCTCCGCTGGGCCGGGCTCATCGGGTCCTTCGGCTGGGGAGGCAAGGCCGTGGAGCAGATACAGGGCCTCATGAGCAACTTGAAGGTCGAGTGGCTAACTCCAGTTCAGGTAAAGGGTTATCCGCAGGCCGAGGACCTCGCGTCCCTGGACGCCCTGGCTGATCGGATAAGAGACCTTCACCTGACCCTCTGAGGGTGCCATGACCGCCGCGCGACCCCTGCCCGAAGGCTCTCCCATGGCGGCCGGGCCCGGCCCGGCGCCCGAGGTGCTGCTCGCGGATGTCACGCTGCGGGAGCATGGTCAGAACCTGACCACCGAGCAGCTCGCCAGCCTGCCCCCTGCCCTCGTCCTCGAGGTGGCGAGCCTGCTAGCAGAGGCAGGCATCAGGCGCCTCGAGATCTTCTCCTGCGTGTCCCCCCGCATGGCCCCAGCCATGTCGAGAGAGCGGCTCCGCGCCATCACTCAGGGCCTCGGCGCGCGGCCCGAGGTCACCTTCGTCACCCTGGTGCCCACGAGGAGCAGATTCGAATCCTTCCTTGAGCTGGGCCTCGGCCCAGAGGGTCTCGGTCACCACGCGGGCCTCTTCTTCTCGGCGGTGGAGGAGCACAACCGGGCGAACCTCGGGAGAGGTGTGGAAGAGTCCCTCGAAGAGTGCCGGCTCCTCGCCGCCAAGGCGCGAGAGAGGGGGGTGCCCCTGGTGGCCTACCTGTCGGCCGCCTTTGGCTTCGTCACCCCTGGGGGCGGGCTCATCGAGGCGCCCGTCGAGAGGGTGCTC
>JAVEWA010000683.1:0-3676 GCA_034004785.1 Polyangia bacterium
ATGTAGACCTTGGCGATCTCTCGCTGGATCGAGCGCACGAGGTGGCTCACCCGGTCCAGGTTTTCCGCGTCTATTCTGGTGTCGTGCATGTGAGGCTTCGCTTTCCAGGGAAGGTCATTCTTCTCTTTGTTCACCCGCCCGTGTCGCCTCTCGCGAGGTCTTGCCGTGGCCCAGGGCCACGAGGAGCTCTTTGCCGATGTCCCGCAGGCTCGAAAGGTCGCGCGCCGAGCAGCGCGGGGTGAGAGTGTATGGCGTCACCGTGTCTCGCGCGGGGATCCCTCTCGTAGCCTGCACCAGGCGGGCGCAGGCGCGCTCCGCCGCCTCGCCGCCGCGGTGACGCGCGACACGTCGCAGGCTGTGCTCGTCCATGGTGGAGAGCGGAGCCGCGATGTTGAGGGCCTCCTCGAGGTCCTGGTCCAACACGTCCCGGAGCACGGCGGCCGGGTAGACGTAGTTGTGGCGGCGACGCCCTGGTTCCAGATAGGGCGCCAGGTCCCGCTCGTTGCGCGCCGGCGGAGGGCCCTCGCCCGGCCGCGTCCAGCTCGCGTCGTACACGGGCCGCAGCATCGGGATGAACCAGACCGCCAGGGCCAGGATGAGGCCCGCCAGGAGCGTGGCGATGGGCATGATCCAGATGCGATCCAGGACGTAGGAGTTGAACTCGCCGAGCAGGTCGTTGGCGTCCGCGAAGATGGATGACAGGCCCTCTGGAGGAGGCTCGGTGACGGAGACGGCGGCCTTGGGCGCGCCCACCTGCTCGAAGGACTGGATGAGCACCACCAGGCGGTCCTCGCCCGCCCGACCGAGGTAGCCTAGGAGGCGCCTGGCAAAGGCGAGGTTCCCGTCGAACTCGAGCATCCTGTTTATCAGGATCGAGGGATCCGAGACGAGCACCACTCGCCCCTTGCCGAGGGTGGCCGCCACCACGACCGCTCCCTGGCTGGGCTCGAAGCGGAAGATGTGAGGGAGCTCGGTGTCCAGGGCCGCCGGGTGGTTGGTCACCAGCTCCGGGATCCCGGCGTTCAGGGGGTGAGTGACTCCGGCCGTGGCCAGGGGGAGGTTGGGGTTCTCGACGTGCAGTCTGGTTATCCGCTGACCGTACGGCTTGAACCGGCGCACCCCGAGCGTCTCGAGCAGCGGCCCGGTGGAGCCGAAGTCGTCCGCCAGGATCAAGCGCCCTCCACCCTGGATCCAGGTGGTGAGATGGGCAGTGTTGAGCTGGCTCACGGGATAGACCACGAAGAGGACGTCCCTGGGGCCCAGGGCCTGCCAGTCGAGCTTGCTTCTGATCTCGGTCTCGTATCCCTGCTCCCTGGCCAGCGACCAGAGCTTGGAGGTCCCCTGCCAGGAGGGGTTCTCCGGCCCGTAGTCCTCGGGGGCGGCCAGGGCCTGGGCGGATATGACCAGCGAGGCCAGCAGGATGGCCAGCGCCAGGAGGTTCATTGGCGCCGGGCTCGGGTAACCGGGACCTGGGCTCTCCGGGAGCGGTTGGGCGTGGGGCCTGGAGCGGTGCCGGGTTCGCATGGTGTTTGACTTGGTCTAGGCTACGGGTATCCGGAGCATAGGGGACCTCCAGGAGGACTTCAAGGAGGACAGGAGAGGGGACACAAAGGGGACTCGAGGGGGACAGCAGGCGCCCGAGGGCCGGGGGAGGGGACTGCGGAAGGGGAGGGGCTTGGTGTGCGGGGAGCTGGGGAGGGCCGCAGGCCCTATAGCTGGATCATCTTGAAGAGCACCGTCAGACGCTGGTGCAGCTCACCGCGCTTCATGTTTTGCACGACCCAGTCGCGGTTCAGGTTGTTGAGCTCGGTCTCGACTTCCGCCATGGACTTGGTGAGCTTGCGCTTGAGGTCTTCGTTTCCCTTGGCTCCGAGGACGCGGATGTTCTCCCGGATGTCGGCCTGCCGGCGCCTGAGCTGGGAGATGGAGGACTGCAACGTGGACATCTTGTTGTCGATCTTGGTGATCTCCTCCTGGAGCGCGAGGACCTGGGTCAGCTTCTCCCTCAGCTCGGCGGGCACCTCGGAGCCCTTCAGGTAGATCGCGAGGGCTTGTCGGGCGCGCGAGTCGTAGATGGAGAGGCTCCGGCGGACAGGGGTCGCTTCCTTGACCGTGAACTCGGTGGTCCCGGAGGGATTGAGCGGGATCCGGGTGTAGTACATGTCTTTCTCCAGGATCACGTCCTTGGGCTCGATCACCTTCCAGCCGTCCCGGCGGGTCCGGGCCACGTACAGGGCGAGGTTCTCGCCAGTGCGGTCCATGATCTTGTAGGTGAAGTGGGTGACGCTCTGGGTCTCCACTGTCAGGTAACCGCTCCTTATGGTGATGAGCTTCAAACCCTCGTCCTTGGCGGAGGAGGAGAGGTGCAGCACAACCCGGCCTTCCAGGGCGTAGGGCACGAAGGACTCTGCGCCCTTCTCGATGCGGCCGCCCAGGGCTTCGCCCATGAAGGCACCGCCCCTGTAGATGGTGACCGGCCCGCGTTCCAGCACGTAGCCAGAGGTGTTCTTGAAGCGGACCGCCCGGTAAGGATTGGGGCGCCCCGAGCCCACGAGGTAGTAGAGCACGTCGGCGCCGGCCACGCGCTTGCTCACTATGGACACCAGGGCAGAGGACCGATCTGGCACCGTGACGGGCTTGCGGATGTCGTAGCGGAAGAGGCTGCCGACGCTTCTTCCTGACACCAGGGAGGCATAGCTCTGCTCCAAGGCCCTCGACGACACGGCTGGCGCGGGCTCCCGGACACTCTCGGCCTCCGGGGCCTCATCGCCCAACATCCCTCGCCGCATTCCCACGCTGCCGCCGCCAGCGGCCCTGCCCCTAGGGCCGCGGTAGTAGTCTCTCTTGGACTTGTAGTAGCGGCTGGGGCTGGGAGCGCTCGCTGGAGGGGGCGGAGCCGCGGCCTCTTTCTTCGCATCTTCGGCGCCGGTGGCGTCCATGGCAGGGGGCGGGGCCTCGGCTCTGCTCACCCCCTGCGGGGTGAGATCCGGGCGCTCCACGTCCCTCGGGGTATAGAGGTCGTACTTGAAGGCGAGGGGGGTGCCCGCGGTCAGGCTGAGCTGAGCCTGGAGCCAGTCCTCGCCCGAGAGGTTGTCCACCACGGACCAGCCCTGAAGGAGCACGCCCTGCTCGCCCTTGTCGTCCTTCTCGTCCACCACTAGCCGGTAGGCGGGCTTCCAGGTGGGCATGGGGACCACGTAGCTCACCGCCAGGTCGTGCGGGCCCTTGCCCGAGAGCCGGATCGTGAGCCGCACGGGCTTCCAGCGCCCCTTGTTCAGAGAGGCGTCCAGGGACTTGGAGAGGCCGACCGTCAGAGTCTTGTCGAGCACCTGCAGAGACCGGACCGTGGCCACCGGGTGGGCCGACAGGGTCTCACCGGAGAGGAGGGAGATCCGCCAGTCGGGCTGCTTCTCCGTGCCCAGGTTCTCCACGCCGAGCAGCCTGCCCCGGAAGGTGTCCAAGTCAGTCCTGAGGATTGCGGTGGCCCCTCTGAAGGCGACCGCGATGGCCAGGAGCCCGCCTCCGTCTCGCACCTGCGGGGGGAGCTGGCTCGTCTCCATCATGGCGGATCTCTCGGCGGGCAGGGAGACGGTGACGGTCCCGCCTGACCTGGTGTCCACCACGGTCTGGGACTTCAGGACGTCCATGACTTGGTCGTGCCTGATCCTCAGGTGGA